>NZ_QAYX01000017.1 GCF_003054705.1 Opitutus sp. ER46
GCCATCCCCCGAGTCTAGCCGGTACGAATCGCCCCGTCACCACGCCCAAGTTGAACGCTTACGCTGCATCCCAAGTTCAGCTGTTCGAAAGTCACGACGAGGAGGAAATTGTCACTACGCCCCCAAGGGGCGTCGGCCGGCGTGGCGGCGATTCTTCTTACCGTGTCCATCCCTTGGACAACGGCCTTCATGGCCGATTCCTTGACGGCACGGTAGACCGTCTCGGCCTTGCACGAAACTCGATTCGGCATGGCTTAATGCTAATCTTCGATTTCGACTTGTTCAGCGTTGCCGCCTAGGGGCGCGTTCCTACTGGTCAGCGATTGTTAGCTGCTACCAAGCTCAGGCACATCGAGTGCAATCAGATCCATGTAAATTTGGATCTCTCCTCTCCTTAGTCGTGATAACTGAACATAATCATATTGAGGTTGGTCTCGGCAGAACTGAGAAAGGTTTGTACCGATGAATAGAGTGCCAGTCTTCGCATCACGAAATGCGAACGGCTTTGCGGCAGCTACGCTTACGCCCTCATAACCTCCCGGTGTCATATTGAATCCTCTGGGATTCTCGTAGGTGTTTCCGTCTTTGATGTGCTGGATTTCTTTGTCAGAAAGCTCTTCCTTTTCACATTCTTCGACCACCGACCAAACAAAGTAATTCGAGCCACCGTAGAGGTTGAAGCAATTTTGGAGATACTGATTGCAGTGCTGGTTCTTCTTCAGGTCGCGCTCGTGCTGATCGAATCGGCGGTCAACATCGATCGATAAGCCAAAATATCCATGGTCTCCGAGTTGCTGAGCAGGCACGGCGCAGCCACTGATCATGTAAATTCCGACGGTCATTTGTTGGCTAGGCTCTTTCTTTCCGGCGCTGACGCAATATGTGTCTCGCGGCTTTTTCCTCCCGATCTCCCGCAGTACCGACAAACGTCAAATCCGTCTTCCCGCACTCTGCGAAATCACAATGATACCGGATACGACGGTCTTGTGGCTCACCTTCTCCAATACGACATCCACTCGGATGTGGGCGTTAGGTGATTGTGGCAAAATCTGTGGCTTCACTTGCCGTCTCTCCACTGCATCCAAGCGTTGTCTCCGCTCAGGATCATCTTTCCCTCTGTCGCGGGGACGAACCACATTTGCAACATCGGGTATCCTTGAAAGTGCATGATGCCGCGACAAAACAGGAAAACTGGAATGTTGTCCGGTACCGAGATGGTGAAGACGCCATCAGCATCGGTGCGACCCGAGGCGACAATCGGGACGTTTTTCAAAGCTGCGGCAAACGCATCGCGTTCGCCCGCCAGCGTGGTCCCAAGTCCGTTCCGATCACCATTAGGATGCTGGGCGTAGTATCGCTTTTGAGCGGCTTTAACGTCGTCCATCGCCGCGAGTGGGTAAGCCTCAACGTGGGCCTCAGAAATCCTCTCTGTTGTGCCGCTAATGGTAGTGAAGATTTGCCCGGTAATTGTCTTTGTATGACCGCTGGCGGCTGGCAGAGAGTATGACGGTGGAGGCGGTGGCGGTGGTGCGGCCTGCGGAATCCTAGACCGCATCGCCGCCAAAACATCGGGCGGGAGGTTCGCGTATTGGATGGTCCCTCGCCCGCCGTCCCACTTCGCCATTGCTGCCGAGGTCGCATAGGAAACGAAAAGGACATTGTGAAGGACCGTCCCGTCACTGAGCTGCAATTCTGGAATTGGGGCGCGTAGGTCGATCCCAGCGCCAAAGGCCTGTTTGGAAACGAGACCGAAGATCACCACAAGGACTGCCAAGAACCGGACCATAGCTCCGTTCTGCCACTGCCACGGGAGCGGTACAATTGTTTTAATGGGGGTCTGCGCTCGGCGCTTCACGTCGCCGGCGGGTTCGATACCCAGTCTCTATAAGGTCAGGTCGAGTAGCGCGAAGTTCTGTTGGCGCAATGGGGATGAGAACGGTGACGGCACGCACATTCGGCTCGCCGATTAGAATTGAGGAAGATGCCAAGAATTCTGCCAAGTACCCCTGAATTTCAGCTCGGCTTTTTCCGGCGCCTCCTCTGACTGGAGGCCTATGCCGGCGACGAAACTTCGTTCAATCCCGGCCCCTGGCACCAGCCTTCGCTCATCCGCAAGCGGATGAGACTACGGCTGGCAGGCCAGCCACACGCGTGCGGGACCGGGGTGGGATTGCCGAGCGAAGGCTGCCCGCCATAGGCTTGGCGGCGGCGGGCGAACGACAATGACCTACGTCTACATCCTCGAAAGCGTGAACACCCTTGGAGAGCGGTACATCGGGCAAACCGACGACCTGCGAGCGCGGTTGGCTTTCCATCAACACACGCCAATCAACGAGCCGCGACCGGCGTGACGCGTGGTGCCAGCATTCACTCGCGCGGGCCGAGCGAGTCAGAAAAAACTCGCGCAGATTTACGCGCGCTTCTCCGCGCGTCGCTGGGCTTCGGCGAGAAGTTTTTTCAGCGCGGCGATGTTGTCGCGCAAGTAAACGAGGTCGGAGTGAAACATGCGGACGCCTTGACGGAGGCGCGCGTGTTCCTGTGCGAACTGGGGTGAGTTTAGCAACCGATCGAGATTCGTGACGTGTTTCAGCAGTGGGTCGATTCGCAGCCGGGCCCAGTTGGTTTTCGAAGGCAACTGCGAGAACTCGCGTTTTAGCGACTGCAGGGTCTTTCGGTGCGCGGGGATACTGCCCTTGTAGACTTTGTCCATATGGTGCGCGCAACGAGCCTCTGCCTTTGCGAACGTCAAGCGAAGCATGCGTCGCGCGGTCGGTGAAACGCACTTCATTTCACATTGGGGGCGTGCCGTCGCGGCCGAGGGTTTTCGCACGCTGCTCGCGAAGCCGGTGGCGGGTTCTCGAATCCCATCGTGCCGTTTTTGAAGCGATCGCCCTCGGGGTACCAACTCGATGGATGCAGGACCGCGCGCGGATTCGTGCGAGAAATCATGAGCCGTCCGATCGAGACACGCTCGAGTTTTTCGCATCGGCGCCTCAGTTCCCGCGTGAAACCGCCGCAACCTGCCGCAGAAAGTATCCGGACATTATCGCGGAGTATCCGGACATTATTCCGGAGTATCTGGACATTATTCCGCAAGTGGCCGGATGTCGGGTGGATATAATTGCAGCCCTCGTCCGCTGGGCTCCTGGGTTTTCGGCGGTCTCCGACTGTTTTCGTGAACGCGAACACAGCAAGGATCGGGCAGGGAAGTGACGGAAACGGAAGGAGGTTGGGCCGCAAGAAGGTGCAAGAGGCCCAAAGACGCAGGGCGGAGAACGCGCCCATCAGGGGCGCGTCGGGGCGGAAAGGGGCAAGTCGCAGCGCGGTTTTCCGGTAAAATGGCGCCGCCCATTCTCTGCCTCCTCCGCCCGTTCGTGAGCATCAGGACGTCAGCAGGGACGCGGACGAATCCGGGTCATAGCTGTCCGGCGAGATAATGAAGGTGCAGGAGGGCAATGTGGCGCTGGCAGTTGGCGTCAAAGAGATCGGCCTCGGCCTTCCGGAGCTCGGCGTCGGTCTCCAGCGTCGCCGCCTCGAGGGCCAGTCCGTTGGTCGCAGACTGGTGCGCAAGTTCGGAGGCGCGGCGCCGAAATGAAACGGCCTCGTGGGCGAGCGCGATCCGTTCGTCGGCGAACACGAGGTCCTGGTGCGCCAAGCGGAGCCGGCGCGCAGCCTCCTCCTCGAGGCGGTCCTGGTTTAGCTCGGCCCCGCGACGCTGTGACAGCGCGCGGGTGACTAGCGCGCGGCGCCGGCCGAAATCGAAGACGTCCCAGCTCAATGTTACGCCGACCACGCCGTTGTCGCGGGCGACGAGCGGCACGCCGTCCTGCCGAACCACGCCGCCGACCAGGGAGACGTCGGGGATGTAGGCTTGGCGCGCGGCACGCACGCCGGCAGTGGCGCGTTCTAACGTGGCGGCGGCGATGAGGCGCTCCGGGTTGTTGGCGGCTTGCGCAATCCAATCGGAGAGCGGCCGATCCTCGCGGGTCGGAAGCCGGTCGGTGACGACGAGGTCGTCGACGCCGCCGCGTCCGATCAGATCGGCGAGCTCCAGCGACAGGCGCGCGTACTCCTGCCGGCTGCGGGTGAGTTCCGCGCGCGCCTGGATCACGGCCGCTCCCAACCCGATGACCTTGTCGTCGAGCAACTCACCCGCACTGCGGGCGACCCTGGCGTCGTGGAGCCGCCGCTCTTGCCAGCGGAGCATCGCCTCCTTTTCGGAAATCCTCAGGGTCTGGACGCGCAGGCCGACAAAGAGCTCCTCGATGTCGAGCCTGATCCGGGCGTTGACGTGATTCAGTTCCCGCTGCGCCTCCGCAACGCCGGCGCCGGCGGCACGCACGCCGCTGCCGATCCGCCAGAGCTGCGAGAGCGGCTGCGCGACGGTAAGCGAGCCAACGGAGGGCGTCCGGCTGCCGCGGGCGAGTGCGAGGTCGTTCGTTGGGAAGGCCGTGACGTCCAGCGGCCCCAGGCCGAGGGCCGGCCCGGTGCCGTTGAGAACCGAGGTGAGCGATCCACGGGCGAGCTTTACCTCGAGCGGATCCTTCATGTACCAGGAGGCTCCATACACGTGGACCTGGGCGAACCGCTGCCGCTGCGCGGCCGTGAGCTCGGCCGCCGCGGTGTCGACTTTGGTCTGCCCCAGCTGCGAGGCCTTACTCTTCTGCAGTGCGAGCGAGAGGGCCTGGTCGAGCGTTAGCGGCTCGCCGGCGAGACCGAGGCCGCAAAAGGTGCTCGCCGCGAAAAGCGGAATGAGGAAACGGGCTTTCATGAGCGGCTCTCCTGATCGTCCGTGGGCGCGACGGGCCGCATGACGACGCTGTACATGGCGGGAATGACGACGAGGGTCATGCCCATTGACCAGATGATCCCGATCGAGAAGGCGCCGGCCAGAGGCGCCCACAGGGGGGAACGCGTGATCAGCATCGGGGCCATGCCGACGGCAGCGGCCATCGAGGTGAGAAAGATAGGGCGGAGCCGGCGGACGCCCGAGGCGATCGCGGCGGCAGTGGCATCAAGCTTTTCCTCCCGGCGCAGGTGGTTCGCGTGGTCGACGAGTATGACCGAGTTTCGAATCACGATGCCAACGAGGCTGATCATCCCGATACCGGCCGTGAAACTCATCACGTTGTGAGTGATGACGAGGCCGGTGATCGCGCCGAAGAGCGTAAGCGGGATCGCCAGCATCACGAGCAGCGTCTCCCGCACCGTTTTGAATTCGAACAGGATCACGCCGAAGATGAGGACCAGGCTGGCGAGCAGGGCGCCGAGCATCTGCCCGTAGGTCTTTTGCTGGTTCTCGTACTCGCCGCCGAATTCGATGCGGTAGCCCGGCGGCAGCTTCAGCTCCGCCACCTGCCGCCGCAGCGGCGCGAGGACCTGCGAAGGCAACGTCCGCGCATCCGGTGAGATCAGCACCGTCAGCGTGCGCAGCCCGTTGCGATGCGCGATCTGGGCCGGCTGCCAGGTCGGCACGGGCGTGGCGACCTCCGCCACCGGCACGGGGGCACTGGTCGAAAGGGTGCCGAGCATGAACGAACGAAGGGCGGCGTAGTCCTCGCGATGCGCGGCGTTGAGGCGAAGCACGATCGGCACCGTGGCGTCGTGTTCCCATACCTGGGTGACGGGGAAGCCGGAGAATCCGGCACGAACTTGGGCGGCGATCAGGCTGGTCGCCAGACCGAGCCGATTGGCCATCTCGGCATCGACCTGGAGATTGATCGCGAGGCCGTCGCGAAAGTTGTCGCGCACCTGGGTGGCGCCGGGGATCCGCTGCGCCAGGGCGCGGATCCGATCGCCGTACTCGCGCAATGTCGCCAAGTCGGGACCGCTGAGACGGACCTCGACGGGCGCGCCGTATTCCTCTCCTTGCTGGATCCGCTTCACGTCGATGCGGACGCCAGGCGCGAAGTTGACGAGCTTCGTGAAGTACTCCTGCGCCAGCGCGCCGGTTTCCTTGGCGGTCCGGGTGCTGACGAGAAGCATGCCGTAGCTCGGACGCGGGAACTCGGGCGAGAAGCTGTAGTACACTCGCGGGGCAGCGGTACCGACGAAAGCCGCAAACTTCGGGATCCGCTGGTCGGCGCGCAGGACGGCCTCGACCTGGCGGACGACGCGATCCGTCGCCTCAAGCCGGGTGCCGAGCGGCATGTCGATCTCAATGATGAACTGGTCGCGTTCGGCGGCGGGAAAGAGTTCCTGCTTTACGACCGGCGTCAGCAGCAGCGCAGCGGGAATGGTAAGCAGGGCGAGGCTCGTGGTGAGATAGGGATGAGCGACCGCGGGGCGAATGATCCGCTCGTAAGTCGCCAAGACACGGTCGAGCACGCGCGCGCCCATGGTCTGGCGGCCGCCCTTCAGGCCCTGCCGGATGCAGAGGTAGCACAGGAGCGGCGTGACGCACAGCGCCACGACGAGCGAGAGCAGCAGAGCCACGGCGACGGTGATCGGCATGGCCCAGAGAAACTCCTTCGAGTTGCCGGTGAGGAAGAAGTTCAGCGGCGCGAAGGCCAGGATGATGGCCACCGTGGCGGCCAGCACCGGAACGATCAACTCATGGGCCCCGCGCCACGCCGCGTCCCAGCGCGTGGCGCCGGCGTCGAGTTTCTCGAGGTAGTTGTCGACGATGACGATGGCGTTGTCGACGACCATGCCCAACACGACGATCAGCGAGGCGAGCGAAACCTGGTGCAGCTCAATCCCGAGCAGACTCAGGTTGCAGAAGGTCGCGGCGATGGTGAGGGGGATGGCGAGCGCCGCGATCAGCGCCACGCGCAGGGGCAGCAGAATCACCGTGACGAGCACGACCGCGGCGATCGCGATGAAGAACTCCACGATGAAGTGGTGGATTGACTGCGCCACCACCTCCGGCTGGTCGTTGATCACCACGACGTCGACGTCGGACGGGAGGAGCGATCGCACCTGGTTGATCTGTTGCCGCACGGCCTGGCCGAACTCGACGATGTTGTAGCCCGGCTGCATCTCCGCCGAGATCATCAACGCCGCGTCGTCGCGACCGTTCACCCGCAGAAACGCCTCGGGATCGGACAGCCTCCGGCTGACGGTGGCGATGTCGCCGATGCGAACGACGCGCTCGTGCGGCAGGTCGGAGAACACCACTTGCTGGCGAACATCCGCAATGGAGGTGAGGCGTCCAACCGTATGGAGCGGAGTCTCAGTGTCGCCGGCCTTGATGGTGCCGGTGGGCGGCGTCGAGTTCTGCAGCAGGAGCGCGGCCGACACGGCCGGCAGGTTGACGGCGAAACGGGCGAGGCGCTGGGAGTCCGCCTCGACGTAGATCGTCTCGTTGCGTTCGCCGTAGCGCTTAATCCGCCCCATGCCCTCGACGCGCCTGAGCCCGTCTTCAATCCGCTGGGCAAAGCGACGGGTCTCGTCGTAGGTGCGCTGCGGCGAAGAGACGCCGATGAGTAGCGCGACGGATTCGCCAAAATCGGAATTGACGATCGGGGGCAGAGTCGCGGCGGGGAGCGCGGTCGCCTTCAGCTCCGCCAATCCGAGCCGCAGGCGCGACCAGAACGCCTTCTGGTCCTTGGTCCACTCGTGCAACTCGACCGTGACCACCACCAAGCCGTCGCGGGTGACGGACTTGGTCTTCCGATGATTAACCTCGGTAAAAGAGAACAGGTAGTTCTCCAGCGGGCGTGTGACCTGCTGCTCGACCTCGGCGGCGTTGGCGCCGGGGTAGGGAACGGCGACGAGCGCCTGATACACCGAGATGGTTGGCGTATCCTGCCGTGGCATCCGCAGGAGCGCGTTGAGGCCGAGCAGGAGCGCAAAGCAACTGAGGACGAACACCACCTGTCGGTGGCGCAGGGGCCAGGTGAGAAATTTCATGGCCGATGGGCGAGCGCGAGACGGGTACCCTCGAACAACGTATGGGGAACGTTGAGGACGATCTGGTCGCCGTCGGTCAGCCCGGCGGAGACTTCGATGCCGGTGGCAGTTAGGGATTCCACCTGGATCAGTTGCCGGACCGCCGTCTGCCGCGTCGGCTCGACGAGCCAGACGAAGAGCGAGCCGTCAGGGTGCTTTTGTACAGCTTGCGGCGGAACGAGAAGCGCGCGGTGCGTTCGGCCGGTCAAGATGTGGGCTACGACGACGTGCCCCTGCCGGAGTTCGCCGCCGCGGTTCGCGAGCCGCACCTTTACGGTGAACGTGCGGGCCAGTGGATCGGCATTGGGCAGGATCGATTCGACTGTTCCGCGTTGCGGATCGTGGCCTGCGGCGGGGACGTGAACATCGACGAGCTGACCAACCTGCACCCTGGAAATCTCTGTCTCCGCAACCCCGACGTTGGCCCAGACGGCGCCGGGCGGCAAGAGGGTGAACACGGGTACGGCAGGGACGGCAACGAGTCCCGGCGCGATACCGCGTCGCACGACCCAGCCGTCGCATGGCGCGTGCAAGACGGTGTAGTCAAGTTGCCGGCGCGCGAGGGTTGCGGCCGCTTCGGCCTGCTGCAGGGCGGAGCTGATGCGATCGAAATCCGTGGCGGTGAGACTGCCGGCCTCGTGGAGGCGGGCCAGGCGCGCATGCCGAGATTTGACCTCCTGCAGTTGGGCTTCGGCGATGGCGACGCTCCTCTCGTAATCCACGGGATCGAGCTGGGCGAGCACGTCGCCCTGCTTGATCAGGGCGCCGTCGGCGGCCGGCACCGATAGCACGCGGCCGGAGACCATGAAGGCAATCTCGGCCTTGTCGATCGCCTCGATCGCGCCCGAGGCAACGATCTGTTCCGGCACATTGCTGGCGTGGACTATATGAACCGAGACGGTGACGGCAGCCGGCGACGCCTGACTGACGTCGCGGTCGCAGCCTGTCAGCGGAACGAGGACGACCAGGAGGGTCGCTCGAAAGGACGATGGTATCTTCATGGAGGATTCGGACAGAGAGTGGATCTCCGTCGTGGACGGACGGTATCGACCACTCACGGACGGACGCTCGCGAAGGCGGAGCGTCTGGTCGTAAACTGGAGTTCAGCCGGCGGAGGGTTTTCCGCGGGCGGCTGCGTCGAGGCGGCGAAAGGCCTCGACGAGGACCTCATTGGCGTGGACGCCGATCGCGCGCCCAATCTGGTGCGCCTTCTCGATCGTGAGCTGCAGCGATTGCTCCGCCAGGCTGCGCCCGGCGTCGGTGAGTTCGATGAATATTCTGCGGCGGTCGGCTGTGGCGCGCTCGCGCCGGATGAGCGCACGCCCTTCCAGGCGATCGGCTGCCTCGGTCATGCTCGGGCGCGCCGATCCCGTCTGCGCTGCCACGGCGGCGAGCGTGGAGCGTTCCGGCGCGATCGCGTAGAGCGTAACGAGAACAGCGAAATCGAGTTCCGACAGCCCGAGGCGTTCGAACTCGCGGCGAAACGCGTGGCGAACCGCGGTGGCGGTGCTGAGCAGCCCGAGGACGACGCGGCAATGCGTCGCATCCGCCCCGCGCTTCTGACCGGCGATCGTCAGGATCGCGCGAAACGGGATGGTGTTGGCGGCGATCATGGGACGTGGCGGTTGTCGCGCGCGCTTGGGCTGAACTGATCCATGGCATTATTCTACGGCGCGGCCTTCGCTGGGAGAAATAGCCTGCCAGACCTCGACCTATTCCGGCCTGGAATAATTTTCCCGCCGACGCATCAACCGCCGACGCATCATGAGGCGATTCTCGATGCGCGATGGAGTTGCGACGCGGAGCTGGATATCGACCGCGAGGGGAGGGCGGCGATATCGCGCAGGCCGGGACGCGGGGTCAAACCCTCCGCGCCTTGAGCGCGCCTCTGAGCGCCTCGAGGTAAGCCGGGATGAGTGGTGACGGGGATTCCTTGCTGGAAACCGCGAATACCTCGAGCGGTGTGCAATCGGTCTCGACCATCACGGTGCCAGGTTCAGCGCGGCCGTTTCCCCAGTCGGGAATGAGTCCGACCCCATGGCCGGCGATGACGTGGGCGACGATTCCCGGCAGCGACTCGGTTGCCGTCCCGTACTTGGGTGTGAACTGGAGAATCTGGGACATGACGACCCGCCCTCCCGGCATGCTCTGCGGCGCCAGGGTTAGCCAGCGCTCGTTTTTCAGTTCCTTGAGTTCAATCTGCGGGCGGGACGCGAGTCGGTGGTGGTCCGGGAGCAGGACCTTGATTCGCACTGCGCACACGCGCTGCAATTCGAGGTCGTCGGCGGCGCCGAGGAACATGGGAGCGGAGAAGCCGAGGTCGATCTCCCGCGCGCGGATGGCACCGAGATGCTCGGTGACGGGCCGTTCGACGAAGCTCACGGAGAGACGCGGATGGAGCGTGGTCATTTTGCGCGCCGCTGCTGCGATCGGCAATCCGACCAGCCGCCAGTCGCAACCGACGCGAAGAGTGCCGACCGAACCCTTGGCGAGTTGCTGGGCCCCCGTGACGGCGATGTCGCACTGGATCAGGATCCGGCGGGTCTGTTCCTGGAAGTAGTGGCCCATCTCGGTCAGGCTCACCTTAGTCGTCGTACGATGAAACAGCTGGCCGCCGAGCTCCTGTTCAAGCGCGCGAATCTGTTTGCTCAACGCGGACTGGGCTACGTGCAGCCGTTCGCCCGCCCGGCTGAAGTTCAGGGTTTCAGCCACGGCCAGGAAGTAGCGGATGTGACGGAGCTCCATCTCGCCTCTAAAGCAGGTGCGCAGAGTCGAGGCAAGCGACGGGCTGATGCGTTGGGCGAGTCGGCCGCGGGCGAGTCGGCTGACGGCGGAGCGCGGGACACCTCATACGCGGGCGAGACTGGGACGGAAAAGTTGGATCCGAAGAGGATTTCCGCGCGACCGCGCAGGCTTTCGGGTGGGGCTCGGCCGATACTGTCGGCGTTTCGGCGGGGTTATAGCCCTCGGGCATAGACGTGATTCGCCGGAGGCATTTCTGAAACCGGGAACATCCTGCTATCGTAGGATGCTGGATACGCGCAGACCCCGTCGGGCGATACTGTCGTGGATCCCGTGCTCTCCTTCTCTTCCCATGCATCCTCGAATTCGGCAGACCCGGTGTGACCCTGTACATCGCAACAGATGGGCCGGAGACGGTTTCGGAGATCTCGCCGGCGTCACCGTACCGAAGGCGGTATGGCGGCTCATTGCCCTTGCGGAGCGCGCGGGACTCAGCATCCCCGTGCATCGGGCGCGACTTCTCAAGGCATTGGCCGCGCCGCGCGGCGTGCCGGATCCCATGGCCCGCGTGCTGGCGGCTTTCGAACTGGACCGAACGGAACTGTTTCTGGTCGTGAACCTATTCTCGGTCGATCCGCAACCCGTGCGTCTTTCGGTTCTCGCGGACCAATCGGGCGCGAGCATCGCGGAAGTCCGTGAAGCGTTTGGCCATCTGGATGCTCAGGGTGTTGTCAGTTCGCCCGGGACGGGCCGCCTCAGGGACGACCGGGATGTCATGCTGACCGAACTTGGCCGAGACATGACCGTGTACGCAGTGTACCGTCTCGTCGACGTCGCCAAAGCGCTGTGACGTTTGCGTATCCGCAAGCCCGGACGCTCAACTCAACATTGGCCTGCGGTTACCCGTCCAGCGCATGGATCTCCTCGTAGGTCGCGTGCTGCTCGGCGGGGTCTTCGATGTGGGTGCCGACGATCAGCTTCAGACCGGGTTTCCAGAGTTGGCGGACGCGCGACATGACTTCGGCGCGATCGCCTACGATCCGTGCGTGCAGGATGATGCCGGTGCCGACGAGCGCGTCCCGGAAGGTCGCAGCGTCGTTGAAACCGGGATCGGTCTGCGGACTGAAGGCGCCGTCGACGATGCAGAGATTCGGAATCGACTTCACCGTGTCGATCCAGCGCGCCCAGTTGCCGCAGGAGTGAATGCCAACCCCGCCAAAGGCCGCGCCCAGTTGCGCGCAGTCGGTGCTACAGAACTCGGCCAGCATCGCCGGCGAAATCATGACGAGGTTGTCGGTGCTCAGCGCGATGCCCATGCCCGCGCGCGAACTGGCGAAGCCGTGTCCCGGACGCGCGAGCGTGTTGCCCAGGAGGGCGCTCTGCCGGCGCGTGAAACGGATGATCTCGTCGCGCAGCGCGCCCAGGATCTGCTGCGCGCGCTGGGGCTCGTCGTAGCAGAGCTCGAGAAATTGTCCGAGTTCGACAATCCCGCCGACGGCGTTGATGGGGGCCTGCAGGTCGCACCAGGAAATCGGGACGCGCCCCTGCGTGGCCGAGAGGAAGTACTCGATCGTCTCGAGCGTGTACCGGAGGATCGGGACCTCCTCGGCGGGGCGGGGCTCGAGCTGGTTGGGAATGTCGGCGACCGACGCGTAGGCCGGCATGACCACCGGGGCTTGGCCCGGCAGCCATTCGTACGTGGCGCCAAACGCGGCGGCGGTCGTGCCGATGCCGTACCACGGTTCGAGGTACGTGGGCGCGTCGGTGCGGTAGTCGAGCGTGCGCTGGAGCGCGCCGATCTGCCAACGCAGCGACTCGCGCATGTCGCGGCAGGCGTCACGGAACACCTCGCCCGCGCGGACGCGCTGCCACACCGCGATGCCGTCCTGCTGTTGCAGAAACGCGTGGAAGCGCGCATCGGCCTCGGCCGCGAACGCTTCGTAGCGCGCGAAATCGAAAGCTGCCGGGTCGATCGGCCGGACCGGCATGGCCATCGCGTCCTTGCGGGTGATGTCGAAGGTGGGTGGCATGAAGAGGGAGTGAGGGAAAGGGAGAGTGAGGGGCGGGCGGCGGGGGGAATAGGCCGCGTCGTGGTGAATAGAGTAAGTGTGGGGGGGCGGAAAGGGAGAAGACGGCCGGTGCGGGCCGGGGCCGGTCTTACTCTTTCTCCTACTCTTACTCTTTCTCCTACTCTTACTCTTTCTCTCGAACCTTCTCGGCCGGCGCGAGCGGGCCGAGAACGAGAACGGCCTTCGGAGTGAGAGTGAAAGTGAGAGAGGTGCGCCTTCGGAATGATGGTCAGAGTGAGGGCGGGCGGGCCCCGAGTTTCCCGCTCGCCGGAGGGGGGCGGAGCGCTTAGTCCGAACGGCTTTCATGAGCACCCAGCTTAAGTTCCAGAACTCGCCCTTCGTCCTCGCGGCGCCGTCGGCTCAAAACGCCGTCGATCTCTTCGAGAACTGGGCGTCGCTTCTGCCGGCCGAGTCGGGGCTCACGACCAATGGCAAGGCGGGGCTGTTCGTCGACGAGCGCATCCAGTGGCTCAACGCCACCTACGGGGCCGTCACGGGGCGCTCGCTGCGCGATCTCAACGTGCTGGAACTCGGACCGCTTGAGGCCGGCCACACGACCATGCTCGAGCGGCTCGGGGTCGGCCATATCGACGCCATCGAGGCGAACGGGATCGCGTACCTGAAGTGCCTCGTCGTGAAGGAGCTATTCGGGCTGCAAAAAACCCGATTCCAGCTCGGCAACGTCATCCCGTTTCTCAAACAGTGTCAGACGCGCTACGACCTGGGACTCTGCCTCGCCTTCCTGAATCACCTGACGGATCCCGTGAGCCTGCTGCGACAGCTCAGCGCGCACTGCGATTCGATCTACGTGTGGAACGTCACCTACAACGAGCGCCTCTTCCAGCTGCACCCGGAATTCAAACCGGCGTTCGGCGAGGGAAAGCTGATCGAGAGCGACGGGCTGCGCTACACGTACTACCCGCACTATTACGGCGACGTGAAGGACTTCAGCGCGTTCTGGGGCGGCGTGGCGCCGTCGTGCTGCTGGATGACGATCGACGACTACCTGCAGGTGCTGGGAAAGCTCGGCTACTCGAAGATCCAGCACCAGATCGACGATAACTACTTCGGCGACGCGCTGCGCGTCTTTGCCTCACGCTGAGCGGGAGCGCGGCGGCGCTGGCGCCCCGACGCTCCGACGGCGCGGCCGGGTCGGGGTGACGCCGCTACGCCGTGTCGAGTTCGGAGGGCAGTTCCTGGCCCTTGAGCGGACAGCCGCGGCAGTTCTCGTCGCCCTCGGGGCGGAGCATCGCGCGCCGCAGTTGCTGGAAACGCGGGCCGAAGAAATGCGACTTGAGGTCGGGGACTTCGCTCAACCGGCCGAGCGCCACGCGGTGCCACGGGCAGGGCAGGACCTCGTCCTGGTTCCGGATCGTGATCTCGGTGAACGGGCGCGTGCAGTAGAGGTGACCGAAGATGTCCTGGAGGCGCGCCTCGGTCACGCGCGGGATCTTCGGCTTGGGTGGGGCGAGCTCGCCGGCATCGGCCGGCACGCCGCGGATGATGGCGAGCGCGGTGGCGGCGTCAGCGACGGGCTCGTCGGGGCCGGGGCTCCACGTGGCTTCAGTCGGCAGGGCCGGCGGAATATAGACGACGATCCCGGCGGCGGCGCCGGCGGCGATGGCCTGGGCGCGGTAGTGATTGAAGCGTCCCGGGTAGTGCTGGAGTTGCTCGTCCTGCAGGGCGAACTCGCCGAAGCAGTTTACGACGTGGCGGAAGTCGACGTAGGCGAGCTCCAGTTCGCGGGCGATCTGGATGAAGTGCGGCGCCTCGTGGATGTTGCGCGCCATCATCACGAAATTGGCCGTGAGGATTGGGCGGTCGACGCCGGCGCGGCGGCGCAGGTCGCGCAGGGCGGTGATGTGCGACAGCACGCGCTGGAAGTTGGCGCCCTTGCGAATGCCCTCGAATGTGGCGGCCGCCACACCGTCGATCGAGAAGAGCACGTGGTCGACGCCCTGCTCGACGATCACCTTGCGCAGCGGCGCCGTCATCAACATGGCGTTCGTGCAAAAGCAGATGACGAGGCCCGGCCGGACGGCGCGCAGGTAGGTGACGATCTCGGAGAAGAATTTCGAGGCGAGCGGCTCGTCGGCGCAGGAGAGGAGGATGACCTCGACGGCGGGGGCGATGCCCTCGAACAACGTGCGGAACTGCTCGAGGCTGATGGACTTTGCCGGGCGCTTGAAGATCTCGTCCTGGCTGTAGTGGCACATGATGCAGCGCAGGTTGCACTTGTTGATCAGGTCCAGCCGCAGCGTGATGCCAGAGCCGCGGGTGAACGCCCGCCGGAGCCGGTCCTCCACCAGGTTTTCGTCGCTGCACGTGCGGACGTCGGCGGGCACCGCCTCGGGGGCGACGGCGGTCGCCTCGCGCTGCACCGGACTGTGCTGCGTCCAGTCGGCGGGCAACTGCCACCAGGAGCCGTCCTGCGCCTCGACCCACCAGGTGCCGTGCTGCGGTTGGGCGGCCGCCGGCAGGGCGAAAAGGTAGCCGCTGCGGGCGGCGGTCGGGGCGTCGGGGAAGGCGGCGCGGACGTCGGGACGAGGATCACCGAGCCAGACGGCGATGGGCTTCGCGTCGGGGAGTTGGGCGAACAGGCGGCGAATGGGGCGGTCGGCGACGAACCAGCCCTTCAGGGCGAGGAGATTGGCGTCAGGTTCGGGCTGGATCTGGTCCAGGCAGGTCGTCGTTCGGAGCATCGCGTAGGGCGGGCACTATTTGTGGGCGCAGGGAATTGGCAACTCCCGGCAGTTTTCGCTCACGCGAAAACTGAAAGGGGCGGCACTGCCGCCCTTTGGTGGGGCAGAAACACGTAAAGTGGAGGGCGGGGCTCAGGGCGCGAGGGGCGGTGACGATGATTTGTGCCGAACCCAAAACTACGGCGGCTGTCCCTTTTGACCCATGCCCTCGTCCTCCTATCGCGCCCGAGCGTTCACGCGCGGCTCCGATTTCAACGCCGGCTTCTTTGCCGCTGCGATCGTGGCTGTGACGATCGCCGTGGCCGCTTCCATCGCCCTGCCGCGTGTGGCCGCATCCGTGCACGGGTACATTGTGCAACTGCGCACGGCGTCCCCGTCGCGCTGACGGCGGGAGCTGACGGCGGAAAGCTGAACGCCGCAGCGGCAGCAGCCGGCCACATGTGGTCGCGCACTCACCAAATTTGCCTCCGGCAACTGTCACGTAATACGTGACACTGGCGCGATGCCACACGAGGGAGACGTGCGGAAAGTGTCACGTAATACGTGACACTTTTGGCGGGGCGAGAATGTCGCCGGATGGCTGATACGTCGGCTCGGAACGCGATTGGCGGCGACGCGACTTCGATCGAGGCGCTGCACCCGGCGGGACGTAGGCCGTTGCGCGGTGAGGCCGAGGGATTTACGTCCGTTGGAGGGCGCAATACAGCGCGCTCAGAGATGACAGGAGTTCGTAAACAATTACCGCCACGTGAGTCATAAAGCCTAGTAGGCGACTCAAGAACACTAGAAAAGGCTTGCGCGCGACGCAGAGGGCGGCCTTTGTCGCCCACGTGAAGTCAATTCTTCGAGGCCTTTTCGCGCAGCGTGCGCCGGTCAGCTCGGCGAGCCTTTCGGCTCCCGCGAGCGTCGGCGCCCTGACGATGCATCCCGGCTCCATGCGAGCCGCGGATGCGGGCGCTCGATGTTTTTCGGAGCACCGCTGACGCGGTCGCTGGGCGCATCGGAGCACGACTCCGGTTAAGCGCCAGCGAGCGACCCGTCAGAGCGGCGGGTTAATCCATGCCGAGTGCGGCCCCGGCCGCTCCGCATGCTTCAGCCTCCGCCCGTCCGTACCGCCGCTGGCCTTGGTGCCGGTCGGGGGGGCGAGTTCCGGTGCGTCTGCGCCGTTCCCTGCTGAGTTCTCCCGTATTGCCATTCCGCGCGTGTTCGCGGCGGCCTGTGACTGATCCAATGATGAAACTCCTTTCTTCTGTTCTCGCGCGCCATGAGCGCGCCCTCCTCGAGCCCATTTCGCCGGCGGCGGCCTGGCACGAGCAACTCTTCCGTACGTTTCGCGCCGTCGAACAGTCGCGCCACGTCTTCGCGTCGCCCTTTGGTCCCTTGCGTGGATCCGCCGGATCGGCGCACCTGCAGCGCTTCGTATACTTCGGGCCGGGCGCGACGGATGCGGCGTTACGGCTGAGTTTCCTTGGGGGGCTCGATCATCGCGAGCTGCGCGGTTCGCTGGCGCTGCTGCGTTTCATCGAGGGGCTGGCGCTCGCGCCGGACCTGGGGCAGGGGCTCGATCTTTCGTTCTTTCCGCTCGTGGACGCGCTGGGGCTGGCGGAGGCGACGCCGGCGCGGGATCTGGCCGAGGAAAACTGGGCGACCTCAACGGAGCCGGAGATCCAGGTGCTCGAGCACGATGCGCGGCTGCGGGGCTATCACGGTTTCGTGCGGCTTGAGACGACGACGTCCGACGAAGTGACGGTGCGGTTGCATGCCGAGGCGGCGACGGAGAACGCGGCGCCGCCGCTGGAACTGATTTCCTCGGACGAGATCGAGCCGCTGCCCGTGCGCTGGGAAGTCGAGGCGGACGCCGACCCGCGGCGCGGGCCGCTCGCGGTGGCCGATGATCTGCCGGTCGCGCCGTTTGAACTTGTGCTCGCCATTCCGGCGCTCTGGCCGGCGGCGCGGCACACCGCGGCGGTCTCGCTGTTTCTCAAGCGCTTTGTTCGCCGTCACCGTGGGTTCATCGCCTACGCGCAACACCTGTGAGAAAGTGAAAGTGAGAGTGAGAGTAAAAGTGAGTGTGGACCGAGATGTGAGAGGGAATGTGGGCGTGAAAGTGAGCGGCGGCGGAGCGGCGCGTCTGAGCGGCTGGTGTGGACCGGGAGGATGAGCGGCGAAGCGGCTCTGACACTCCGTCAGGGGCGCGGACTGCCGTGAGAGAGAAAGAGGAAGAGTAGGAGAAGGAACAACGCGACGCGCGCCGTTGTATGACTTTCCGCTGCGCCGGGGTCGGATGATCCCTGCGGGGTTAAACTGGACGCTCCTCGTGGGGCCGACCTCGGCGCGGCGGATTCTCCTCCCGGTGTTTATGGCGCCAAGGGGCGGCGGGCGGGTGATTTCAGGGCGACGGCGGCGGCCAGGAGCGCGCCGAGGACGGCGAGCCACGGTCCGGCCGCAAAGGCCACGCGCACGACGCGGCTGGTGACGCTCGGGGGACGCGATGGCAGGATCTCGGGCGCGAGAAGTGCGAGCGCGGACAAGGGCCGGACTAGGATATTACCGTACACGGTCGGATGCGGCGTGAAGCGCAGGATGGGGTCGTCGAAGAACCGGTAATCGAGCGCTCGCAGCCGTTCGTTCATTTCGACCCGCGCCTGCTGCATGCGAGGCGAGGTCAGCAGCGCGCGGTAATGCGCGACCGCCTCGGCGCGGTGGGCGTGCGCGGCGACGAGGTAGGTGCCCGCGTTGAGCCAGACCGAGACGAGCGCGCAGAGGTACAGCGCCGCGAGAGGCACAAGCAGCCGGCGGCTGGCGCGGTGTGGAGCGGTTCCCGGCGACGGGTGCGAAGTGGCGGGAGCGGTGCTGTCGGGCGCACTCGGGCTCGTCACATACGCCAAGGAGGCGGCGAGGACCATGACGCCCAGGGGCAGGAGCGCCGCGATTTCGAAGTGCCGGGCGTGAAAATCAGACGGTGGCCGGCGCCAGGCGAGCATCGCGAGGTTGGCGGCGGCGTAGGTGGCGAGCCCGAGCGGCAGCGCCGCAGCGGCGCGACGCTGGGTACGCCACAACCAGAGGACGCCGGCGATCACGCCGAAAAGAATCGCCGCGCCCCACAGCACGTTGCCGCTTGGCCAGCCCAGCAGCTGCAGGAGGAACGCAGCGCGTTCGGCGAGCGGGAGGCCGGCGGTTCGGATGCCGACCCCGGCGCCGGCCCACAGCGCATACGCGCCGGCGGCCGTGGCCGAGAGGATCCACGCGGTCCAGAAGCCGGGCCGGTGGCGCGGCGAGGCGAGGTGGGTCGCCAGCGTGGCGGCCGGAATCGCGATCGCCGCGCCCATGCTGGAGAGTCCGAAAAGCGTGAGCAGCGCCAGGGCGGCGCCGTTGCGGCCAGCATGTTGCCATCGCGCGACGCACAGCAGCGAACCCAGCAAGGCGAGATCGGAGAGGTAGAAACTCACCTGCAGCCCCGATAGCAGGTTGTAGCCGGAGAGCGGGGTGGCGAACACGACGAGGCAACCCAGCCAAGCGGTGACGGTCACGCCGCGCGCCGCGGCAAACGAAAGCACGCGAAACGTCAGGACGGCCTCGATGGCCCGAACAAGCGCGGCGATGGCGGCGAGGAAGGGAACGTCCCAGTAGCCGTTGAGGCCGACGCCGAGCAGCGAAAGCAGCTTGGTGGTGGCGAGGATGTGCTCGTTGTGCGGCGTGAACAGCAGCGCGAAGGAGGGACCGTCGACCGTCGCGGGGAGGAGGGTGTTGTTAAACTCGGCCAGCCACTGGTCGTAGTACGGCAGCGGACTTCCCGCATAGCCGAAGAGCGCCAGTCGCACGCCGAGCACGATCAGGCCGAGCGCGAAGCTGGCGTTGGCGAGCGTCGGCAGGCGGTCGGGAAGAGTGAGCCGGGCGGCGGCGGGCATCGGGCGCGAGCATCACGGCTTTCCTTTGGAACGTCGAACCTCAAGCCGAGGCGTGAGCAAAAGAAAGAGCCGCGCGGCGGCGTCAGGGACGCAACCGGCGCGGCTCGATCGCTGCCGTTCTCGCGGGGGCGAAAACGGATCAGGCGGAAACCTTGGGCGTCTCGGCGAGGGCGGCGTCGAAGGACTTCAGCATGGCGGCGATGGTCTCATCGGTCTCGTCGCCCATGTTGGAGATGCGGAAGGTCTTGCCCTTCAGCTTGCCGTAGCCGCCGTCGATCACGAGGTGGTGCTTCGACTTCAGGATCTTGTTCAGCGCGGCGAGATCGTAGCCGAGCGTGTTGGCGAAGCAGTTGAGGGTGACGGAGCCGTAGCCCTCCTTCGGGAACATCTTGAAGCCCTTGGCGAGGATGTGGTCGCGGACCATCTTGTTCAGTCGGAGGTGGCGCGCGTAGCGGTTTTCGACGCCCTCGGCCTTGATGTCCTCGAGCTTGGACTTGAGCGCGAAGATCAGCGAGACCGTCGGCGTGCTCGGCGTCATGCCGGCCTCGTGGTTCTTCTGGAACTCGACGAAGTCGAAATAGTAGCCGCGGCCGGGCGTCTGGGCGGCGCGATCGAGCGCGCGCTTCGAGACGGAGATGAGGGACAGGCCCGGCGGCATCGCGAGCGCCTTCTGCGAGCCGGTGATGAGGACGTCGATGCCGAGCTCATCCTTCTTGATCGGCATCGCGCTGAAGGAGCTGACGGTGTCGACGATCGAGATGACCTCGGGAAACTCGCGGACGACCTTCATCACGGCGGCGAGGTCGCTCATGCAGCCGCAGGAGGTCTCGTTGTGGATGAGGGTGATCGCGTCGTAGCCGCCCTTGGCGAGCTCGCGGCGGACAGCCTCGGGGTCGACGGGCTGACCCCATTCAAACTTGAGCGCGGTGGCCTGCTTGTCGTCGCGGAGGGCGACGTCGTACCACTTGTCGGAGAACGCGCCATTCATGCAGTTGAGCACCTTCTTCTGCACGACGTTGCGCAGCGCGCCTTCCATGGAGCCCCAGGCGCTGCTCGTGGAAAGGTACACGGGATCCTTGGTGTACATCAGCGCCTGCAGCTCAGGCTGGATCGCCTGGTACAGCGCGACGAAGTCGTTGCTCCGATGACCGATCATCGGCTGGGCCATCGCCCGCAGGGTCTTATCCGACACGGCGATGGGGCCGGGAATGAACAGTTTGTAGCTCATGAGGAGTGCGCGTAGGCGGTGCGAAAACAGTTTACGCCCCGTAGGGCGTCAACCTTCAATCGCGGTCGTGACACACCTGACACCGCTGCCGATAAACCCGCTGCCTGCGTCCGACTCCCGGACGCCCGAGGGCGCGCGCGGGCGGCGGGGCGGTGGCTGACCTGACGCGATGCAACTGCACTGGCTGAAAAAGCAGGCTAATGCGCTGGAGCTCTACACGATCGATGTGATCCTGGGCCGGCGCGCGGGGGCATCGGCGGCGCTGTACGGCGCCTTGCTGCAAATGCTTTCCTGGCTCTGGAGCGCGGCGGCCCAGGCCAAGCTATGGCTGTACCAGAACCGCATCATGCGCGACCAGCCGCTGGGCTGCCTGGTGGTGGTGGTGGGTAACCTCACGGCGGGCGGCACGGGCAAGACGCCGGTCGTCGAGAAGTTTGCCCGCGCGCTGCGCGATCGCGGCCGGCGCGTGGCGATCCTGAGCCGCGGCTACAAGAGCAAGCGGCAGCCGTTGTGGCGCCGCTGGTGGATCCGCTTCACGCATGCCGAGGAGCCGCCGCCGCGGATCGTGAGCGACGGCCAGAAGGTGCTCCTCGAAAGCGACGAGGCGGGCGACGAGCCGTACATGCTGGCGCGCAATCTGCCCGGCGTGATCGTGCTGGTGGACAAGAACCGCGTGAAGGCCGGCGCGTATGCGATCAAGAAGTTCGGCTGCGACACGCTCGTGCTGGACGACGGATTCCAGTACCTGCCGCTGAAGGGCAGGCTCAACCTGCTGCTCGTGGACAAGACGAACCCCTTTGGCAACGGGCACCTCCTGCCGCGCGGCGTGCTGCGCGAGCCAATCAAGCATCTGCGCCGCGCGAGCTACGTCTTCCTCACCAAATCCAACGGCGAGCGCGACCCGGAGCTGGAGCAGACGATCCAGCAGTACAACCCGGGCGTGGACATCATCGAGTGCGCGCATCGGCCGCAGTACCTGCAGCGTTTCGGCGTGCCGGTGACGGACGCCGCCGCGCGCGAGCCGCTGAGTTTTCTGAAGGGCCGCCGCGTGTTTGCGTTCAGCGGCATCGCGACGCCCGAGAGTTTCGAGAAATTCCTGCGCGACCTCGGCGCCGTGCTCGTGGGCCGCGAGCGCTTCCTCGACCACTACCGGTACACCGACGAAGACGTGGCCGAGCTGTTCGCCATGGCGCGGCGCGACGGCGCGCAGTGCCTGGTCACCACCGAGAAGGACGCGGTGCGCATCCAGGAGACGCAGTCGTGCCCGCTGCCGCTGTATTATCTGCGGCTGGAGATCGAGATCCTGCGCGGCGCGGCGGACTTCGATGAAGCGGTCGGCCGGATCTGTTTTCCGCAGGACCCGGTTGAGCGGGGGCGGGGCGTGGTGTAGAGGGGGGCGGGCTCGAATCTTTCTCGTTCTCTTTCTCTTACTCTTACTCCCCCGCTCGGCGTGAACCGCCGAGCGAAGTTTGAGAGGAAGAGAAAGAGGAAGAGTAAGAGAAAGACCGCGCGGCCCCCCCCCCGCGCCCCCGCCTGTCCGTTTTCCACCTTGCGAGGATCAGCGGGCGGGGCGTTAGTTGGCGGGCAAATGATCATTGATCCACGCTATAACGAGCTCGCGGACGGGCTCATTGGGTTTTCGACGCAGCTGAAAAAAGGGGAGCGCGTCCTGATCGATGCGTTCGACGTGCCAGACGAGATGGTGATTGCACTGGTGCGCGCGGCGCGGGCCCGCGGGGCCTATCCTTACGTGCAGATCAACCGGGCGCGGATCACGCGCGAGCTGCACCGCGGGGCCGAGGAGGCGCAGTTCGCGCCGCAGGCGGAAGTTGAGCTCGCGCGGATGCAGAAGATGGACGCCTACGTGGCGCTGCGCGGCTCGAACAACATCTTTGAAACGTCGGACGTCCCGTCGGAGCGCGTGCAACTGGTCTCGCGGCTGATGAAGCCCGTACTCGACTACCGCGTGGGCCGCACGAAATGGGTCGTCTTGCGCTGGCCGAGCGCGGCGATGGCGCAGCAGGCAGGGATGAGCACCGAGGCGTTCGAGGACTTCTACTTCAAGGTCTGCACGCTCGACTATTCGCGCCTGACGCCCGGCATGAAGGCGCTGGCCGACCTGATGGAGCGGACCGATCGCGTGCAGATCAAGGGCCCGGGCACGGACCTCAGTTTCTCGATCAAGGGCATCGGGGCGCGCGCCTGCGGCGGCCGCCACAACATCCCCGACGGCGAAGTGTTCTCCTGCCCGGTGCGCGACAGCGTCGAAGGCCACGTGCAATACAACGCGCCGACGGTTTATCTCGGGACCTCGTTCGACAACATCCGGCTCGCGTTCCGCAAGGGCAAGGTGGTGGAGGCGACGGGTTCGAACACCGCGCGGCTCAACGAGATTCTCGATAGCGACGCGGGCGCGCGGTACATCGGCGAGTTCGCGCTGGGTTTCAATCCGCACATCCTGCAGCCGATGCGAGACATCCTCTTCGACGAGAAGATCGCGGGCTCCTTCCACTTCACGCCCGGCCAGGCCTACGAAGGCGTGGGCAACGGCAACAAGTCCCAGGTACACTGGGACATGGTGTGCATCCAGCGGCCGGAGTACGGCGGCGGTGAGATCTGGTTCGACGGGAAGCTGATCCGCAAAGATGGCCTGTTCGTGCCGAAGTCCCTCCACAAACTGAACCCCGCGTACCTGCTGGGGAGCAGCCGGTAAACGCGACCCGCGGCGGCGCGCACTCGCCTGGAGCGGCGCGCCACTTGCGGGCCGGCGGAAATCCAGCCACCCTCCTTCTCACCTGCCGCGGCGCGCCCGAGCGCCGCGGTTTTTTCGAACCATGCGCGACTTCATCCAAGCCCTGCCGAAGACCGAAACGCATCTGCACGTCGAAGGGGCGCTGCCCTACGAACTGCTGACGCAATGGCAGCCGGAGCAATGGCCGCCCGATCCGCAGTTCCGCTCGCGCGCGTATCGCTACCCCTCGTTTCCGGAGTTCGACCGGATCCTCCTGGACAACGCGCTGCCGTGGTTCACGACGGCCGACCGCTATCACGAGGCGGCCAAGGTGATGTTCGCGAAGCACGTCGCGCAGAACGTGCGCTACGTGGAGACCAGTTTTCACCTGCCGGTGACGAAGTTCATCAAGGTGCCCGGTCCCGAGATCATCGCCGCGCTGCGGGCGGCGGTCCCGGCGGGGCTCGAGGTGCGGATCTTCGCCGGCATGGCGCGGACCGACATCAACAGCGACCTGCGGCCGACGATCGACGAACTGCACACGTGGGACGACCTGGCCGGCATCGACCTGCACGGGCACGAGGTGCAGCCGACGCCGCCGGAGACGGCAACGATCTGGGCGCGCGTGCGGGCGGCGGGGAAGGTGACCAAGGCGCATGCGGGCGAGTTCGGCGGAGCCGACCGGGTGCGCGAGGCCATCGAGCTCCTCGGCGTCACGCGGATCCAGCATGGCGTGCGGGCGATCGAGGACCCCGCGGTGGTCCGCCTGGCGGCGGAGCGCGGCGTCACGTTCGACGTGTGCCCGATCAGCAACGTCGGCCTGCAGGTGGTGCCCACGATGAAAGACCATCCGATCCGGCGGCTGATCAAGGCGGGGGTGCGTTGCACGATCAGCACCGACGATCCGCTCTGTTTCGGCAACACGCTGGTCGAGGAGTACGAGACGCTCGCGAGCGAGCTGACCTTTTCGCGCGCGGAGCTGGCGGCCCTGGCCAAGAATGGTTGGGAAGTCGCGCAGGTGCCCGCGGCGACGCGCCGGGCCATGCTCGACGAGATCGATCGGATCTCCGCGACCACGACCTGACCCGCCGGACGGGCCTGAATGGATATGCGCGACCGGGGCGACCGCCCCGGCGCGGGCGGGCAAATCTTGGCGAAAGCAGGGGGAAATTTGCCGGCCCGCGTGACGATCGTTGCCCTCAGGCGTCAGACTTTTCGAATTTTCTTCCGCCATGCCGTCCCGTGCCGTCGTTCCCTTGCTGGCTGCGCTGCTCCTCGTGAGCGGCGGGCGCGCGGCTGCCGCGACGACGACGACGACTCCGATTACGTCGGCTCCGTCCGTGGCGGCGCCCACGCCGCCGGCGGCCCAACCGGTGACGCCGCCGGCCGTCGGGCCGGTCGCAACCGACCCCGGCGCGTTGGTCCGGCCCGAGCGCGATCCGCTGATCAAGATGGACGCCTACGAGGTGAAGTCGGCGGAGGACACGTCCTTTGACGGCACCGGGATGGGGAGCTATGAGCAGCAGCTGCGGGACTGGCCCTTTGCGAACGAACTGGTGATGGCGCAGCCGGTGGAGGACGAAGTCGTCGATGTGCAGCTGGTGCAGATCGCGAACCCCTCGGCGGTGGACCTGGCGACGGGGGACGCGCGCCTGAGCCTGCGGGGATTCCCGACGCCGCTGTTGCGCAACGGCTTTGTGACGATGGGGGCGACGGACATGCTGAACACGCTGCGGACGATCGTCATCCAGGGCGCGCTGGTGCCGGTGATGGGGCGGGCGGCGCCGGGCGGTATTCAGGATTTCTGGACGGCGCGGCCGCGGACGACCCCGGGCAAGAAGCTGGAGTATTCGATTTCGACGGAGCAGACGCAGAACGCGACCGCGGAGGTGTTTGGTGTGAGCGTGCCGAAGCGGGTGTGGCACCGGGTGGGGCTGAGCTACACGCGCCGCGAGGGGCCGGAGGAGTTCGCCGCGAACACGACCATGAACGCGAGCGCGGCGGTGTCCTGGAAGCACAGCCCGGTGGCGAGCACGCTGTGGGCGGTGGACGTGCAGAGCGTGCGGACGAATGCCGCGCCGGCGATTCCCGACTACCGGCTGGCGACGGGGCAGAAGATCGTCGGCCCGTATCTGCCGCTCGCGGGCTTCAACGTCTTTGGCCCCGATGCGGGCGTGCGCCGGCGGACCGGCGCGGCGAGCGTGCTGTTTGACGGCCAGCCGCGGCGCTGGCTGACGCTGCGGGCGGGCTTGGAGTCGTGGTGGCGGACCGTCGAGCAGGACCGGTTCACGACGGGCGTGTACAACGTCGCCACGCGACGCTTCGAAGGCACGCGTGAGCCGCGGCACTCCGAGCAGCCGCAGGAGGTTTTGCTGGCGCATCTCGAGGCGACCGGGCGCTTCGATTTCTGGCGCACCCAGCACAAGCTGATGGCGGCGTTCAACCACACCTGGGGTACGTACACGCGCGAGGAGCTCGCGCTGCCGACGGCGGTGCGCAACCAGCTGCCGGCCAGCGTGCGGCTGTTCTACCCGAGCGCGCCGAACTATTACCGCACGCCCTTTGCCGACGAGGTTTACACCCGCGTGCTCACCGACCGGGAGGAGAACGCGCGCTACACGGCGCTCGAGCTCACCGAGCGCATGGGCATGGCCGCCGGGCGGCTGGTTTTCACCACCGGGCTGCGGCAGGATTTGGTGGGCCTGACGCTCGAGGACCGGCGGCCCGGGACCACGCTCCCGTACGTGTCGGACCGCGTGCAGCAGCTCACCTATCACGTCGGCGTCAACTACCAGGCGCTGCCCGGCCGGCTGCTGGTGTTCGCGACGACGAGCACGGCGTTCGACCCCTCGACGCGGGTCGACTCCCGCACCGGTCGTATCCAGGGCAACGACACGACGCGCGGCTATGAGACGGGCCTGAAGGGCAGGTTCCAGGACGGCGAACTGGAGCTGAGCGCGTCGGGCTTCCTGCTGTTCAACCAGGACATCTCGCGCCGGAACCCGCTGTACGACGACCCCATCTACGACGCGAACCAGACGCAGCCGCAGCTGGTCGCGGCGGGCGAGGAGCGTTTCTCGGGTGGCAAGTTCGAGGGCCGGTGGCGCCCGTGGGGGGGATGGACCTTTGCGGCGCGCGCGGCATACACGCGGGCGATCACCACCGCCTCGCCAGACCTGCCGGAGGAGGTGGGCCGGCCGATCACGCGCCTGCCGCCGTATACGGCGACGGCGAGCGGAACCTACGCTTTCGCCAAGGGCCGGCTGAAGGGACTCTCGCTGGCGGCGACCTGGAGCTACGTGTCGGCCTTCACCGCGCAGTATGAGGACAAGCAGCGCTACGCCCTCGAGTATCCCGGCTACGGACTCCTGACGCTGAGCACCAACTGGACGATCCGGCGCAAGAAGGTGGCGCATACCGTGGGGCTGACCCTGCGCAATGCGGGTGACTACGACATGGTAAAGTCGCAGGCGCGCCTGGGGAATGACCGTGAGCTGGTCAGCTCCTACCGGGTGATCTTCTGAGGCTTTACCCGCGGTGGAAAACCTGTCGGGGATAGGGCCGCTGCATGGCTGCCGAAACCTACACCGTTCCCGAAGGATCAGCGCGCGCGCGCGCCGACAAGGCGCTGGCGCAGGGATTTCCCGGGCACAGCCGCACGGCGTTGCAGCGGGCGTTTGACGCCGGGCTGGTCCGGCTGCGCGGCGAGCCGATCAAGCGCGATCACGCGGTGGTCTCGGGCGACGTGCTGGAGTTTGCGCTGCCGGAGGTGGTCCCGACCGAGCTGAAGCCGGTGGACATCCCGCTCGACGTGATCTTCGAGGACCGCCATATGCTGGCGATCAACAAGGCGTCCGGAATGGTGGTGCATCCGGGCGCGGCGACGGGCGAGGACACGCTGGTGCATGCGCTCCTGGCTCATTGCGCCGGCAGCCTCAGCGGCATCGGCGGCGTGGAGCGGCCGGGCATCGTGCACCGCCTGGACAAGGAGACAACCGGGGTGATCGTCGTGGCCAAGACCGACGCGGCGCACCGGGCGCTGGCCGACCAGTTCGCCACGCGGGCGCTGAAGAAGGAGTACGTGGCGCTGGTGGCGGGGGCGCCGGACCGGCTGAGCGGGATGATTGACCGGGCGATTTCCCGGCACCCGGTGCACCGGCATCGCATGACGGTCGGCGAAGGCGGAAAGCCGGCGCGCACGGCGTGGGAGCGCGCGGAGGCCTTCGGGCAGATGGCGGCACTGATCCGCTGCCAGATTTTCACGGGTCGGACGCACCAGATCCGGGTGCACCTGAAATCGATCGGTTTCCCGATTCTCGGGGACGCGCTGTACGGCTGGAAACCGGATCCGCGGATGCCGTTGCAGCCGGATCGGGTGATGCTGCACGCGGAGCATCTCGTGCTGACGCATCCGATGACCGGTAAGGAACTGGACCTGCGGGCGCCGCTGCCGAAGGACTTCACGCGGCTGATCAAGGCGCTGCGCAAAGCGACGGCGAAGTGATGGAGGGTGGCTGGGGCTGAGCGGGCGGCAAGCCGTGAGCCTCGATCCCTCAGTCCCTCAATCCCTCAATCCCTCAATCCCTCAATCCCTCAATCCCTCAATCCCTCAATCCCTCAATCCCTCAATCCCTCAATCCCTCGAGAGAAAGAGGAAGAGTAGGAGTAAGAGAAAGAGGCGGAGGCGGCTTGACCCGTCTATAGGTTCACCCCCGAGGCTCATCCCCGATGAAGACGCATGCCACATTCGTTACGAAGGACCAATTCGTCGCCCTCCTGCGGGATAGCGGCGTGAGCGAGGCGCAGATGGACAAGCTGCATCGCCTGTTCGAGCAGCGGCATCCGGAGGCGCACCAGGCGTTTCTTGAGGCGCTCCAGATCGACGCGGAGACGGCGGCCAAAATCCGCGTCCGCAGTCGGTAAACCCAAAGCTTGAGTCGGCGGCCCGGCGCGCGTTGGCGCGTGCGCCGGGCTTTGGCATGCAGCCGCGGCGGGGAAAGCGCACTCGCCCCCGGCGTGAATCTCCGCTCCGCTGACCGGCCCCCTTTTCTGGCAATGAAGACGATCACCGTCATCGCGCGGCGCTACGGCCTCTCGCGCACCACGCTGCTGTACTACGACCGACTGGGCCTGCTTTCACCGAGCTACCGCACCGCGGCCGATGCGCGGATGTACTCGGCGGAGGACGAGGCGAAGCTGGCGCGGATCGTGACGTATCGTCGCGCGGGGGTGCCGCTTCGCTCGATTCAGCAGATGATGGATGGCGCACCGACGCGCGTGAACCGGACGCTCGAGGCGAGGCTGCGGGAGATTCAGGACCAGATCAGCGCGCTGCGCGGTCAGCAGCGTTTCATCGTCGAGATGCTGCGCGAGGCCGTGTTGCGCGGCGAGGAGCCCAAGCGGACGCGCGACCAGTGGGTCGAGTTGCTGCGGGCGTGTGCGTTCACGGACCGCGATCTGCAGGTCTGGCACATGGCGCTGGAGCGGGACGATCCGCAGGCGCACGCGCGCTTCCTGCGCCGGATCGGACTGACGGCGGAAGAGGCGGCTTATGTGCGCGAACGCTCGCGGGAAGACCTGCAGAAGCTCGGCATGACCCCGGCACCCCGGCGTGGCCGGCGGCAGCAGGGTTAGTGCGAGGCGCCGAGCAGCGCCTCGGCGGCGAGGCCGTAGCGCAGGTTGTACAGCGAATGCCGGAAACCCTGCACGCCGGCGACGTCGGCGACGGCGACGAAAGTCACGAGCGCCGTCGGAAAGACGTCGGCGCGGGCGGGCGGGAGCCCGGGGACGGTGCGACGCTCGTCCAGCGGCAGCCGGCCGAGGTGCGCGAACATCACGCGGAGCCACGCGACCGGAAGCTGCGTGGGGGTCTGTTCGAAGGGAATGCCATCGCGGGCGCCGATGATGGCCCGCACGGTGGCCATGGTGCCGCCGGTGCCGACGGCGACGGCATCGTCGCCTAAGTCGAATTTGAACGGGCTGCGCACCAGCTCGTCGTGGACGTGCTGCATGATGCGGTAGCGGGCGCCGCGGCCAAGCGGACGGGTGACATCCTTGACGAAAGCCTCGGTCAGGCGGACGCAACCGAGCTGGAGACTCGCGGCCTGGACGAGTTGCCGGTGGCGGAAGGCGAGGCATTCGAGGCTGCCGCCGCCGAGATCGAAGACGTAGAAATTCTGGAGATCGCCAAGGGCGGGATCGCAGGCGAGGCCCCGACCGATCAGCCGCGCCTCCTCGTCGCCGGTGAGGATGCGAACCTCATGGCCGGTCTCCTCGTGCACGCGGGCGCGGAAGAGCGGACCGTTGCGCGCGTCGCGCACCGCGCTGGTGGCGACCAGGAGAATCTTGCGGACGTGGTGGGCCTTGGCGTCGGCGAGCAGCGTGCGGATGGCGTCCAATCCCGTCGCCATGCCGTCCTCGCTGAGTTCGGGTTCGGCCTTGCTGATGCCGGCGCTGATGCGGGCGTCCAGGGAGCGGGAGTGAACAACCACGATCGATCCCTCGCCGCGTTTGGCGATCAGGAGTTTAATCGAGTTGCTGCCAATATCGATGACGGCAACAGCCGAAACCATGGCGCCACCAAACCCATGATTCCGCCGAAAGGGAAGCCTTCGTTTACTGAGGGAATCAACCCAGGCGCCGCCGCTAGAGCGTGAAATCCGCCGGGGCGATGAGGAGGACGAACTCGCCCTTGAGGCTGGCCTTCGCGAGCCGGGCCTGCACTTCGCCGACGGGGCCGACGAAGAAAGTCTCGTGGAGTTTGGTGACCTCCTTGGCCACGCAGACAACGCGCTGGGGCCCGAGTGTGGTGACGATTTCGGCGACGGCCTTGTCGATTCGATGGCAGCTCTCGTAGAGCGCGAGCGTGTACGGGAAGGCGCGGTGTTGATCGAAGAAAGTGACGCGGGCGGCGCTCTTAGCCGGCAGGAAACCGACGAAAAGAAAACCATTGGTCGGCAGTCCGCTCGCGCTGAGGACGGAAATGACGGCGCAGGCGCCAGGGACGGGAACGACGGGCAGGCTGCGCCGGCGGCATTCGCGGACCACGCGAAAACCCGGATCGCTGAGGGCGGGAGTGCCGGCGTCGCTCACGACGGCGATGCTGCGACCTGCTGCGAGCTGGTCGGCGAGGCGGGGCGCGGCCTCGGTCTCGTTGTGCTCGTGATAGGCGACGAGTTCCTTGTGCAGGCCGAGCCGGGTGAGAAAAGCGCCGGTGGTGCGGGTGTCCTCGCAGGCGATCAGGTCAACGCCGCCGAGGATGGCGCGACCACGCTCGGTGAGGTCGGCCACATTGCCGATGGGTGTGGCGACGACGTACAAGTGCCCGGGTTGCGGGACGAGCGAGGTGTTTTCGGAGGACATGGCGGGAGCGGAACCGGGGACGGGAAGGGGCTCACGATGCCGGGCAGGCGCGGGCCGGGAAAACAAAAATCCGGCGTCCCGAGGGAGCGCCGGATTAGGAAAGAAGACTGAGCCGCAATCAGCGGCCGCCCTGCTGGGCCATGCCGGGAATCTGGCCTTCCCAAGCGGCAGGTTGGCTCCACGGAATCGACGATTGTTTGGGGCTGTTCGTCGTGCAACCGGCGAGGAGGGCGCCGCCAGCGACGAGCAGGAGGGCGAGGAGGCGTTTCGAGAACGAAGTCATGGGTGATTTGGAGTAGAGTGACCGGGGGAGCCTTGGGCAAGTTCCGTCTCGGGCGGCTGTCGCCGCCCGAGACGAGGGAGTGAGGGAATAGGGGAATGAGGGAGTGAGGGGGCGCGGAGGTGAGAGACGCGCGGGGCTGGCGGGGACGGGCTGGGGTGGGTAGCGCAGATCAGTCGGATCCGTCTGATGAGTCTGATCGGTCGGATCAGTGAGTTTTGTTAGATATGTAGGGTAAATGGTTTACGATCGCGCGGCCTTGCGCTCGATGGCGGTGGCGGGCTATTTGACGGGCGGCTCGGCGCGGCCGTAGAGGGCGGCGAGATCGGCGAGGTAGGCGGCGGACTGTTCGCTCAAGGTGCGGAGTTGGTCGGCGCGGTAGCGCCACGTCCAGTTGTCCTGGGGTCTGCCGGGCGTGTTGAACCGGCTCTCGCTGCCAAGGCTGAGTAGATCCTGAAGCGGGATGATCGCGAGGTTGGCGACGGAGGCGTAAGCGGCGCGGATGAAGTCCCACGGAATCTCCTGGCCGCTGATCCGGAAGTAGCGGCGCACATGGTCGCGGGTTTTTTCGTCGGTCGTGGCGTACCAGCCCGCGGTGGTGTCGTTGTCGTGCGTGCCGGAGTAGATGACGGTATTGGCGCGCAGATTGTGAGGAAGGTACAGGTTGTCGGCGGGACCGCCGAAGGCGAACTGGAGCACGGCCATGCCGGGGAGGCCGGTGGCTTCGCGCAGGGCGATCGTGGCGGGCGTGAGGAGGCCCAGATCCTCGGCGATGAGCTTGGCGTCGGGCATGGCCTGGCGGATGGCGGCGAAGAAATCGACGCCGGGGCCGGTGACCCATTTGCCGGTGCGGGCGGTGGCGGAGCCGGCGGGGACGGACCAGTAGGCCTCGAACCCGCGGAAGTGGTCGATGCGGACGACGTCGTAGAGCGCGAAATTGGCGCGCAGGCGCTCGAGCCACCAGCGATAGCCGGTGGCGGCATGGGCGGGCCAGTCGTAGAGCGGGTTGCCCCAGAGCTGGCCATCGGCCGAGAAGTAGTCCGGCGGTACGCCGGCGACGGCGGTGGGGCGCTGGGTCTTGCGGTCGAGCTGGAACAGCTCGGGGTTGGCCCACACGTCGGCGCTGTCGAGGGCCGTAAAAATCGGAGTGTCACCGATGATCTGGATGCCGAGCCGGGCGGCCTGGGCGCGGAGCTGAGTCCACTGTCCGAAGAACAGGTATTGGATGAACGCGTACGCCTCGACGCGCTCGGCGAGGGCGTGACGCAGGTCGGACTTGGCGGCGGCAGCGAAGGTGCGCACGGCGGCCGGCCACTCCCACCAGGGCTGCCCGTTGAAGTGGTCCTTGAGGGCGGAGAACAGGGTGTAGCCGGCGAGCCAGGGGGCGTTGTCCTGCTGGAAGGTTTCGAAGCTGCCGTAGGGCAGGGCGCGGGAACGCTGGGCGCGCCAAGCCTGGTGGGCGGCGAATAGGAGCGGGCGCTTCTGGTGGTAGAGCGCGCCGAAGTCGACGTGGTTGGCGGGGAGGGCGCGCAGCGGGGCAACCTGGGCATCGGTGAGCAGGCCGGCGCGGACGAGGGCGGCGGGATCGACGAGGTTGGGGTTGCCGGCGAACGAAGAGAAGCACTGGTAGGGCGAGTCGCCGTAGCCGGTGGGACCGAGCGGGCAGAGCTGCCAGTATTTCATGCCGGCGGCGGCGAGGGTCTCGAGGAGCGTCACGGCGGCCGCGTCGAACGCGCCGACGCCGAAGGCGCTCGGAAGGGCGGTCGGGTGGACCAGGACGCCGGCGGCCCGGCGGTTGAGCCAGCCGAACAAGGGCGAAGTCGAGCCCTGGGCCGAAGGGGAGGAAAGAGACGCCATGCCGCCGAAAAAACCGTGCCGCCACGGGGACGCAACACGGCAGGAGGGAAAAGGGGGGGCGGGGGGGCGGGCCCTTTCTCTTACTCCTACTCTTTCTCTTTCTCTCCGGAGCGGCGCCGAATGGCGCCGCGAAGCTGGGCGCGGAAGGAGAACGAGAAAGAGAAAGAGGAAGAGTATGAGAAAGAGGAACGAAGGCGGGGAGCCCCACACCACTATAGGGCTCCCCGCGACATCCCACTTGTTTGCACACACACACCGATTCGCGCCGCGAAGGCCCGGGTTCTCGCCGGGCTGCTGGCGTCGCCAGCAGCGGCGGCTGGACTGAACCCGGGCCGACGTGCGGAACGAAAAGCTGCTGGGTCAGGCCGCGTGCGCCAGGGCCGGGTTGACGCCGGGGCCGTGCAGCCGCTCGCGGTAGGCCGACGGCGACTCGCCGGCGACCCGGCGGAACACGCGGTTGAACTGCGAGAGCGATTGGAAACCCGCTTCGTAGGCGGCCTCGCTGACCCGCTTGTGCGGGTTGAGGAGGATCTGTTTCACCATCTCGACGCGCACGCGGGCGAGATAGTCGGTGAAGGTGAGCCCGGTGGCGGCCTTGAAGAGCTTGCAGAAGTAGAACGGGCTCGTGTTCACGGCGCGGGCGACGTCGGTGAGGGCGATCTCGTCGGCGTAGTGCTCGGCGATGAAGGCGCGGGCGCGGCTGATCACGGGCGCCTCCGCGGTGGCCTCCTGGGTAACGATCTGGTTGCTGCGGGCGGAGAGATGCGCGGCGAAGATTGCGAGCAGGCGGACCACGGCGTCGTACTGTTTCCGCGGCACCACGCGGGTCGCGAAGTAGGCCTTCTTCAGCTCGGAGGCATTGGGCTGGGCGTCGAAGCCAAGGCCGGCCGACACGCGCTTGAAACGCTCGGCGCTGGGCTTCTGGAGGAGGACCTGGCCGGTTTGCAGGTAGCCGAGGACGGTCTCGCCCACGCGGATCGGCACGGCGGACTCGGTGAGGCCGGCGTGGCACTGGAGGGTCTTGGCCTCGTCCCGGGCGTTGTCGGCCAGGTGCTGCTGCATCTGGAGGCAGGCGGCGCAGGAGCGGTTGGTCGCGGCCATCAGAAGGCAGAAGCCATTCGCCTGTTTTGAATCGTGAAGGGGCGCCCGGAAGCACTCCGAAGCGCGGATGCCCAGGGGCAGCCCGGTCGTGGCCTCGAAGGCCTTCTGGTATTCGCGAAACAGCTCCGATTTCTCGATGTGGGCCACCATGTCACGGTGGCGCGAAGCGGTTTCGGCGGGCTGGGTGGGGAGCAGGGTGTTCATTGTGGGAGGGTCGCCTTCGACGCGCACACAATAGCAAATAATGCGGAGCCCCGATATTGGTGTGGCCGCGCGATCTCACTAGGGAAATTCCCTAGTCCTACCTTCGCCACGAGCGGAAACACATCGGGATGCGTGGTTTTGGCCCCTTGCGCAACGGTTGCCATGTGATTAGGGTCTCTGATCGTGGCCCAGCTCGATTACCAACACCTCACCCGCGAGGATCTTGTGACGCGTCTTGCCGACCTGGAGCGGACGGCGTCATCGGAGCGGCAGCGTTCCGAAGAGCGCGCCCAGAACACCGAGGCGGAGCTGCGGGACATCAAGGCGGCGCTGGACGAGCACTCGATCGTGGCGATCACGGACCGCACGGGTCGGATCACGTACGTGAACGACAAGTTCTGTGCGATTTCGAAGTACCCGCGCGAGGAGCTGATCGGCCAGGACCATCGCATCATCAATTCCGGGACGCACCCGAAGACGTTCTTCCAGGATCTCTGGCACACGATCGCGCACGGCCGCGTCTGGCATGGCGAGATTCGCAACCGGGCGAAGGACGGCAGCCTCTACTGGGTCGACACGACGATCTATCCCCGCGTGAACGCGGAGGGGAAGCCGGTGCAGTACGTGGCGATCCGGACGGACATCACCAAGCGCAAGGCGGACGAGGAAAACCTGAAGCAGTTCGCCCGCGAGCTGGAGGAGAAGAACAAGGAGCTGGAGACGATCGTGTACACGGTGTCGCACGATCTGCGCTCGCCGCTCGTGAACGTGCAGGGCTTCAGCAAGCAGCTGAACCGCGCCTGCGAGAAGCTCACCCTGGTCGCGACCGGGGCGGCGGACGGCCGCATTGCGGTGGCCGATATCCGGCCGCAGCTCGACGGGGCGATTCCGCAGGCGCTGAAGTTCATCAATGCCGGCGTGAACAAGATGGAGATGCTGCTGGCCGGCCTGCTGCGTTACTCGCGGCTCGGCCGGGTGGCGCTGAATATCCGCCCGCTCGAGATGAACTCGCTCCTGGCGGAGATCGTCGCCGCGATGAAATTCCAGATCGACAACGTGCAGGCGAGCGTGCGCGTCGACCCGTTGCCGAGCTGCCTGGGCGATTCGGCGCAGACGAGCCAGGTGTTCGCCAACCTGATCGACAACGCGCTCAAGTACCGCGACGCGTCGCGTCCCCTGCAGGTGACGGTAACCGGGCGACGCGAGGGCGCCGAGGTGATCTACGCGGTGGCCGACAACGGGATTGGCATGGCGCCGCAGCACCAGGCCAAGGCGTTTGAGATTTTCCATCGCCTCAACCCGGACGACACGCCGGGCGAGGGGCTGGGGCTGACCATTGCGCAACGCGTGCTGGAGCGGCAGCGCGGGCGCATCTGGGTCGACAGCGCCGAGGGGCGCGGGTCGACGTTCTACGTTTCTTTGCCGGCGAGTGATCTGCCGGTGGTGACCCGATAATGAAAAAGCAGGAACCGATCATCCTCATCGTCGATGACGACGAAGGACACGCCATTCTCGTCCGCCAGAATCTCGAGGCGGCCGGGCTGGACAACCGCATCCAGCATTTCCGGGACGGCCAGGCCGTGCTGGACTTCTTCTTCGGTCCGGACGGCCGGGCGAGCCGGCATCCGGGCGAGGTGTACCTCGTGCTGCTGGATATCCGCATGCCGAAGGTGGACGGCATCGAGGTGTTGCGGCGGCTGAAGACGGATCCCGACCTGAGGAAGATCCCGGTGATCATGCTCACGACGACCGACGACCAGCGGGAGGTGGAGCGCTGCCACAAGCTTGGGTGCAGCGTCTACATCCAGAAGCCGGTCGACTACGACAAGTTCGCCGAGGCGATTCGCCGCCTCGGGCTGTTTGTCACGCTGCTGCTCGTCCCCCCGGTGACCGAACCTGCCTCGTGAGCGACGAACCGAAGTCAGCGCACATCCTCGTCGTGGATGACGACGAGGGCCTTTGCCTGCTCATGGCGGAGGCCTTGCGGGCGGATCATCTCACGGTGGCCACGGCCGGCTCCGGCGCGGCGGCGCTGGCCTGGCTCGAGGCGCATACCCCCGACCTGATGCTGCTCGACCTGAAGATGCGCGACGTCGGCGGGCAGGCGCTGGTGAAGCGGCTGAAGCAGCATCGAACTCCGGTGCCGTTCCTCGTCGTGACGGGGCAGGGCGATGAGAAGGTGGCGGTCGACGTGATGAAGCAGGGCGCGCTCGACTACGTGATGAAGGACTCGGGCCTGCTCGACCTGCTGCCCGGGGTGGTGCGCCGCGCGTTGGAGGCGATCGAGCGCGACCGGCAACTGGCGCAGACGCAAGCGAGCCTGCGCGAGAGCGAGGCACGTTTTGCCGCGGCTATGCGGGCGACGAACGACGGCGTGTGGGAATGGCGCATTCCCGACGACAGCGCGTACTTTTCGCCGCGGTGGAAGGCGATCCTCGGCTTCCAGCCCAACGAAATCCCCGACGTGCGCGACGAGTGGCGGCGGCGGATCCATCCGCAGGACGAGGAGCGGGTGCAGGTGGCGTTCCGCGACTTTCTCACCGACGCGATCCACACCTTCAGCATCGAATACCGGATGCAGCACAAGGACGGCTCGTACCGGTGGATTCACTCCCGGGCGGTGCTCGAGCGCGACGTGGCGGGACGGCCGCTGCGGATGATCGGCGCCAACGCGGACATCACGGACCGCAAGCAGCTGGAAAAGGAGCTGACGAGCATCAGCGACCGCGAGCAGCGCCGGATCGGCCAGGACCTGCACGACGGCCTGGGACAGCAGCTCACGGCGATCGAGTTCATGTGCCAGTCGCTGCGCGCCGACCTGAAGGACGCAGCGCCGGAGATCCGCGAACAGGTCGTCGCGATGGGAGCGTTCCTGCGGCAGGCGATCACGCAGACCCGGGCGCTGGCGCACGGACTGACGGCGTTCATGCTGGACGCGAGCGGTCTGCAGGGCGCGCTGGCGGAGCTGGCCGAGACCACGGGAGCGTTGGGCCGCGTGAAGGTGCGGTTCTCCTGCCCGGCGCCGGTCCGGGTGAAGGATGGCGAGACGGCGGTGCATCTTTATCGCATCGCGCAGGAGGCGATCGGCAATGCGCTCAAGCATTCCCGCGCCACGGAAATCTACGTCAGCCTCGTCGACGAGGACGGCGTGGTGACGTTGCGCGTTTCCGACAATGGCACCGGACTGCCGAAGGCGGACGAGGTGGGCGACGCCGGGGTGGGCATGCGGGTGATGGATCACCGCGCGGCGACGATTGGCGCGAACCTGTCGATCAGCTCGCGGCGGAACCGTGGCGTCACGGTCACCTGTACCTTGCACCAGAAATTTGCCGCGTGACGGTGTTCGCATCCCTTTCGACCATGCCATGAAACCTCGGGCCTCCCACACTCCCCGTGCCGCCACTTCCACTCCCGCGCCGAGCATCCCGGCGGCCGCGTCTCGCGGGGCCGGGGACGCGGAGCGCCGGACAATCCTGATCGTTGACGACCACCCCTTCATGCGGGCGGGCCTGGCGCAGTTGATCGACAAGCAGGCGGACCTGCGGGTCTGCGGCGAGGCGGGTGATCCGGCCGAGGCCTTGCGAAAGCTCGCGGAGCTGAAGGTGGACCTCGTGCTGACGGACATGACGATGCCCGGCCGCAGCGGCATCGAGTTCATCAAGGACGTGCAGGCGCTGTATCCGAAAATGCCGATGCTGGTCGTTTCGATGCACGACGAGGTGATCTACGCGGAGCGGGTGCTCCGGGCAGGGGCGCGCGGCTACATCATGAAGGAAGCCGGGGGCGAGAACCTGCTGTTCGCCATCCGCCAGGTGCTGGTGGGGCAGGCGTATGTCAGCCCGCGGGTGTCGGCCAAGATCCTGGACGACATGTCGGGGCGGAAACCGCGCGGTTCGAATTCACCGATCGAGCGGCTGAGCGACCGCGAGTTCGAGGTCTTCCAGTTGATCGGGCAGGGAAAGAGCACGCGCGAGATCGCTAAGCAGCTTGGGCTCAGTCCGAAAACGGTCGATGTGCACCGCGCGAACACGAAGGAGAAGCTCGGGCTCGACGACGCGACCGCGCTGGTGCGCCACGCGGTGCGGTGGGTGGAGTCGCAGGGCGGCCCGGTGGAAGTGCAGAAGTAGCAGAAACCGCGGCCGCGATTTCTGCCGGGAGGCGGCTCAGCGTTTGGCCCAGGCGGGTGGGGCGTCGGCGTATTGCGCGACTCCGTTGCCGAAGGACCAGTTCTCGGCGGCGGTCTCGACGAGCGCCACGAACACGTCCTCGGGCCGCAGGCCCGGCGCGGAGCCGAGCTGGGCAGCGATCTGGGCAAAGAGAGCGCGCTTTTGGGCGAGCGTGCGCCCGGTGCCGAGCGTGATGCGGATGAACACGGTTTCGGCCGAACGCTTGATGCCGAGGTACTGCGGGTCGCAGATGAACCCGTCGGGCGGAACCTCGGTGATCACCTGGAAATGATCGTCGGGCGGCACCCCGAGGGCGGCGACGAGGGCCGCGTGGACGCTGTCGCCCAGGGCCCGGCGGTAGGCGGCGGGTTTGCCGGAGCGGAGATAGATTTCAACGAAGGGCATGACGCCGCAGAACGGACGGGGCGGCGGCGGGAGGGCAACTGCCGGCGCGACATACCTCCCGCCCAATTTTGGCAGCACACGCAGTTTTGAGAGGCGGGGTGCGCGGGGTACGCGGGGGGCGCGGGCCTGGAGAGAACGAGAAAGAGGGCGTACGAGGGCGGGGTGCGGCGGACGGGTGACGATTGTCCGAGCGCCCCAGAGAAGGAGAACGAGAAAGAGAACGAGAACGAGAAAGAGGGCGGGAGCGGCGGATGCAGGTTCTTCGCCGACGCGGGGGGCTCAGATGGACGGAGTCTCCGCCGTCAGGATACGGATCACGTGATACGAGACCTGGCCGTCGCCGATGGCGCGCATGCCGTGGAGGTCGTTGGCGGCGAAGAAGAGCAGGGAGCCGGGGCCGGCCAGTTCGACCCGGTCGTTAATCGTCACCTCGAGCGTGCCCTCCTTCACGATGACGAGTTCCTCGTCGGGGTGACGATGGGCCTCATGGGCGCGTTCGCCCGGGTGGAGGGTGGTGGCGTGGCACTCCAGGTTGCGCATCGTGCGCGTCGGCCGGTCGAAGAAGTCGCGTCGTTCGCCCACGCGCGTGGGGATGGCGGGCAGCTTGGACCATTCATAGACAGCGGACGCGAGCAGTGACCGGGGGGAGGGCATGGGCGAAGTGAAAGTGAGAGTGAAAGTGAGGGTGGAGGCGGAAACCGGAATGACGGCTGAGAGCAGAAGCGCGAGGAGGGTCCGGAAAGCTGCGGGCGGTTGTCGCAGATCCGGGGGCGCCGGGCGAGCTTTGGTCGGGGGAGCGTCCGGCCGGCACCCCACGAGGAGCCTGTCTGACGGCGCGCGGTTCGATCCCTCTCACTTTCACTCTCACTCTCACTTTTCCGCCTCCCTTTTGGCGCTGACATCTGGGTTTTCGCTGAGCACGGTTCGAAGCCTTGTGCCGCGCCTCGTCTTCCACCTCGTCGTCGTAACACTGGGTATCCTGAGCATGGGCTTTCAGTTGCTGGCCTCGCGGCTGCTGAATCCGCACTTCGGTTCGTCGATCATCGTCTGGGCGTGGCTGATTTCCACGTTCCTGGCGGCGTTCAGCATTGGCTCCATGGTGGGCGGCTGGATCAGCAACCTGCCGTCGGCGCCGCGGCGGCGTGGGCAATGGGTGGGTGCGGGGCTGGCGGTCGTTTCGCTGACGCTGACGGCGGCGTTTGGGCGCGCCTTGCTGGACCGAATCGAAGTCGCATTTCCAGACCTGAGCATCGGGCTGCTCGTTTCGTGTGTGAGCCTGTTCTTCGTGCCGGTCACGGCGCTGTCGCTGTTCAGTCCGCAGTGCGTGCAGTACCTCGCGAGCCACGGGACGCCGCCGGGTAAGGCCTCGGGTCTGGTCTATGGCGTGAGCACGCTCGGGAACATTGCCGGCGTGATGATGACGGCGTTCCTCCTGATTCCGCACTTCCGGGTATCGACGCTGCTCTACGGCTGGCTGGCCGTGGCAGTGGCCAGCCTAGCGGTGTTGCTGCACCTCCTGCGTCCAGCCCCGGTCTCCTCCTCATGATGCGCCTGCTCCTGACTTTCCTAGCCCTGGCTGCGGTGGCCCTTCGCGCGGCCCCGACGGGCGACTACGTCGAGCGTTACGACACGCTCTACAACAGCCTCACGATCGAGAAGAACGGGACGGTCGTGGAGATGCGGGCGCGTTCCCGGCGCGGCGAGGCGCTGGAGTCGGCGGTGGACCTGGCGGATCCGCTGCGGCTGGTCGTGCCGTATACGCGCACCTTGTACGGGGCGTTGTTCTTCCAGCCGGAGCCGCGGCGCGTGCTCATGATCGGCCTGGGCGGAGCGGGCTTTCACCGGCTGTTCCACGCGGCGTATTTGCAGGCGATCGTCCAGTCGGTCGAGCTCGACCCGAAGGTCGTCGAGCTCTGCCGGACGCACCTGGCGTTCGCGCCCGACGAGCGGCAGCCGATCGCGACGATGGACGGCCGCATGTTCGTGAAGCGCAACCGGGAGAGCTGGGACTGGATCATCCTCGATGCGTTTCGCGGTGGGTTCGTGCCGCCGCACCTGAAGACGGAGGAGTTTTACCGGGAATGCGCGGCGCGGCTCGCGGAGGGCGGCGTGTTCGTGAGCAACCTGCACGCGAACAGCGAGCTGTTCCATTCGGACATCAAGACGATCCAGGCGGTGTTCCCGCAGGTGGTGCTGTTGCAGACGCACGCGCGCGGCAACGTGATCGTGTTCGCGGTCAAGTACCGGAAACCCGTGATCACCGACCCGGCGAAATGGCCGGACCCGGCGAAGCTGATGCGGCCGGAGTTTGCCGGCCGACTGGAGCTCGCGGCGCTGCGGGAGGAGTACGTGCCCATCCCGCAGGCGGTGCGGAGCGCGCGGGTGCTGACGGACGATTTCGCGCCGGTGGAGTTTCTCGACGCGATGAAGACCAACAACACCAGCGAGCGGTAGCAGGAGCAGCCTGTCGGACGCGTCCGACAGGCTGCCAAGCAAAATGGCTGCGCCATTTTGGGGCGGGGGAGGCGCAGCCCGCGGACGAACTCCGCAGGGTGGCGCGGCGCCGGCGCGCTAAAGGGTGAACGGCTTTGCAGTTGAGACGCGGCGGCGGATCCGGCCAGATTCGGGCTCTTTCTTACCACCATGTCCCTCTTCATTGGCATCGATTCCGGTACCCAAAGTGTGAAGGCCGTCGCGTTCGACCTGGACCAAGGCAAGGTCGTCGCGGAAGCCCGCGCGCCGCATGCGCTCATCGCCGGCCTGCCGGTGGGGCACATGGAGCAGCATCCGCAGGAGTGGGTGAGTGCGCTGGACACCGTGATCGCGGCGGTGGCGGAGAAGATCGACCGGTCGCGGGTGCGCGGGATCGGCGTGTCGGGCCAGCAGCATGGATTTGTGCCGCTGGATGACCATGGCCAGGTGATCCGGCCGGCGAAGCTCTGGTGCGACACGAGCACGGCGCCGGAGTGCGCGATTATCACGAAGAAGCTGGGCGGGCCGAAGGCGACGATCCGGAAGACCGGCAACCTGGTGCTGCCGGGCTTCACGGCGGCGAAGATCCTCTGGTTGAAAAAGCACGAGCCCGCCAACTATCGCCGGCTGCGCCACGTGCTGCTGCCGCACGACTACCTGAATTTTCACCTTACCGGAAACTACTTCATGGAGTACGGCGACGCCTCGGGCACGGCGCTGATGGACGTGCGGAAGCGGGTCTGGTCGAAGGAGGCGGTGGCGGCGATCGACCGCCACCTGATCGACTGGCTGCCGGCGCTGCATGATTCGCATGAGGCGGCCGGGACCCTGCGGCCGGATCTGGCGGCGAAGTTCGGCTTCCCGGCGGACGTCGTGGTGAGCGCAGGCGGTGGCGACAACATGATGGGCGCGATCGGCACGGGCAACGTGGCGCCTGGCGTGGTCACGGCGAGCTTCGGCACGAGCGGCACAATTTACGCGTATGCGAACAAGCCCGTGATCGATCCCCAGGGTGAGATCGCGGCGTTTTGTTCCTCGACCGGCGGGTGGCTGCCGCTGCTCTGCACGATGAACGTCACGACCGTGACGGAGCAGGTGCGGGCACTGTTTGGGTATGACGTGGCGGCGCTCGAGGCGGCGGCGGCGACCGCGCCGGTGGGCTGCAACGGGCTGATGCTCCTCCCGTACTTTGCCGGCGAGCGCACGCCCAACGTGCCGCACGGCTCGGGTGTGTGGCTGGGCGTGAACCAGGCGACACTGAAGCCCGCGCACCTGGCGCGCAGCGCGATGGAAGGCGTGACCATGGGAATGAACTACGGCCTGCGCCGGCTGGGCGCGCTCGGCGTGAAGCCAAAGGAAATCCGCGTGACCGGCGGCGGCGCCAAGTCGGCGGTGTGGCGGCAGATCATGGCGGACATTTTTGGCGTGCCGGTCGTGGGTATGGTCGAGGACGAAGGCGCGGCGCTCGGTGGCGCGCTCCAGGCTGCGTGGTGCCTGGCGCGGCGCGACAACCGGGGCGCGGCGATCACCGATCTGACGAAGGGCTGCGTGGCGGTGAACGAGGCGTCGCGTTGCGAGCCGAACAAGGCGAACGTCGCGCGTTACCGCGAGATGCAGGCCCTGCAGGATCAGCTCAGCACGAACCTGCGCGACGTCTTCCCGACGCAGCGCGAGCTGGCGACCCGCTGAGTCGGTCGGTTTGACGGCCGCAGCCGGGCGGCACGCCACGGCTGCGCCGTAGGTGCGCCGTCGAGCTGACGCGAAGTCATTACCGGCGGCGTTGTTGCGCGTGCCGGGACCGACCGGAACCTTGGGACTCGGTGGAGTCAGCCGCGGCGGCCCGTCCGCGATAACTAGCCAGATCTGGCTAGTTATCTCACATAACTAGCCAAAACTGGCTAGTTATCTCATCCGCCGACGGACGCGCGGCGCGGCGCTCCGGCCGTGGCAAAGCGGGTATGCGCCGCACCGCCAGCGGTTTCGGCGGTCTGGATCCGTTCATGCAGACGAGGAAAACGGACGTCGTGGTGATCGGGGGCGGAGTCGCGGGCCTGGCCGCGGCCGGAGAACTTAGGCGGCGTGGCTACCGCGTGCAGCTGCTGGAGGCGCGCGATCGGCTGGGCGGGCGGATCTGGACGGAGCGCCGGGCGGGCTGGCCGGAACCGGTGGAAAAAGGCGCGCAGTTCGTGCATGCCGGCAACGACGCGCTTTGGGACGTGTTGCGCCGCCACCGCATCCGCGTGCAGCGCGTGCCGGAGCGGCATTGGCGGAAGGAGGGAAAATCGCTGGTGCCGGTGGCGGACATGCGTACGCGGGTGGCCGCGGTGACGGAGCGGATCGAACCGCGGCGGATGCGGCGCTGGAGTTTTGCCGGTTTTCTGCGGCGGGCGGGGCAGGACGTGGACCCGGTGGACCGCGAGCTGGCCGTGGGCTTCGTGGAAGGGTTCGAAGCGGCGCCGTGCGAGGAGATGAGCGCGGCGGCGGTGGCGGGCGAGACGCTCGACGACAACGAGCAGTTCATCGTGCCCGGCGGCTACGACCAACTGGTCGCGGCGCTGGTGAAGGAACTTGCCGCCCTCGCGGTGAACGTGCAGTTGCGCGTCCCGTGCCGGCGCGTCACCTGGCGCGCGGGGCGAGTGCAGGTGGAGACGGCGGACACGGCGTGGGAGGCGCGGGCGGCGGTGGTGGCGGTTCCAGTGGGCGTGCTGCGCCGGCGCGGCGGGCTCGCCTTTTCGCCGGTGTTGCGGGCCCGGGAGCGCGCACTCGCGGCGATCGGGCCGGGGCAGGTGGTGCGGTTGAGCGTGCGGCTGGACGGGCGGCGCGTGCGGCGGCTGGTGCCCGCGGCGCTGGGCGGGAGGCCGCGTTTCGGATTCATCCACTCGCTCGAGGATGGCGTGCCGGTCTGGTGGTCACTCACGGATGCACCGGTGGTGACCGGCTGGGTGGGCGGGCCGGGCGCGAGTGCACTGACGCGGCGGACGCCGGCGGAGATCCGGCGCGCGGCGCTGGCGACGCTGGCGCGGTTGTGGGGCGTGACCGTGGGTGAGCTGCGGGCGGCGGTGCAGGACGTGGTGACGCACAACTGGACGGAGGACCCGTACAGCCGCGGCGCCTACAGCTTCGTGCGCGCGGGGCACGACGGCGCGGGGGCGCAGTTGGCGGAGCCGGTGCGCGACACGCTTTTCTTTGCGGGGGAGGCGACGGCCGAGGGCGAGGCGATTGGCACGGTCCACGGCGCGCTCGCCAGCGGTTTGCGGGCGGCGGGCGAGGTGGCGCGGCGCTGACGGGCCGCGCGCGGGGCGTCAGCGCGCGAAGAACGGATTATGATCGCGCTCCTGCTGGACGGTCGTGAGCGGGCCGTGGCCGCAGGCGAGCACGGTGTCGCGCGGGAGCGTGAGAATCTTGCGCTTGGTGCTGCTGAGCTGGTCGCGGAAGCGCGTCTCGCTGCCCCCGAGGGAACTGGCGAAGAGGGAGTCGCCGACGGCGGCGAGCGGCCAGCTGAGCCCGGTGACGTAGAACGTGGTGAGCCCGGGGGAATGGCCGGCGGTGAGGAGTGTCTTGATCGCGAGCGTGCCGACGTGAAAGTGGGCGTTCTCGCGGAAGACCTTGGCGCCGGGGTGGGGCACGGGCTCGAGTTCGCTGCCCCAGACCTCGGCGCCGGTCTTCGCCGCGAGCGGGGCGAGGCCGGCGACGTGGTCCTCGTGGGAGTGCGTGAGGAAGATGTACCGGAGCGTCAGGCCCTCGGCCTGGATGAGGTCGAGCATGGGTTCGCTGGTGGCACCGGTATCGAATGCGGCGGCCACGCGGTCGCGCGGGTCCCACACGAGATAGCTATTCACGGTGATGTCTTCGCACGGCGTGTTGAACGCGGCGAAGCTGCGGGGGAACACCACCTGCTGCGGATACCATCGCTTGTGGGCGAGGTCCTCGAGGGCGTTGGGCGAGAGGTTCAGGTGACGAGCGACCCGGCGCAGCACGGCATCGATGGGCTTGCCGCCCTGGACCGCCGCGAGATCGGCGAGGGAAACCTCGGCGCGCTTGGCGAGGTCGGCGTCGGAGATGCCCAGCCCACGCTGGGCCTTGTTGATGACATCGTTGAAATTATCCTCGAGCGGGATGCGGGCCATGGCGTGATGAAGTCGGGTTGGGGGGACGGGTAGCAAGGCGCAAGTGGGCGGGCCCGGGGCGGCATCCGGTGGCGGTTGCGGACAGGTGACCGTATTTCCCGTTGCCAGCCCGGCGAACCTGACTCCTTTTATAGCCCTTCATGAGCACACCCTCCGAATATTTGTCCTCGTTGTATTCATTGTCCGGCAAGGTCGCCGTCGTGATTGGCGGCACCGGTGAACTGTGCGGCGCAATGGCCGAAGGCATGGCGGCGGCGGGTGCCGAGGTGGTGCTCGTGGGCCGCAATGAAGAGAAGGCCAAGCCGCGGCTCGAGCGCATCACGGCGGCGGGCGGCAAGGGCTATTTCGTCTCGGCGGAGGCGAGCGAGAAAGCGGCGCTGCAGCAGCTGCTGGAGACGGTGCTGAAGCGCTCGGGGCGCGTGGATGTTGTCGTCAACGGCGCGGGTGTAAACTCGGCGACCCCTTATCTCGATATTCCGGAGGAGGAGTTCGACCGGATCGTGAAGGTGAATTTCAAGGCCGTTTTCCTTGGCTGCCAGATCTTCGGCAAATATCTCGTCGAGCGCGGGCAGGGCGGCGCGATCATCAATCTCGGCTCGATGTCGGGCATCGTCCCGCTGTCCCGGGTTTTTACCTACTCCGCCACCAAGGCCGCTGTACACAATCTGTCGAAGAATCTCGCCCGCGAGTGGGCGCCGAAACACGTACGTGTAAATACGCTGATCCCCGGGTTCTTCCCCGCGGAGCAGAACCGTAAGGTGCTTACCCCTGATCGGGTTGCGTCGATCATGGGCCACACGCCAATGAAACGCTTTGGTGAATCGCGCGAACTGATCGGCGCCACGCTGCTGCTGGCAAGCGATACCGCGGGCGGCTTTATTACCGGTGCCGAGATCGTTGTAGATGGCGGATATCACGCTATGACAATCTAGGCGGGAACCATCATTCCCGGCGCAAATAGTATATAAAGCCTTGCTGCATCCACCGAGTGCAGCCAACGTAGCGGTCCTATGCCTACTATCGTTTCAGCAAAATTGAAGGAACTGGAGGCGACGCGCGCCAAGCTCGCCAGCCTCGAGCAGGCGGTTCAGGCCGAACTCGGCAAGGAACTCGCGGGTCTCCCGGCCAAGTTTGGCTTCGAGTCCGTCGATGACTTCATCGAGGCGGTGCGCACGGCAACGGGGGCCCGTCGTGGCCGCCGCGGTCGTCCTGCCAAGAATGCTGACGGGGCGAAGAAGCGCCGTCGCCGGGCGGTCATCACCGACGAGACCCGCGCGGAGGTGAAGAAGATGGTCGAGGGAGGGAAGACGGGCGCGGCGATTGCCGAAGCGCTCAACATCTCGCTGCCGACCGTGCAGAACATCAAGAAGGCCCTCGGCCTGGTGAAGAAGCGCTAAGCGTTTCTCCATCGGCCGCGATTCTGATCTCAGCCCCGCCTCGCGCGGGGCTTTTTTGTGCTCGTGCCTGGCGGCGGGCTGTGGAGCCTGTCGGCCGAATTTTCCCATGAGCGGCGGCACGCGATTTCTCGGCATTGACTATGGCGACCGGCGGATCGGCCTGAGTTTTGGCGATCAGCTCGGCGTGGCGACGCCCTTGCCGGCCATCACGACCGCAGACGAAGGCCGGCGGCGGGAGGCGCTGGCCGCCGTCATTCGCGAGCGGCGCGTCACGGAGCTGGTGATGGGGCACCCGCTGAACATGGACGACTCGGTGGGACCGAAGGCGAAGCAGATCGAGGCGGTCGCCGCGCGGTTTCGCCAGGAGTTCGGATTGCCGGTGCATCTGGTGGACGAGCGGCTCACGAGCTACGAGGCCGAGGCGACGATCGCGAAGTCGCGCCGGCGCGAGGTGCGGGCGAGCGGAATCATCGATTCCCGCGCCGCCACGCTGATTCTGCAGGACTATCTCGACACGAGGTTCCCGTTGCCGCCGCCACCCGAGCCGCTGGACTGAAAGGCGGGCAGCCCGAAGGCCGCGCCGAGCGCGTGGAGGTTTGGGAACACGGGCACGCCTCCCTGGCGGAGACGTTCGGCCGGGTGGTGGCCATGGCTGACGAGCACGCAATCGACGCCCATCTCGCGGGCGACCTCGAGGTCATGGAGGGTGTCGCCGATCATGAGAACCTTGGCCGCAGGCACGCCGAGCCGCGCAAGGGCCGCGCGGCCGAGGGCGGCTTTGCTGTGCGCGTAGATGTTGTCCAGGCCGGACAGCGCGACAAACCGTGAGGTCAGGCCAAAATGGGCGACGATTTCGCAGAGCGTGTCGTGGCGGTAGGCGGAGAGGATCGACTGCGTCAGCCCGCGGGCCGGGATCGCGGCGAGCAGTTCCTCGGCGCCGGGATGCAGCCGCGTCTCGAGCCGCCGGGCCTCGTAGGCGCTGATGAAGTCGACGCTCAGGGCCTTGAAGGTCTCCTCGGTGGTCGCGAGCCCGATCTCGGCGTAGTAGGCGCGCACCGGAAAACCGAAGACGGCGTGGTAGCGCGTCAGGTCGAGCGGCGGCAGGCGGCGCTGGCGGAGCAGGCTGTTCGTGACCTCGATGCACAACTGGAGGTCGTCGAGGAGCGTGCCATTCCAGTCCCAGATCAGGTGTTGATAGCGTCGGAGCATCGGCGAAGGAATGACGAAGGCGCCGCCGGCGGCACGAGGCAAGGGAACTCTCCTACGTGAAACGGACCTGTCCCTGATCGGAGCCCCAGGCTAAACGGACCTGTCCCCGATAGGGGGCTACTGGCGGCACGACGCAAGGGCGCGAAATGGACCTGTCCCCGATAGAGACGCGCCGGCCCGGGCTGCTCCGGCTCCCCGGCCAGACGGACCTGTCCCTGATAGCGGCTCTCGCGCGCAAAACGTACCTGTCCCCGATAGTGACCTCCGCGAAACGGACCTGTCCCCGATGCAGACCCTGATGGAGGTCTCCCGGCGGGGCTAAAGAGACCTGTCCCTGATGGAGGTCGCGGGCCTGGGCCTAAGCGGACCTGTCCCTGATAGAGGCTGAGCCTGGTTTCAAATTGCCGGTCGCGGGCGAAATCCCATGCTGCGCCGGCATGTCCGAACTGCCGCCTGAACTTACCCGCTGGAAGGGAGTGTGCGCGTACGACGGCACGACCTTTGACGGCTGGCAGAGCCAGGTGGGCGGGACCGCGGTCCAGGACACCCTTGAGCGCCGGCTGGCGGAAATGTTTGGGACGACGATGCGCATCCATGGCAGTGGCCGGACCGATGCCGGGGTGCATGCGCTCGGGCAGGTGTTTCATTTCGACGCGGCGTGGCGGCACGGGCCGGACAAACTGGCAGCGGCGCTGCGGGCGGGCCTCCCGGCGAGCATCCAGATCAAGAGCATGCGGCCAGCGGCACCGAGTTTCCACGCGCGGTTTTCGGCCAAGGGGAAGCGGTACGTGTACCAGGTGCACCTCGGGGACGCGGATCCCTTCACGCGCCCGTATTGCTGGCCGGTTTTCACGCCGGTGAATGTCGCAGCAATGCAGGCGGCAGCCGCGGTGCTGAAGGGGACGCACGACTTTCGCGCGTTCACGGCGCTGAACGGCCCGGAGCGGGAGGACACGGTGCGGGACTTGCGCCGGCTCGACGTGAGCCGTCGCGGCCGGCGGATCCGCATCACGGCGGAGGCGAATGGATTTCTCTACAAGATGGTGCGCAGCCTGGCGGGCGTGCTGGTGGCGGTCGGAGAGGGCCGGCTCAGCCCGGAGGCCGTGCGGGAGATACTCGAAGGGCGCAAGCGCACAACGGCGGTGCAGACGGCGCCGCCGCAGGGGTTGTTCATGGTGAAGGTGTTTTACTGATGGAAGACGCCGCCGGAGAGGCCCGCAGCGCGCGCGATGTCCTGCGCGGGGTGATGCACCGGGCCGGAGACGTGCTTTTCCCGCCGCGGTGCGTGCATTGCGGCGGGGTGGTGGATGAGACGGCGGGCGGTTTTCGGCACCTGTGCCGCCGGTGCGTGGCGCTGATCGAGTATGTGGCGCCGCCGCACTGCACCACCTGCGGGCATCCGTTCTTCGGAGTGGTGGAAGGTGAACGCCAGTGTCCGCACTGCGAGGGCTTGGAGCCAGCGTTCGGGGAGGGGCGGACGACGACGCTGTTTCGCGGACCGGTGCGGGCGCTGGTGATTGAGCTGAAATACCACCACGGCCTGCACGTCCTGCACGACATCGAGGCCGTGTTGCGGCGGAGTGAGCACGTGCTGGAGTTCGTGCGCGGCGGGAGTCTCGTGCCGGTGCCGCTGCATGCGCGCAAGGCCCGGGAGCGCGGCTACAACCAGGCGGAGTTGCTGGCGGAAGCGCTGGCGCGGGCGGCCGGCGGCGGCACGCGGATCGAGGCGCTGTTGAGGCGCGTGGTGGATACGCACACGCAGACGGCTTTCGATCGAAAGACGCGGATGGGGAACCTCAAAAATGCCTTTGCACTCGCTCCGGGCGCCTCCATTAATCCCGCCTCTTCCTACATCCTCGTCGATGACGTCTTCACCACTGGTTCCACCCTCAACAACTGCGCGCGCGTCATGCGCCGCGCGGGGGCCGTGAACCTGCGCGTCGTCACGTTTGGCCACGGCTGATCCACGCCCATGCATTTCGACAAACCGACCTACACGGTCCGCAAAGCCCGCAAGAAGGACATTCCCAAGGGGTTGTACACGAAGGACCCGGTTTCCGGGGAAATTCTCTTCAACAAGGAGATCGAAGATAACCAGATGGTGGTGCCGAAGAGCGGGCATCATTTCCCGATCGGGGCGCGGGCGCGCATCAATTACCTCTTTGATGCCGGGACGTTTGCGGAGGCGGACGCGGAGGTTAAGTCGAGCGACCCGCTGCATTTCGTCGATTCCCAGCCGTATCCGGATCGCATCAAGCGCTACGAGAAGGAGAGCGGCCTGCCGGAGGCGGTGATCTGCGGCACGGGCAAGATTCACGGCATCGAGGTGTCGGTCGCGGTGATGGATTTTCGCTTCTGCGGCGGCGCGATGGGCGCGGCGGCGGGCGAAAAGATCACCCGGGCCGTGGAGACGGCGATCGCGCGGAAGATCCCGTGCATCATTTTCAGCGCCTCTGGCGGAGCCCGCATGCAGGAGGGAATTTACTCGCTCATGCAGATGGCGAAGACGAGCGCGGCGCTCGGGCGGCTGGCGCAGGCCGGGCTGCCGTTCGTGTCGGTGCTGACGCATCCCACAATGGGCGGCGTGACCGCGAGTTTCGCCACGCTGGGCGACGTGATCCTGGCCGAGCCCGGCGCGCTCGTCGGTTTCGCCGGGGCGCGCGTGATCAAGGACACCACGAAGCAGACGTTGCCCGCCGGTTTCCAGACGGCGGAGTTCCTGCTGAAGCGCGGGCTGATTGACCAGATTGTGAGCCGGCTCGAGATGCGGGACCGGCTGCGCGACCTGCTGGGCGCGCTGCATCTGCGGAAGAAGCCGGGCGCGAACTGAGCGCGTCCCGGCGCGGCGATGCACACCAACAGGTCCCGCGAGTACGCCGCGGTGGTCGACCGTCTGTTTGCCCTGAAGGCGCACGGTCCGCATTTCGGCGTCGATCGCATGCGCGTCCTGGCGGAAGCGCTCGGGCATCCGGAGCGCAGCGTGCCGTGTGTCCACATCGCGGGTACGAACGGCAAGGGTTCGGTCGCGGCGATGCTTGAGGCGATGCTGCGGGCGGCGGGGTGGCGGACGGGTTTGTACACGTCGCCGCACCTGGTGCACCTGGGCGAGCGGGTGCAGGTGGACCGCAGGGCGCTGACCGAGGAGCAGATTCTCACGTACGCCGCGGAGCTCGACCCGGTGGCCGCACGGATTGCGGCGGCGGATCCGACGCTGCGGCCGAGCTTTTTCGAGCTCATGACGGCGATGGCGTTCCTCGAATTCCAGCGACGCCGGTGTGACATCGCCGTGATCGAAGTCGGGCTGGGCGGCCGGCTGGATGCGACGAATGTGGTGACGCCCGAGCTCGCGGTGATCACCTCGATCGGCCTCGACCATTGCGAGTTGCTGGGAAACAGCCTGGCGCAGATCGCCGCCGAGAAGGCTGGGATCATCAAGCCGGCGGTGCCGGTGGTGATTGGCCGCATGCCACGCGATGCGGAAAAGGTGATTCGGGCGCTGGCGGCGCAACTCGGGGCACCGATCCAATCCGTGGCCGAGCGTTTCCGACTCGGGCTGGAAGGCGTGCCGTCGACGCGCCTGGAAGGTGAATATCAGCGCTGGAATGCGGCTACGGCGACGCTGGCGGCGCAGCAGCTCGACCCAAGGTGGCGGATGGAGCCGGCAGCCATTCGCCAGGGGCTCGAGCGTGTGGAGTGGGCGGGCCGCTGGGAGCGGCGGCGGGTGGGGGGGCGGACTGTGATTCTTGATGCGTCGCACAACTCCGAGGGTGCGCTCGCGCTGGAGGCTAATTTGAGCCAGCTGGTTGCAGAAACGCATCGACGGCCGGTGATCGTGACGGGGGTGCTGGGCCTGGACCGGGCCCGACCGCTGCTCGACGTGATCAGCCGGTATGCGCGTGCGGTCCATCTGGTGGTGCCGCACGAACCGCGCGCCTGTGGGTATGAGGAGCTTGAGAAGGCGATGCCGCGTGGGTTTCCGGGGCGCGTCGTGCGTGACACCGTGGAGCAGGTGTTTCCGGCGGCCGACCGATGTGCCGTGGGCGAGACGGACGACATCGTGGTGGTCACGGGGTCCATCTACCTGCTCGGTGAGGTCATGGCGCGGTTGGAGACGGGGTTGTGACGTGCCTGCGCCGACGCGAGTTGGGTCGTCGGGCCATCTGCATAACCGATGCTTGACAACATTTCGCGGGACCGGTCTTGTGCTCAGCTTTTCAAGGCAAGAACTGCTCCGCATTTAATCCGACATGGCTCTCAAAATCCGTCTCACCAAGGTTGGTTCCGTGCACCAGCCGCTCTACCGCGTGGTCGTCGCTGAAGCGCGCTCGCGCCGCGATGGCGCCGCCGTCGAGAACCTCGGCACGTACCGTCCGGGCAGCAAGGGCAACCCGATCAATATCAACATGGAGCGCGTCGATTATTGGCTGAGCAAGGGTGCGACGCCGACCGACACGATGCACGCGATGATCAAGCGGGCCCGTCGCAGCGCGACGGCGAAGTCCGAAGCGCCTGCCGCGACTGCCTAAGTCGCCCTGGCGGGTTTCGGCCCGCCGGATGCAGTCGATTCGGCGGGCGAAAGCCCACCGTTCATCGCAGAGGCCTCGGAATACTCCGGGGCTTTTTTGTTCATCGATTCTCCTCCCTGCGTGACAGTCCAATCCTCCCTCCCATGGCGCTGAAAATAGACGTCCTGACGTTATTTCCGCGGATGCTGGATGGCTTCCTGAGCGAAAGCATTCTCGGGAAGGCGATCGAGGGCGGACTCGTACAGGTCCAGGTGCATGATTTGCGCGCTTGGACGACCGACAAGCACCGCACGGCCGACGACCGGCCGTTTGGCGGGGGCGCCGGGATGGTCATGAAGCCTGAGCCGGTCTTTGCGGCGATCGAGCAGGTGCAGACGCCGGGCTGCCGCCGGATTTATCTGACGCCGGATGGCGTGCCCCTTTCGCCGAAGCTGGCGGAGGAGCTTTCCCAGCAGCAGCACCTGGTTCTGCTCAGCGGGCACTACGAGGGCATTGACCAGCGGATCCGTGATGGCGTCATCGATCAGGAGATTTCCATTGGGGATTACGTGCTCACCAACGGCACCCTCGCCGCCGCGGTGCTCATCGATGCGATGGCTCGTTTCATTCCCGGCGTGCTCGGGGAGGAAAAGTCATTGACGCACGAATCCTTCACCAGCAAGTTGCTCGACTTTCCTCAATACACGCGTCCCGCCGAATTCCGGGGCATGTCCGTTCCCGAGGTTTTGCTCTCCGGTAACCATGCCCAGATTGAACGTTGGCGCCAAGCGCGTGCTTTGGAAAAAACCCGTCAGGTGCGTCCCGATTTACTCGAATAATTCACAGCCATGAACCCGATCATCCAAGAAATCACCGCCGCTCAGGTGAAGAAAGACACCACGCCGTTCAAGGTCGGCGACGGTGTGCGCGTGCACACGAAGGTCCGCGAAGGCGACAAGGAGCGCGTGCAGGTTTTCGCCGGCATCGTGATTGCGCGGAAGGGTTCGGGCATCCACGAGACCTTCACGGTCCGCCGCCTCAGCTACGGCGAGGGCGTGGAGCGCGTTTTCCCCGTCAACTCCCCGAACATCGAGAAGATCGAGGTCGAGCGTGAGTCCGAGGCGATGAAGGCCCGTCTGTACTATCTCCGTCGCCGCACCGGCAAGGCCGCGGTCGCCATCAAGGAGAAGGATCGCGCGGCTGAGATTCACGCCGAGAAGGTCGCCGCGTCGACCCCGAAGTCCGCTCCGGCGGCGAAGCCGGCGTCGGCTCAGCCGGCGGCCGAGACGAAGGCCTGATCGGGTCGTCCTTTCGCAAAAGAACGAGCTTCGCGAGAAGCTCGTTTTTTTGTGTCCGCCGTCCTCGGTCAGGAGCGCGGCGGCGAGAGCGGGGGGAGGGGTTCAGCGCCGCTTGTGCGTGAACCGATGGACGAAGAAGTAGTAGATCGCGCCGAGCACGGCCAGGGCACCAATCAGCCAGATCGCGATGCGATGCAGTTCGCCCTGCATGAGCGCCTCATCCTGACCGGCTTTGATGCCGACCCAACAGAGCACGGAGCACCAGACGGCCGAACCGAGGATCGTGTAGATCGAGAATGTCACGTAGTTCATCCGGACAATGCCCGCCGGGATGCCGATCAGATGGCGGACGACGGGCAGCAGGCGGGAGGCAAAGATGCCGAAGCTGCCGAACTCGGCGGCCCAGCGTTCGGCCTGCTCCACCTTGGCCGGCGAGATGAAGATGAACTTGCCGTATCGCATCACGAGCGGGCGGCCGGCGAGGCGGGAAGCCCAATACATGGCCGTGGCCCCGATCCACGAACCGACGGTGCCGGCGATGACGATCCCGGTCAGCGTCATGTTGCTGCCGGACCGCTGGGCGATGATGGCCGCCGGAGGGATGACCAGTTCGCTGGGGAGCGGGATGATCGAGCTCTCGATCGCCATCAGCAGCGCGACCAGCCAGTAGCCGCCGGTGTCGAGGGATTGCGCGTACCAGTCAAAGAGGGGCTTGAAGAAATCGTGCATGGAAAAGGGGCGGGAGAGGACGCAAAAAAAGGCAGGCAGCGAAGGCTGCCTGCCGGAAAGGGGGAAGATTACTCAGACGTCGGGCTTGGTCTTGCGGAGGCCGGACACGCGGTCGCCCGCCTTCCACTGGCCGCGCTTCTTGAGCACATCGATGCGCTCGAACCGCTTGAGGACGTTGCGTTTAATGACGAGACCGGAGACGCCTTGGAGGCTTTTGTGCTGTGACATGACGGGAAAGGAGACGGGTGGAACGTGTTAAAGGGGCGGATTGGTAGAGTTGGCCTTCGCCCAAGACAAGAATTTTTCTGCCACATATTCCGCGGTGACGACAATCCACTCGGGAGTGTCGTACGGATGGTGGGCTAGAACGTGTTGCTGGAGGCCTGAGTGCTGTTCCTCCAGGAACTTGAAGCAGAGGCGGAACTCCTGTTCTTCGCAGGTCTTGTCCTCCCACCGGTAGTGCGACGTGATCGGCCCTTCGATCTGCACGCAAACCGCCAGTTTACGGGCAATAACGTCGCGGGCGAGGCGGTTGGCGTCGTCCAGCGAGCCGACGGTTGTCCAGGCGAGAAGCACGGCGCCACGATCCGGGGGCGCAGGGTTGGTGCAAGCGGAATTCAGCCTTGACGGACTTGGGGCCGACCATTCCCCTAGCCGGTTTTCACCGAGCAATTTCGAAGCCATGCGCGACGACTATATCAAAGATGCCCTCAAGACGATCAACGACCCTAACGTGTTGATCAACGTGGTTTCCCGCCGCGTTAAGCAGTTGAAACGCGGCAATCGCCCGCTGGTGGAGTCGCTCGAGAAGTTGTCGCCCGAGGATATCGCCCTCCGTGAAGTCATCGAGGGCAAGATCAGCTTCGAGTCGGGCCCGACGACCTGATCCTCGTATCTCATCCGGTTTTAGGGCGGCGCCGCATTGTCGGAGCCGCCTTTTTCATGTACAGGTCCGTCTCCCCCCATGGCTGGCGCGAAGAAAGAAGCGAAACGTTACACCGAGATCCGCAATGCAAAGGCGGGGCGCGACTATTTTGTCGACCAGCGCTTCGAGGCGGGCGTCCAGCTGCGCGGCACCGAGGTGAAATCCATCCGGGCAGGCAAGGCGCAGATCAGCGATGCCTTTGCGCGCATCGAGAAAGGCGAGGCGTGGCTCTACAATGCGCACATCGAGCAGTACGCGTTCGGCAACATCTTCAACCACGACGCCAAGCGGGTGCGAAAGCTCCTCCTGCACCGGCGGGATCTCGACAAGATCCAGCTGGCACTGGCCACCGGCGGGCGGGCGCTCGTCCCGCTGCGCATGTATTTCAAGGAGGCGCTCGTGAAGGTCGAAGTGGGGCTCTGCACCGGCAAGAAGCAGTTTGACCGGCGCGACGACCTCAAGAAGCGCGTGCAGCTGCGCGAGGTGGAGCAGGCGATGAAAGCGCGCCGCCGCTGACCGGCCTGGCTTGCTCATGCTGCACGTCGTCCTGTTTCAGCCCGAGATCGCGCCGAACACCGGCAATGTGGGGCGCATGTGCGCGCTCACCCGCTCGCGGCTTCACCTCATTCATCCGCTCGGCTTCGTCATCAACGACCGCAACCTGCGGCGCGCGGGCATGGATTACTGGCGGTCGCTCGATGTGCACGAGCACGCCAACTGGCAGGCCTTTCGCGCGAGTTCGGTGGCACCCAAGCGGCTGTGGCTCTTCACGACGAAGACGCAGCGCACCTTCTGGGATGTGCGTTTCGCCGACGAGGACGGCCTTGTGTTTGGGAACGAAGGTTCGGGCGCGCCGGATTGGCTGCACGACGAATTGCACGACGGTCGGGTCACCATTCCGCACGCGAACCCCACACTGCGTTCGCTGAACCTCAGCACGGCGGCGGGCGTCGCGACCTACGAGGCGTTCCGCCAATTGTCGCATCCCCAGCCACCGGCCTGAAACGGCCGCGGGGCAACACGCGCATCGTCGCGAACGAGAGCTTCGCGCCGTGCGTCGCGTCGTTGTTTGTGCAGGCGCCTCAGCGCGCGGGCGCGGGCCGGGGCGGTGTGACGGTCCGGAGCGTGGGAACGTCCCACTGCGTGCGCAGCGTATGGTCAAAGCGCAGGGTCGTGGGGTCGCCGGGCCGGACAAAGGTCTGCTCGAGGAACGCCGGGGGCGGCGCATCCGGCGGCGGGGCCACCGATCCGGTCTTCTCCACCGCCTGGGCGGACGCCCGCACCGCGGGCTTGGAAACCGCATGCGTCGTCTTGCTGACGGCGTGGGTTGAGGTGGCGCTGCTCGTGCCCTTGGCCGGCGACAGCAGGTACGGGCCGGGGAGAAGGGTTGTGTCGGGGCGACTCTGGGCGGGGTTGGCGGGCAGGAGCGGGCCCGAGGTGGCGGCGCCAAGGGGCACGACAGCGGCGGCCAATAGGATCGGGAACAGGGACGGGCGCATGGCGGGTAAGCCTGGGGTGAGTGGGCGCGAACCGGGCGGTGGTTCCTGGAAAATGGCCCCCGGGAGAAGCCGCGCAATCCCGGAGCTGGCGTCGGGACTGCGACCGGGAACGGCACCGCTGGGATGGGTCTAACGCTGCCGCGCCTTTCCATCATGCCTCCCCGCTCCCAGCCGCGCCGACCTGCACCGCGCCGCTCCGCAACGGCGCGGGGGCGACTGGCGTCGTATCACGCCAAGCGCGATCTCGCGGCCAGCGGTGAGCCGGCGGGAGGCGAGGGCACGCCGCCGAGCCAGGCGGTGCGGCGCTTCGTGATCCAGCAACACGATGCCACGCGGCTGCACTTCGATTTCCGACTGGAAATGGACGGGGTGTTTCGCTCCTGGGCGGTGCCGAAAGGCCTGCCGGAGAAACCGGGCGACCGCGCGCTCGCCGTCGAAGTGGAGGACCATCCCCTGGAATATGGTTCGTTTGAGGGCGTGATTCCGTCGGGCAATTATGGGGCGGGCACGGTGATGCTGTGGGACCGCGGGCACTACACCGTTTCCGGCGTGCCGGCCGAGACCGCGTACCGGCAGGGGAAGATGCACCTGGCCCTCGCGGGCGAGAAGGCGGTGGGGGAGTGGACGCTGGTCCGTTTGCGCGCGCGACCGGGGGACAAGCACGCGAACTGGCTGTTGCTGAAGAACCACGCCCCGGCGCACCGCGCGCCGATACTCGGGGCCGCGCGGGAGCGCTCGGTGCTGAGCGGCCGGACGCTGGAAGAGATCGCCGAGGGCCGGGCAACGCGGCGGGCGCGCACGCGCGCTCCGGCGACGCGCGCCCAACGGGGCGAGGCGGCCGACGTGCCCCGGAAAAAGCGCGCGCGCGCCGCCTCGTCCCGGGTACTGGCTCCCGCGGCGTTCGTGCCGCCGATGAAAGCGCTGAGCGTGGATGAGATCCCGGCCGGCCGGTGGCGGCTGGAGATCAAGTTTGACGGTTTCCGCGCGCTCGCGCTGCTGAACGAAGGGCGCATCGAGCTTTGGTCGCGCAACCACAAGCCGCTGACGGCGGACTATCCCGAGGTGGTCGAGGCGCTGCGCGGTATCCAGTGTGCGAATGCCTGCATCGACGGCGAAGTCGTGGCGCTCGACGCGCAGGGGCGGAGCCGCTTCCAGCTGCTGCAGAACCGCGACGCGGGCGCGCGGCCGCCGATTGTGTTCTACGTTTTCGATCTGCTGCATCACGACGGCCGCTCGCTGCTGCATCTGCCGCTCGAGGAGCGGCAGATGGCGCTCGAGGTGCTCGTGGGCAAAGGCGCGGCGGCCCTGCGGTTTTCGCCGGTGTTCGAGATGAAGCCGGAGCAGCTCCTCGCCGAGGTGCGACGGCAGGGACTCGAGGGCATCATCGCCAAGCAGGCGGGGTCAGCCTACGAGCCCGACCGGCGCACGGGCGCCTGGCTCAAGTGCAAGGTGCATGGCGAGCAGGAGTTCGTCATCGGCGGATTCACGCCGCCCAAGAACAGTCGGACGCACTTCGGTGCCCTGTTGGTCGGGTATTATGAGGACGGGACCCTGCGCTTCGCCGGCAAGGTCGGCAGCGGTTTCGACGCCGCGACCCTGGCCTCGTTGCACCGGGCGATGCGGAAGCGGAGGGTGCGGCGGTGCCCGTTTGCCGATCTGCCGGCCGCGCGGCACTCGCGTTTCGGCACGGGCATGACCGCTGTCGTGATGAAGCAGGTCACGTGGGTGCGGCCGGAACTCGTGGCGCAGATCCAGTTTACGGAGTGGACCGAGGACGGGTCGCTCCGCCACCCGGTGTTTCTCGGATTGAGGCCGGACAAGGACGCCTCTGAGGTGGTGCGCGAAGCGCCGCGCCCCGGCGCCTGAACCACCCCGCTCGTCCCCCATGGCTGCCGCCGAACCGCTCATCATCGTCGACCTCCAGCGCGCGTTTCCGATTCCGCCGAAACTGGTGACGGCGATCCGCCGCTATGCCGCCCGGTTTCCCTTTCGCGTGTTCACGCGCTTCGAGAATCCCGCCGGATCGCTCTTCCGTCGACGCCTCGACATGAAGGTGTGTCCGCCCGGCTCCGACGACACCGAACTCCTGATCGAGCCGCAGCCGGGCGACGTGGTCTTTGCGAAACGCAGTTACGGGCTCAATGCGCGCCAGATTGCGCGGCTGAAGCGCCGTGGGGTGAGGCGGGCGACGGTGTGCGGCGTCGAGACGGATGCGTGCGTCCTCGGCGTGATGTTCTCGCTGTTCGACGCCGGGATCGACTGCCGGGTGAAGACCGACCTGTGCTGGAGCTCGACGGGGCTGCACGGAGTCGCCGTCAAGATTCTGAAGACCCAGTTCCCGCCGCTGAAGTAGCCGGTCAGCTGGTCGGGTGCAGCGCGCGGTAAACCGCCGTGGCGAGTTCGTCGGTCGTGAAGGGCTTGGCCAACAACTCCACTTGGCCGAGCTCGTCGAGCGCCTGCGGCGAGATTTTCGAGAAGTAGCCGGACATGATCACGACTGGGATGTTGGGCCGGAGGCGTCGGACCGCCGCGGCCAACTCGGTGCCCTGCATGCCCGGCATGGTCTGGTCCGTCACGAGGACGGAGCAGATGGTCGGGTTGGCCTGCAGGTGCGCGAGGCAGGCTTCCGCGGAGGCGAAGATCAGGGACTGGTAACCCTGGCTTTCGAGCACGAGCTTCGTGCAGCTTCCGACGACCTCTTCGTCGTCGACCACACAGACGAATTCACCGCCGCCCCGGGGGGCGGTGTCGCTGTCCTCGGCCTCGGCCTTGTTGCCGGTTTCGACGACCGGGAGGTAGATGCAGAATGAGGAGCCGCGGCCGGGAACGCTTTCGACGTCGATCGCGCCGCGATGCGAACGCACGATGCCGTGGACTACGGCGAGGCCAAGGCCCGTGCCTTCGCGCGTGTTCTTCGTGGTGAAGAAGGGATCAAAGATCCGGCGCCGCGTGGATTCGTCCATGCCGTGGCCGGTGTCGCTGACGGTGAGGCAGACGTACTCGCTCGCCGCCGGGCCACCGAGGGTGAGGGCGAGCTCGGGCGTCAACACGGCCGGCTTGAGGCTGATCTTCAGCGTGCCGCCGTTCTGGCGCATGGCGTGGGCTGCGTTGGAGCCGAGATTGAGGATCACCTGATGAAGTTGCGTGGTGTCGCCCATCACGGAGCCGCAGTTCGGAGCGCAGTCGAACTCGATGCTGATGTTGGCGGGGACCGTGGCGCGGAGGAACCGGCGGGCCTCGTCAATCACCGTCACCAGGTCGAGCGGCATGTGCTCCGCGCTCCCGGAGTGGCGGCCAAACGTCAGAATCTGTTCGACCAGTTCACGGGCTCGCAGGCTGGCGTTGCGGGCTTCGGCGAGGCACTCGCGCGCCGGGTGGTCGGACGGGAGCGAGTCGGCGGCCAGCTCGTGGTAGCCGATGATGCCGGTGAGCAGATTGTTGAAATCGTGGGCGATGCCGCCCGCGAGCGTGCCAAGCGTTTCCATCTTCTGGGCCTGGAACAACTGGGCCTCGAGTTCGCGGCGCGACGATTCGCTCTCGTGACGCGCCGTGATGTCCTGCAGGGCTCCACGCACGCTGGTGGCGCGCCCCATCGCAAAACTGGCGTGCCCCAGGATACGCACCCAGATCCGGTTGCCGCGACCGGTGTTGAGCGGCACCTCGACGTCGAAGGACGGGTGGTCGGGTTTCACCTCATGCAGGCTTGCCTGCACGGTCGGCAGGGCCTCCGGGGGAATGAAGCTCCAGAGTCGTTCGAGCGAGGGTTCGTAGGCGTCATCGACCTCGCAGATGCGGCGCATGCCCTCGTTCCAGACGGCGGTGCCGTCCGTGAGATTGATCTCAAAGCCGCCGATTTGGGCGATCCGGCTCACCTCCGTCGCGAGCTGCTCGGTGGTGCGCAGGCGGTCTTCCAGCACGCGACGCGCGGTCACGTCCGAGTGGGTGCCGACCATGCGCAGCGGGCGGCCGTCGGGGGCGCGGCGCACAACCTTGCCGCGGTCCAGGATCCAGCGCCACGTGCCGTCCTTCGCGCGCATCCGCAGTTCGTGACAGTAGAAGGAAGTCCGCTGGGCGAAGTGCTCCTGCAGCGCGGCCTCGTTCGGCGGGAGATCGTCCGGATGGGCGAGCCGTTTCCAGCCGTCGATCGTGTAGTCGATCTCGCCCGGCTCGTAGCCCATGATCCGCGTCCAGCGCTCGTCGTGATAGACGTGGCCGGAGGTGACGTCCCAATCCCACACGGAGTCATTGGTGCCCTCGATCGCGAGTTGCCAGCGCTGCTCGGCGAGCTCCAGCGCCTGCTCGAGCTGGGCGTTCTCGGTGATGTCGCGGCTGAGCCCGACGAGCCGGATGGCGCGGCCGTCGGCGTTGCGCTGGACATGTCCGTGCGACTCCACATGACGGACGGAGCCGTCGGGGCGGACGATGCGAAACTTGAGGTCGTAGTCGGAAGTCGTCCCCGCGATGACCTGCTGTTGCTGGGCGGTGACAGCCGGCTGGTCGTCGGGGTGCAGCGTCTTGAGCCAGGCCGCTTCGGAGCCGTCGAACTGGTCAGGGCGGAGCCCATAAATCTCAAGCTGGCGCTCATCCCAGATGCGGCGCTGGTGGACGAGGTCATGTTCCCAGACGCCGTATTTGGAGGAGCGTAGCGCGAGTTGGAGACGCTCGTTCAATGACTGCAGCTGCTGGGTCGATTCGCGTTCGACGGTGATGTCGCGATCGGTGCCGATGATGCGAAGGAGTCTCCCTTGCTCGTCGCGTTCGGCGACCGCACTTCGCAGCACCTGCCGGACGATGCCGTCCGGACGCACGATGCGGTATTCCTGCTGGAGGCTGCTGCCGCCCTTCATGAGGGCGTCGATGGTCCGGGTCACGCGGTCCCGGTCATCGGCGTGGACAAACTTGAGCCAGTCCGTGACGCCGCCGACGAGTTCCTGGTCCGGCTGCCCGTAGATTTCACACATGCGGGCGTCCCAGAGGGACCGCTGGGTGCGGACATCCCATTCCCAAATCCCGAGTTCGGCGGCGCGAGCGGCCATCTTCAGCCGCTGGCTGAGGTGCTCGAGTTGGATTTTGTCCGCCCGCTCGGCGGTGATGTCGGTCAGGTTGATCACAAAGTTGATGAGGCGTCCGGAGCGTTCATGCACCGGCTGCAGTTCGATGGCGTGCCAGGCGGTTTGTCCGGTTCGAGTGTAGTTGAGTAGGGTCTCGTGCGCCGGAACGCCATCGCGTTCTGCGGCCTGGAGGCGCTGGACGGGCGCGGGGTCGGTCTCCGGTCCGGTCAGCAGCGTTGAGAGCCGGCGGCCCTTGATGGCCTCGAGTTCGTGACCGGTGATGCGCGTGAAGGCGACATTTACCCAGGCGATGCCGCCGACCGCGTCAGTGATGACCACGCCGTTGGTGGTGTTCTGGGCGACGAGGGCGAGGAGAGCGTTGGATTCGGCGGAAGCACGCAGGGAGGCGTTCGCTTCGCGGAGCTCCCGGGTGCGCTGGCTGACCGTTTCCTGGAGTTCAGCAGCCTGTTGCTGCAGCCGGGCGGTGAGTTGGGCGCGCTGGCTTTCGGCCTCTTCGCGCCGTTCGCTGAGCCCGGCGGCGATCTCGGCGGAGAACAAGGTGATGATGAACCCGCTGAGCAGGGTCGTGGCGACAAACAGGAGGCCGGCCTCGGCGACCGGCAGGTGATGCGTCCCGACCATCCAAGCGAACGCGGCGCCGAAGCAGACCGGGAGAATCACGGCCGCGAGGAACAGGCGACGGGCGAGGATGCCGGCGCCATGTGGAGCGAACATCACGTGCAAATACCGATTGTCCGGCCGGGCGAGGGCTGCGCCCAGCCCAAGGACGAGCAGGGCCGCGACGAGTGGGCCCGACAGGTTTGTGGGCGATTGGATTTGGTCGGGGCCGGCCACGATCGCGAGCAGCGTGCCGGCGGCGCCGGCCACGACCACGAGACCGAGCCAGGCTGAGGTGGGGCCGTGGCGCGCGGCGGAGCCGGGGCGGAGCAGCAGCAGGGCCAGCGCGGTCGTGACGATGAGGAGCCCATTGATGGCGCCGCCGGCGAGAAAATCGCCGGCAACGGTGACTTCAAGCAGGCCGGTGACGAGGATGCCGGCTCCCAGCAGGAGAGCCGCCGCCGCGCTCAGGAGGCGCACTCCCTGCCGGCGCGGAAACTGGCTGGCAATCAGCGCCGTCCCGCTCAGGACCACGGCGATGGCGGCACCAGGGCCGTCAAGCTCGAGTCCAAAGTGGCTTGAGGCCGGTACGGCCAGGCCGACGAGTCCCAAGAAAGTCGTGAGGAGCCCCGCGCCCAGGCAGAACCGACGTAATTTGGCTTCCAGCGGCATCGGCGCCAACGCCTACGCAGCGACCCGGCGGAGGGCAACGGGAATGAACTACTTTCGTTCGTGAACCGCGACTTCCGGGGGATGAATCACTTCGGGCGTGAAGAAAGGCGTACCGGTTACTGCGTACGCATACTTACGTATTTGGGCTCAAGTTCGCGTGCAGCGCGCCGATGTGCAGGCCAACGAATCGCCGTCTTCTGATGCAATTTAGTGTGCCGAACCGAAATCGGTCGACGCCCATGCCTGGGCGTCGTTCCGCCCGACGTGACGCCATTGCACCGGCAGACCGCGATGCCGCCACCCGTGGCCAAGATCCGTTCTTTGGACCGTTGCCCGCTCTTAACCTCTCTCTTCGCTCCTAGCTCCCATTGCCGCCCTGCGGCACCCGTAAACATGTCCTTCAAGAACCTGACCATCGGCAAGAAGATCGGCCTGGGCTTCGCGTTCACGCTGACGGTGCTCCTCGTCGTGGCCGTCATCGCCTACATTGCCCTGGGCGGCGCCGGCCGGCGACTGACCGCCTACGCCGGGAGCGCGCAGGAGACCTATGCCGCGGCGACACTCGAGACTTCGATGCAGTCGCTCAAGCTGCAGGTGAACGACTTTCTCGCGACCGGCAGCGCCGAGAGCATTGCCAACTGCGAGGCGGCCAAGAAGGCCCTTGACGCCGATCTCGACCAAGCCGCGAAACTGACCACCGATCCGGAGCGCGCCGCCCAAGTCACCGCCGCGCGCGGCCTGCTGGCGCAGTACTGGGCCGCGTTCAACGACCTGGTGACGAACCATCGGTCCCGCGTCTCGATTGAGAAGGACGTGCTTACCCCGCAACAGCAGGTGCTGGCGGACGGCCTCACCCAGATGCTCGCGCAGGCGAAGACGCAGGGTGACATGAATGCGGCGTTCCAAATTTCCAGCGGCCTGAAGGCCTTCTTCGAGTGCACCAGCCTGGCGAATGCCTTCCTGCTTACGTCGGATTTCACCAAGGCCACCGCCGCGGCGGAGGCGCTGAAGACGGCCAACGCCCAGGTGCAGCGCCTGCAGAAGGATCATATCGAGATGGAGAAGCTCGACGCCTCCATGAAGGACGACGCCAAGAAGGCGCTCCTCGTTCGGTTGATCGAGGCCGCAAACGCCTACGGCAAGGGGCTCTCGGACATCGTCGCGCTGAAGCAGGGCCGCGACCGTATCATCGGCGAGCGCATCAACCGCCTCGTCCCCGAATTCACCCAGACCATCAACAAGGTCCGCACCTCGGTGCATTCCTTCCAGAGTGACCTCGAAGGCCGCACGCGCGCCGAACAGCGCTACAACGAGTTGATGGTTTCCATCGTGACCCTGGCCGGCTTCATCGGCGCGATCGTCTGCGCCTGGTGGATGATCCGCAGCGTCACCCACCGGATCACCGACGTCGCCTCGCGCCTCGCGTCTGAATCCGACAAGGCCAACGGCTCGGCGGCGCAGGTCGCGCAGGCCAGCCAGGCGATGGCGAACGGCGCCACCCAGCAGGCCTCCTCGCTGGAGGAGACGAGTTCCTCGCTTCACGAGATGGCGAGCATGACCCAGCGCAACTCGGAGAACGCGCAGAATGCCAAGGCGCTGGCCAACCAGGCGCGCCAGACGGCGGACGCCGGCGCGGCCGAGATGGAGCAGATGAAGTCGGCGATGAACGCCATCAAGGGGTCGAGCGTCGAGATTTCGAAGATCATCAAGACCATCGACGAGATTGCCTTCCAGACGAACATCCTCGCGCTGAACGCCGCGGTCGAAGCGGCGCGCGCCGGTGAGGCCGGCCTCGGTTTCGCGGTCGTCGCCGACGAGGTCCGCAACCTCGCGCAACGTTCGGCCCAGGCTGCACGGGAGACCGCCGAGAAAATTTCCGCCTCCACCGAGAAGAGCGAGCAGGGCGTACGCATCAGCGAAAAGATGGCCGTGAACCTCACCGCGATTGTGGAAAAGACCCGCCAGCTCGACGAACGCATCGCCGAGATCGCGCAGTCGTCCCACGAGCAGAGCGAGGGCATCGGCCAGCTCAACAGCGCCGTCGCCAGCATGGACAAGATCACGCAGGAGAACGCGGCCCTTTCGCAACAGTCCGCCGCGGCGTCCGAGGAGCTCAAGGCCCAGGCCGGCCAGGTCCGCCAGGCGGTCGATGTGCTGATGGAGATGGTACGCGGCAATGCCGAATTCAGCCACGCGCCCGCGACGGCGGTCTCCGAGGCCCCGGCGTCGGCCTCGCGCCTCGCGCATCTCGCCGCGAAGTCTCCGATCGTGATGCACCACAATGGCAGCCACGACGGCGCGAACGGGCATGGGACCAATGGTCACGGCACGAATGGCCATGGCACGAATGGCCACGCGCCGGTGAAGGCCGGGCGGGTGTCCACAGAAGACCTTTCGTTCGAAGATCATCCCTGAGTTGCACTGACTCTCGAGGCAGTCGGCTGGGAGGAAATCGGGGCGGTCGGATGGCCGCCCCGTTTTGCGTCGGCTTGGCCTACATTGGGCGCGGGGATGTGCCGATGAAACGAGGACCTGGGCAGCGCCAATGCGCCGCCGTGTCCTGATGCCATTTGCTCGCTTAAGCTCCTTCCTGTCCGGACGGTGCCGGTTTGTCGCCGGTACCGGCATCGGCGCGGCCCTGGGCCTGGGGTGGTTGCTCGCGATTGCCACGCCGAGTTCCCCATCGACCCAGTTGGGCTTGGGGTTCTGCGCGGCGGTGGTGCTGGCCTGTGCCGTGTACTTTGTGGGCGGGCGGGCGGAGCGGCGGCGGCGGCGGCACGCGGCCCTGGTGCTCGACCGCATGCTGGACCATTCGGCGCAGGTCGTGATCTCCGTGGATGCGCACGGGCTGATCACTTCGTTCAGCGTCGGCGCCGTGCGGCTGTTCGGCTACACCGCCGAAGAGGTGATCGGCAAGGCCACGCTGCCGACGATCATCGACGCGGAGGAGCTCTTTCGCCGGGAGGAACAGGCCGGTGGGACGCTGACTCCCTTCCAGGTCATCCTGGGGGCGGCCCGGCAGGGCGAACAGTACGACGAACGGGAGTGGACGTGCCGGCGGGCGGACAACAGCCGGTTCGCAGCGCGGCTGGCGATCACCGGGCTCGATGAGGACGGCGGCTACTTGATCCACGTCACCGACCTTACCGCGACACGGCGGGCGGAGGCGGAGCGGCAGGAGGCCGGACTGCGGCTGACGAAGATCGCGGCACAGGTGCCCGGCATGGTGTTTCAGGTCCGGGAACTCCCCGACGGTCGCTGCTGCATGCTGTACGCGAGTGAAAGCGCGCAGGAACTCACGGGCCTGGATCCGGCGCAACTCGCCAACGATCTCTCGCCGCTCGTGAGCTGGGTGTATCCCGATGATCTCACGCGGGTGATCGAAACGATCCGGGCGGCGACCCAGGCGGGCGAGCGCTGGCAGTGTGAGTTTCGCGTGCGGGACCCGCATGGGAAACTGCGCTGGATGTGGGCCAACGCGACCGCCGACCGGCAGGGCGACGGCTCGCTCGTCCACTACGGGTTCATCGCCGACATCAGCGAGCGCGTGCTGGCGGAACAGGCGCACGAGGAGAACCGTTCCGTGCTGAAGAGCATTCTCTCGAGCGTTGATCTCGGCGTGTTCCTGGTCGACGTGCTGCCTGATGGCGTCTTCCGGTTCGTCGAGGTGAACCCCGCCTATGAACGCCTCACGGGCATGACCGGCGACGAATTGCGCGGGCACACGCCCGAGGAACTCGTGGGCGTGATCCCGAAGGAGATGGCGGCCTGCCTGCGGGCGAGTTTCCAACGCGGCGTCGAATCGCCCGGGCCCGTTGAATTTGAGGAGCCGTTCTTTGTCCGCGGGCGGCTGCTCTGGTGGCTGACGCGCCTGACGCCGCTGCGCGACAGCACCGGGCGGGTGATGCGTCTGGTCGGCCGTTCGCTCGACATCACCGACCGCAAGGCCGTGGAGCAGCGCGTGCAGTCGCTCACCGAGCGCCTCCAGCTCGCCACCGAGGCCGCGCAGGTCGGCATCTGGGATTACGACGTCGTGCAGAACAAGCTCGTGTGCGACGCGCGTCTGCTCGCGATCTATGGGTTGAGCGCGCCGGTGGAGGGAACCTTCGCGGCGTGGCGGGATCGGCTTCATCCCGACGACCGCGCGCGCGTCGAACGGGAGTACCGCGAGGCGATCGAAGGCCGGCGGCCCTACAACACTTCCTTCCGAATCATCCTGCCCAACGGCGGCGAGCGCGAGGTCACCGCCCGCGGCCATGTGCAGCGGAACCCGGCCGGCCGCGCCGTGCGCATGGTGGCGGCGCATCTGGACGTGACCGCCGAACGCCGGGCGCAGGCGGACATCGAGTTCGCCCGCGACCAGGCGGAGGATCTCAACCGGCAGCTTGGCGAGGCGCTCGAACGCGCCCACCGGCTGGCGCAGGACGCCTCGGCGGCCACGGTCGCGAAGTCGGAGTTCCTGGCGAACATGAGCCACGAGATCCGCACGCCGCTCAACGCCATCATCGGCATGAGCGGGCTGTTGCTCGAAACCGAGATGGGCAAGGACCAGCGCGAGTTCGCCGAGACGATCCGCTCCAGCGGCGATGGGCTGCTGGCCCTGATCAACGACATCCTCGACTACTCGAAGATCGAATCGGGCCGGCTCGAACTGGAGCAGCATCCGTTCGACCTGCGCGTCTGCGTGGAGTCGGCGATCGACGTGTTGTCCGGCCGCGCCACGGAAAAGGGGCTCGACCTCATCTACGCCATCGACGGAAGCGTGCCGGAGTCGGTCACCGGCGACGTAGTCCGCCTCCGCCAGGTGCTCGTAAACCTGCTGAGCAACGCGGTGAAGTTCACCTCCCGCGGGGAGGTCTTCGTGGCGGTGACAACGGTGCCGGCGCGCGATACCGGTCGCGTGCGGCTGCGGATTGCGGTGCACGATTCCGGCATCGGCATCCCGGCGGACCGCATGGACCGCCTGTTCAAGACCTTCAGCCAGGTGGATGCGTCCACGACGCGCCAATACGGTGGCAGCGGGCTGGGCCTCGCGATCAGCAAGCGGATCATCGACCTGATGCAGGGGCAGATCTGGGTCGAGAGCACCGCGGGGAAGGGGAGCACGTTCTGCTTTGAGATCGAGGTCGCGTCCGTGCTGGCCCCGACGAAGCCATTTGCCGCGGGCCGGGTCGAGGCGTTGACCGGCCGGCGGCTGCTGGTGATCGATGACAATGCGACGAGTTGCCGCGTGCTCTGCCAGCAGGCGGTCACGTGGGGCATGGTGCCGCGGGCGGTGAGCTCGGGAATCGAGGCCGCCGCCATCGCGCGGACCGAACAATTCGACGTGATGCTGATCGATCATCGGCTCGGCGAGGAGCATGGCGACAAGGTCGCCGAGGACTTGCGGCGTCTGCCCGGCCTGGCGGATGTGCCCATCGCATTGATGGCGGTGCCGGGACGTTCCCGTCCCGCACGGAATCCCGCGATCGCCACGACCCTGAGCAAACCCGTGAAGACGGCGGCGCTGTACGACGTGCTTTGCAGCCTGCTGCAGGGCCGGACCGTCGTCGGCAGCGAACGGAGTGCCGGCGCGGCCATCGCGGTGCCGCAGCGGCCACTGTCGATTCTCGTCGCCGAGGACAACCCGGTGAACCAGCGCGTCGCCATCCTCATGCTGCAGCGGCTGGGCTACCGCGCCGATGTCGCCGCCAACGGACGCGAGGCGGTCGCGGCGGCGATCCGGCAGCGATACGATCTCATCCTGATGGATGTGCAGATGCCGGAGATGGACGGGATCCAGGCAACCCGTGAGATCCTGGCGGTCCGGCGCGAGGGTCAGTCCCCGCGGATCGTGGCGATGACCGCCAACGCGTCGGTCGGTGACCGCGCGACCTGCCTGGGCGCGGGCATGAGCGACTTCCTGACCAAGCCCGTCCGGGCGGAGGACCTGCGGCGCGCGATCGAGGAGACCCCGAACCCGCAATTGGTGGCAGTCGCCTGAGGGGCGCCGCGCGGGCCGGTCGAGGTGTCGGCCCCGGACTTTGTCCCCACCCGGCTTTCAGAAGGCATTCGGCTAGACGAATCGGGCGAGTTGGGGCAGGTTACGCGCGCAAACCTCTTTCGCGTGCTCCTTTCCAAAGCTGATCTCACGTCCCTGCTGCAGGCGAAACACGCGTCCCCGCACTCGGTGCTCGGGATGCATCCGACGCGCCACGGGCGGTCGCCGGGGGTCGTGGCGCGGGCCTTCGTGAGTGGGGCGAGCGCGTGCGAGGTGATCGACGTCGACGCGCACCCCAAGAAGAAGTTCGCGATGACGCGGCTCGCGCCGGAGGGGCTGTTCGAGGTGTTCATTCCGAACCGGCCGGAGGTTTTCCGCTACCAGTTGCGGGCGAGCTATCCCAACGGGGAGTTCCGCCAGTTTTTCGATCCGTACTGCTTCCTTCCGACGCTCGGCGAGCAGGACCTTTACCTCTTTAACGAGGGTAACGAGCACCGCATCTACCAGAAGCTCGGCGCGCACGTGCGCGATCTCGGCGGGGTGCCGGGCGTGTCGTTCGCGGTGTGGGCGCCATCGGCCGCGCGGGTCTCGGTCGTCGGCAACTTCAACCATTGGGACGGCCGCTACCATCCGATGCGGTCGCTGGGCGCCTCGGGGGTATGGGAGCTGTTCATCCCCGGGCTCGCGGAGGGCGAACTCTACAAGTTTGAGATCCGCGACCAGCAGGGGCACGTCCGGCTGAAGACCGACCCGTATGGCACCGCGTTTGAGCCGCCGCCCAACAACGCCGCGATCGTCTGCAACACGCGCAAGTTCGAGTGGACGGATGCGGCGTGGCTGGAGCGGCGCCAGGGCCAGGCGGAGCAGCGCGACCGGCCGATCTCGATCTACGAGATCCATGTCGGCTCGTGGCGCCGGATCCCGGAGGACGCCGGACGGCCGCTGTCGTACCGGGAACTGGGCCCGCAGTTGGCCGATTACGCGCTCGAAATGGGCTTCACGCACATCGAGGTGCTGCCGCTGGCCGAGCATCCCTTCGAGGGCTCGTGGGGATATCAGGTGACTGGATTCTACGCGCCCACGCACCGCTACGGCACGCCCGACGATTTCGCGTGGTTCGTGAACTACCTGCACAGCCGCGGGCTGGGAGTGATCCTCGACTGGGTGCCGGCGCATTTCCCGCGCGACAGCTTCGCGCTGGCGGAGTTCGACGGGACGCACCTGTACGAGCATGCCGATCCGCGGCAGGGCGCGCACATGGACTGGGGCACGCTGATCTTCAACTACGGCCGCAACGAGGTGCGCTGCTTCCTCCTGGCGAACGCGCTCGCCTGGTGTGACCGGTACCACATCGACGGCCTGCGCGTGGATGCCGTGGCGTCGATGCTGTACCTCGACTACTCGCGCCAGGAAGGGCAGTGGGTGCCGAACAAGTTCGGCGGGCGCGAGAACCTGGAGGCGATCGACTTCCTCCGGCAGGTGAACGACCTCGTGCACCAGTACTATCCCGGTGTGCTGATGATCGCCGAGGAGAGCACCTCGTTCCCGGGCGTGAGCAAGCCGACGCGCGAGGGCGGGCTGGGCTTCGACTTCAAGTGGAACATGGGCTGGATGCACGACACCCTGCGCTACTTTGCGAAGGAGCCGATCGTGCGCCGCTTCCACCAGAACGACCTCACGTTCGCGATGCTCTACCAGTACGCGGAGAACTTCATCAGCGTGTTCTCGCACGATGAGGTGGTGCACGGGAAGGCGTCGCTGCTCTTCAAGATGGGCGCCTGGCACATCGCCGAGAAGGCGGCCAACCTGCGGGCGCTCTTTGCCCACATGTGGGCGTGGCCGGGCAAGAAGCTGCTCTTCATGGGCGGGGAGTTTGGGCAATCGAGTGAGTGGCGGCACGACGCGAGCCTCGACTGGCACCTGTGCCAGTACATGGACCACGAGGGCATCCGGCTCCTCGTGCGCGACATGAACAAACTCTACACGGCGGAGCCGGCTCTCGGCGCCTCCGACCTCAACCCGCGCGGCTTCCGCTGGCTCGCCTGCAACGACGCCGACGCGAACGTCATCGCCTACCTGCGGTGCGATCCCGACGAAAAATCGCTCCTGGCGGTCGTCGGGCATTTCGGCGGCGGCACCACGCGCGAAAACTATCGGATTGGCGTGCCGCGCCGTGGTTATTGGCGCGAGGTGATCAACTCGAACAGCGAATACTACGGCGGCACGGGCGTGGGCAATGGCGGTGGCCGCGCGACCGAGGACGTCGAACGCGACGGCTTCAGCCAGTCCCTCGCCCTGACGCTCCCCCCGCTTACGACCGTCGTGCTGAAGTGGACTGCGGAAGGCTGAAAGCTGAAAGACTGAAGGCTGCCGGCAGGGGTGGGATCGGGTATAGGGTTTCACCGGTGCGTCGGCGTGCGGGCGAACGCTGGTCCCAGCCAATCGCAGATCCCCCTTCATAAGCGGACGCGAAAGCGTCCGCTTCGTACTAAGATTTTTGGGACAGGCACGTTATATGGGGTGAACCTTCAACCCCATAAACATCATGGAACGCCATTTCGTACTCCCCGTTGCGATTGCCGCCGCCCTCCATGGCCTGCTGTTCGGTCTCCCCCGTGGTCCCGTGCCCGAGGCGACGCCACGTTCGACCGGACCAAAGCTTCCACCGTATGTGCTCCCGCTGACCGATCTGCCGCCGGTCGTGGACCGGTCGGGTGGGGCGGGTAAGGGGGAGTCGGACGTCAGCCGACTGCCGGAACGGCCGGTGCCGGATGCCACCGGGCCATGGGTCAAGCCGGTGGGCGTGGACCTGAACCCGCGCGTGTCGCCCGGACCGGTGGATCGGGTCCCGATCGAAGGCCTCGGGGATGGGACCGGCACGGGGATCGGCCCCGGACGCGGCTGGACAGGGATTGTGGGTACCGAGTCGCTGGATCGGACGCCGAATCCGCGGACGCGGATCCCGCCTGAGTATCCGCCGCTGGCGCGGCGTGATGGCCGGGAAGGCGAGGTGCACGTTGAGTTCGTGGTCGACGAGTCGGGGCGGGTGACGGAGGCGCGTGCGGTGCACACCAGCGACTCGGTCTTTAACGATGCGGCCGTCCGCGCCGTTTCGAAGTGGCGCTTCGAGCCCGGCACCGTGAACGGCGTCCCTGTCCGCTTCCGGATGGTGGTGCCGATGGTGTTCCGGCTGAATGGGGAAAAGTAAAAGTGAGAGTGAAAGTGAGAGTGAAAGTTGGCCGAACCGCGGCGATCTCTGAAGACAAGAGGCAGACGGAGAGCTGAACCGACGGGAGCGGTGAGCGAACCGGGGTTCGGGATCAACCGAACCGTGGTTTCCTCACTTTAACTTTCACTCTCACTTTCACTGGCCGCGCCACTTTCACTTCGTCCGGCGGCGGCCCGTCGTGGCCGCCGCCGGACGAGCCGATTTTGAGCCGGTTGCCTCCGTCGCGCGCGGGTGTTCCTGTGGCGGTCCCCTGCCTATGAAACGCTTTCTCCTCTTTGTCGTGGCGAGTGTCGCCGCCTGGGCGCAGACGCCCAATCTTGCGCCGGATCTCGCCTCGAACCCGGCCGCGGCCAAGCCGCAGCTCAACTCCGCGCTGCCGACGATCCACGTCGCGGGCGACTCGACCGCCGCGAAGGGCAAAGGCGAACAGCAGCAGGGCTGGGCGGCGGTGTTCGCGCCCTATTTCGATGCCACCAAGGTCAACGTGGTGAATCGCGCCCGGGGCGGACGCAGCGCGCGCACGTTCATCACCGAGGGGCTGTGGAACGAACTGCTGGCCGACGTGAAGGCGGGCGACCTCGTGCTGATCCAGTTCGGCCACAACGACGGCAGTCCGGTGAACTCGGGTCGGGCGCGCGGTTCTTTGCCGGGACTCGGCGAGGAGACCGAGGAGATCGAGAACATCAACACGAAGAAGCCCGAGACGGTGCACACGTACGGCTGGTACCTGCGGCGCATGATCGCCGACGTGCAGGCGAAGCAGGCCACGCCGATCGTGTTGTCGCTGACCGTCCGCAACCGCTGGGAGAACGGCCGGCTCGAACGCGGCTCGGGGCGGTATGGCGCGTGGGCGTTCGACGTGGCAAAGGCGGCGGTGGTCCCGTTCATTGATGTGACCAACGCCGTGGCCGACCAACTCGAGCCGATGGGCGAGCCCGCGGTGAAGGCGCTGTATCCGCAGGACCATACGCATTTCAACGCCAAGGGCGCGACCTTGCATGCCGAGGCGGTCGTGGCCGGGCTCAAGGGGCTGCGGCTGGCGCCGCTGGACAAGTGGCTGTCGCCGCAGGGGGCGGCGGTGGCGGCGGCGGACATGACCTGGCTGCGGTTGCCGCGGCCATGGAACCCGAAGGTGCCGTCGCTCTTCCTGGTCGGCGACTCGACCGTGCGCAATGGCCGCGGCGATGGCGCCGGCGGGCAGTGGGGCTGGGGCGACTACCTCGCGCCGTACTTTGACCCGGAGAAGATCAATACTGTGAACCGCGCGGTCGGCGGCACGGGCATCGAGACGTTTCGCCGGATCGGGCACTGGGACAACGCGCTCCGGCTGATGAAGGCCGGCGACTTCGTGCTGATCCAGTTTGGCCACAACGACAACCCGCCGCGCGGCCCGCTGCCGGGCCTGGGCGACGAGGAAGGCGACCGCGAGGATCCGAAGACGAAGGAGACGCGGCGGCTGCACACCTGGGGCTGGTACCTGCGCCAGTACATTGCCGAGGCGCGCGCGAAGGGAGTGACCCCGATCGTGTGCTCACTCGTGCCGCGCAAGACTTGGAAAGACGGACACATCGTCCGCAGCACCGACAGCTTTGCGGGGTGGGCGCGGCAGGTGGCAGAGGCGGAGAAGGTGCCGTTCCTCGATCTGAACAATCGGATCGCGGACCGCTACGACGAGCTGGGGCAGGAGAAGGTGAACGCGTTGTTTGCCGACCCGCACACGCACACGAGTCTGGCCGGCGCGCAGCTCAACGCCGAGGTGGTCGTCGAAGCGTTGAAGGCGCTGCCGGAGAATCCGCTGGCGCCGTATCTGCGAGCGGCGGTGGCGAAGTAGCCGGGTCGCGGACGCACGCGGCCAGTTCGCTGGCGGGGCGGTGTGGCGGGCGGATCTCCGCGCGTCGGGGCGGACCTCCGCGCGCGTCGGCGTCTTGCCGTGGTCGATCGGCTCCGGCGCGTCGGTGAGTTGCGGCGCTGGCGGTCCGCGACGCGCAGGGGACGATGCTAGGGTACGAGGGTTGCAATTGTTACGCGCTGATGGACAGCGAGTAATGGGATAATGTCCAGATACTCCTGAATAATGTCCGGATACTCGGGGATAATGTCCGGATACTCAGGGTGCCCGACGACCCACGATCGCGACGGACGGCGGAAGCGGGCGCGTGGGCGCGGGCATGAGGGGAGTGCGGGCGCGGAGCGGACAGAGCGGAGCGGACAGAGCGGAGGGCCGGCGGGAGCCGGCGCGAGAACGCCGGCTTGGTCCATCGAGAGAAAGAGGAAGAGGAAGAGAAAGAGTAAGACCGCCGGGCGCAGTGGCCCTCATTCCCTCATTCCCTGCGCGTCGGCGCGGACCGTCACGGTGGCGGGCAGGAGGCCCTCGGCGGTGGCGGTGACCGTGATCTCGCCGCCGGCGCCGGCACGCGGACGGACGATGGCGAGCACGCGTCCGTTGAAGGCCGAGTGTTGCGTGGCCTGGAAGGGCTCGAAAGTCGTGGCGTCACCGTTGTCGACGGCGACGACGTCCGCCGGACCCGTCACGGAGAACCGGACCACCGGGTTGGCGCGCGGCGCGAGGATGCCGGTGGCGTCGTTGACCGCGACCGAGACGAACACCAGGTCGGTGCCGTCGGCGCGGACGACGCTGCGATCGGCGGTCGCGTTGAGTTGCGCGGCGGCGCCGGCGGTCTTCTGGCCCGCGGTGGCCCAGACCTTGCCGGCGCGGTAGGCGACGGCCTTGAGCTCACCCGGCGCGTAGCGAAGGTCGTCCCAGCGAACCCGATACTCACCGGGAACGCGCGGCTTGCGGCCGAGGGACTGCCCGTTGAGGAACAGCTCGACCTCGTCGCCGTTGGTGTAGACGTGGACGGGCGTGACCTGGCCGACGCGCTCCGGCCAGGTCCAGTGCGGCAGCACGTGGGCGACGGGGTGATCGGGCCGCCAGCGGGCCTGGTAGAGGTAGAAGCGGTCCTTCGGAAAACCCGCGAGGTCGACGATGCCGAAATAGGAGCTGCGAGACGGCACGGGGATGGAGCCGAGCGCCTTGAGCTGGTCCATGGCGCGCGCCTTGTCGGCCGGATCCGAGAAGTTGAGGAGCACGTTGGAATCGCCGCCGTACGGGGTGGGTTCGCCGAGGTAATCGAAGCCCGTCCATACGAACTCGCCCGCGTAGCCGGGCGCGGCGTCAGCTGCCTTCCACTCGGTGTCGGGCGAGGTCGACCACGGCGGCGCGGAGAGGTCGTAGGAGCTGACCTGGAAGTTCACGCGCGAGGCCGGGTCGGTCTTGTTGTCGTTGACCGGGAAGAAGTACTCGCCGCGCGACGAGATGGTGGAGGCGGTCTCGGCGCCGAGGAGCGCCTGCGTGGGGTTGAGGCGGCGGAAGCGCGCGTACTCGTTGATGCGGTAGTTGTAGCCGACCGCGTCCAGAGTGGTCTGCATGCCATTGTAGCCGGCGGGTTCGCCGTTGAAGCCGCCGCTGATGGGACGCGTGCGATCCTCCTCACGGACGATGCCGGCGAGGCGGCGGGCGACCTTCCAACCCTCCTGGCCTTCCTCGCCCCACTGCTCGAGCACCTCGTTGCCGATGCTCCACATGAAAACGCTCGGGTGATTGCGGTCGCGGCGCACGAGCGCGCGCAGGTCCTGCTCGTGCCAGTCGGGGAACAGGCGGTGGTAGTCGCCGCGGTTCTTGCCCTTGATCCAGCAGTCGAACGCTTCGTCGAAAACGAGGAAGCCCATCCGATCGCAGAGCTCGAGCAGCTCGGGGGCGGGCGGGTTGTGGGAGGTGCGGATCGCGTTGCAGCCCATGTCGCGCAGGATCTCGAGCTGCCGCTCGAGCGCGCGGGTGTTGATGGCGGTGCCGAGGGCCCCGAGGTCGTGGTGATTGCACACGCCCTGAATGCGGACGAGCTGGCCGTTGACCAGGAGGCCGCGGCGGGCGTCGAACGCGATCGTGCGGATGCCGAACGGCGTTTCGTAAACATCGGTCGCGCGGCCGTCCTGCGCGAGCGTGGTGACCGCGACGTAGCGGGCCGGTGACGCCGGGCTCCAGAGCTTCGGGTGCGGGACGGTGAGCGTCTGCGCGGCGGAGGCCTGGCGTTGCGCGCCGACCTTGACGGGCAGGGCTTCGGCGCGGGCGACGGCGGCGCCGCGGCGGCCCTGTGCGTCGAGCTCGAACAGTTCGGTGGCGAGGGTGAGGTCGGCAGCGGCGTCGGTGGTGTTGTTGGTCAACGCGGTGACGACGACCGCGGCCTGCTCGGCGCTCACCTCCGGGGTGGTGACGACGGTGCCCCAGTGGGCGACGTGGATCGGGCCGGTCTTGGTGAGCCACACATTGCGATAGAGGCCGCCGCCGGGATACCAGCGGGACGACTCGGGAATGTTGTCGAGCCGGATGGCGAGGACGTTCTCGGCGCCGGGTTTGAGGTAGGGCGTCAGATCGAGGGCAAACGACGTGTAGCCGTAGGGCCAGCCGCCGACGAAATGGCCGTTGAGCCAGACCGCGGCGTAGGCCATGGCGCCGTCGATCTCGAGAGTCACGCGCCGGCCGGCGTCGGCGGCCGGGACGGTGAAGTGTTTCCGGTACCAGGCGATGCCCCACCACGGGAGTTTGCCCTGGTTGGCGTCGTACTCCTGCTTGAAGGGGCCCTCGATGCCCCAGTCGTGCGGGAGATCGAGCCGGCGCCAGGCGGTGTCGTCGTAGTTGGGCTTAACATACGTGACACCGCCGCCGATGTTGCCGGCCGGGCGCTGGGGCTTCGGGCCGGTGCCGCCCAGGAATTCGGCGCTGGAGGGCAGGAGCCAGTCGCGCAGCACGGTGTAGTCGAGCTGACCGGGCAACCAGTCGGGGTCGCCCTTGATGAACCGCCAGTCGGCGTTGAAGGAGATGCGCTCGCGCGGGGCGGAGTCGGAGGGGGAGGTGGTGGTGGCGGTGGCGTTGGCGCCAGCGAGGGGAGAGCCAAGCAGGCCGAGACCGACGAGGAGGAGGGGAAGGAGACGTTTCACGGCGGGGAAGGAGAGAGTGGGACGGAAAGCGTGCGGGCGGCAAGTTTCCCGCTAAATCAATGCCTTCCAGCTTGAGTTTAGCCGGGGGGACGCTGATTTGGGCGCACTATCATGCACCCAGCGAACAGCGTTTTTCCGGAGGATTTCACGTGGGGCGTCGCGACGGCCGCGCCGCAGATTGAAGGCGCCGCCTTCGAGGATGGCAAAGGCGAGTCCATCTGGGACCGCTTCAGCCGCATCCCGGGCCGGGTGCACGGTGGCGACACGCTGGATGTGGCATGCGATCATTATCACCGGTACCGCGAGGACTTCGCGCTGATGCGCTCGCTGGGCGTGCGCAACTACCGGCTGTCGCTCGCGTGGCCCCGGATCTTCCCCGACGGCGGGAAGCAGGTGAACCAGCGCGGGCTCGATTTCTACCGGCGGCTGTTCGACGCCATGCGCGAGAACGGCATCACGCCCTGGGTGACGATGTTTCACTGGGACCTGCCGCAGGCGCTCGAGGACCAGGGCGGCTGGGTGAGCCCGGTGACGGTCGACGCCTTTGCGCGCTACGCCGACACGATCGTGCAGGCGTTCCATGAACCTGTGAAACACTGGATCACGCTGAACGAGATCCGCTGCTTCACCTACCTGGCCTACGGTTTCGGCGGGAAGGCGCCGGGACGGAAGGTGAGCCCGCAGGAGCTGAACCAGACCTACCACCACGCGCTGCTCTGCCACGGTCACGGCGTGCGCGCGGTGCGCGAGCACGGCGGGGCGGGGGCGCAGGTCGGCCTGACAGACAACAGCGATGTGTGCATTCCGTTCACGGAAACGGCGGCCGACATCGCGGCGGCGCGTTCCTGGTACGAGACGCGCAACGCCCACATTCTCGGTGCGATGTACCGTGGCGGCTATTCGCCGGAGTACCTCGAGCGCTGCGGCGCCAACTATCCCCGCGTGGGCGCGGGCGATTTCAAGCTGATCAGCGCGCCGACCGACTTCCTGGGATTGAACCTGTACACCGGCACGTTCGTGCGCTCGGGCGCGGACGGGCGGCCCGAGGAGCTGCCGTTGCCCGTGAATTACCCGCGGGCGGACAGCACCTGGCTCAACCTCACGCCGCAGGTCATGTACTGGGGCACGCGCCTGCCGTGCGATGCTTACGGCGTGCGCTCGATCTACGTCACCGAGAACGGCTGTGGCTACAACGAGGAGAACGTGGTGAACGGCGAGGTGTTCGACCTGCACCGCCGCGACTACCTGCGCGGGCACCTGCGGGAGCTGCGGCGGGCGGTGGAGGACGGCGTGCCGGTCCACGGCTACTTCGTCTGGTCGTTGATGGACAATTACGAGTGGGAGGATGGCTACCAGCGGCGTTTCGGCATCGTGCACTGCGATTTCGCGACGCAGAAGCGCACGCCGAAGCTGTCGGCGAAGTACTACGCCCAAGTCATCGCGGCCAACGCGATCCTCTGACGTGAAAAGCAGGGGCGCCGCGGGGCGTCGCCCTCTGGAGCAGCCCAGCCGGCCGAGGTATCGGACCGGCGCGCGCGCGCCGGCTCAGACCGTGCCGCGCCGGGCCTCGAGCTCGCGGCGGATCTCCGCCATCCTGGCCTGCGTGAGCGGGAAACGGTAGAGCGCGATCAGCGCGATGACCAGGCCGGCCACGGGGATGGCGGCGAGCCAGAAGCGGATCATGAAGAGCGTGTGCGGCGTTTGCTGGGCGGCGGCATTGTCGAAGCCGATCCAGTCGAGGATGAACAGCGAGACGCCGGCGCCGATGGCCATGCCGACCTTGCCGATCCAGGAGATGCAGGCCTCGAACGCGCCTTCACGGCGTTTGCCGGTGCGCAGTTCGTCATAGTCGATGATGTCGGCGCGGATGGCGCCATCGAGGAGCCAGAAGCCCGCGCCGATGAAGGCGATCGTGCCCGAGGCGAATACCTGGAGCCACACGATCTTCGGCGTGTAGAGCCACCACGTGCAGATGAACACCACGATGGCGCTGCTCAGCACGGCCATGAGCGCGTGCCGCTTGCCGAGGCGGCGGGCGATGAACGTGAACACCGGGATGCCGAGGAAGCCGAGCACCATGCCGGAGACGCCCATCCAGAAGTTCCAGAAGTTGCCCATGGCCTTGTCGCCACAGCAGACCCAGTAGATCGTGGCGGTGAGGCCGAGCGTGCTGACCATGCTGAGGCCCATGTTGTAGGCGAGCTGGACCCCAATCTGAATCCGGAACGGCGGGCATTCCAGCGCCTGCTTCAAGGTAGTGATAAGGGAGATCTTCTCCTGCTTCTGGGTGACGACGACCTTGTCGTAGTACCGCTCGCGCATCACGAGAGTGCAGACGATGCCCGCGATGATCATGATGATGCCGCAGAGCACGAGGTACACCTGCGCACCGAGCAGGGTGTTGGGTGCGGTTCCGGCGGGCGCGGGACTCCACGCCGACAGACTGGTGAGCAACTGCTTCAGTCGCCCGCCGAGGTTCGACTGATCCGCGCCGACCCAGACGCTCATCGAGAAGAAGGTGCCGAAGTAGAACAGGCCGAGCTCGGGGATCTTCTTCACCGCGTTCTGGTAGGCGAAGACGCTCGTGCGCTCGTGGTAGTCGGGCGTGAGTTCATTCCCCAGGCTGCGGTAAGGCATGTTGAAGCAGCTGACCAGCGGCAGATAGATCGCCGACGAGAGCACCATGAACCAGAAGTAGAACGTCGGCGAATGGCCGGGGTTGACCGCGAGGAGGAACGGCAGGCCGGCTCCCGCCAGTATCCCGCCGAAGAGCATGAAGGGTCGGCGGCGGCCGAAACGAGTTCGGGTGTTGTCGGACCACCAGCCGAAGACCGGATCCGAGACGGCGTCGAAGAGCCGGTTCAGGATGATGACAATGCCGATGAGCGAACTGGAGACGTGAAAAGCCAGGCCGAAAATCTGGAAGGCGATCGTCGGGTAGAGCCAATGCCCCCACATGTCCATGAACATGCCGAGGCCGTAGCCCAGCTTGCGCGGGATGGGGACGCGATCTTCGGGGCGGGTGAGGTTGGCCGCGGATGCGGGGGAGGCTTGGGGGACGGAGGCCATGCGAGGGGTGATTTAGCGGTAAACAGCGGTTTTGGAGCTGTCAACTCGCCGTACAAATCCCACGCCCGACGCGGGGCAAACCGCGTCGGTTGAAAGCCACTACGCCATTTTCCTGCCCGCCGTGCGGGCGGCGGTGAAGATGCCGCCGCCCGCCCTGATCAGTTGGGCCCCGCGGGAGCCGTGTAGCGGGAGGTAAACTCGTAGCTGCCCGAAACGACCTGAAAAACCGCCGCGTCAGCTTCCTTGTGATCGAGCTTCACTCCGGGCGCCTGGATCGCGGGGCGTCCACCTTCCTGCACCGCGGCGGTGTCGGTCGCGGGGACGCGCACCGTCGCCGTCGTGTTGGCGGGAATCTGGACGCGCAACGTCAGCGTGCCCTGGTCGAGCCGCCAGCTGCTCTGAATGCGGCCGGTGGGCGCGTCGTAGTGCCCGCTGGCATGCGTGAGCGTGCCGCCGGGATACGGGGCGATCTGGATCCGGCGGAAGCCCGGACCGTCCGTGTTGATGCCGAGCACGGTGCGATACAGGTACTCGGCCACCGCGCCGAATGCGTAGTGATTGAAGGAGTTCATATCGATCGTCTGGAACCCGCGGTCGGGCGTCCAGCCGTCCCACCGTTCCCACATGGTCGTCGCGCCGAGCGTCACCTGGAACAGCCAGGAGGGATACGTCCGTGTCTGCAGCAGGCGATACGCGACATCGTTGCGGCCGGCCTCGTGCAGCGCCGGGAGAAGGCGAGGCGTGCCAATGAAGCCGGTGGCAAGGTGCCAGTCCTGCTTCCGGATCTCATCCACAAACCGGGTGGCGGCGGCGGCCCGCTGCGCGTCGGGGATCAGGCCCATGGTGAACGCGAGTGCGAAGCCGGTCTGGCTGCTCTCCAGGATGCTGCCGTCGGGCTGGAGGAATGCCTGGCGCCACGCGGCGGTGACCTGCGCCTGCTCGGCTGCGTACTTCTTGGCTTCGTCCGGGCGGCCGATCGCCGTGGCGAGCTCAGACATGAGGCCGCACAGATGAGCGTAATACGCGGTGTCCATGACCTCGCGTTTGGCACCGCCGCCGAGGTTCAGCCAATCGCCGTAGCCGCCGATGCTCACCACGCCGTGCCGCGCCTGGCTGCGCAGGCCGGCAAGGTAGCGACCGAGCCGGTCGAAGTGGCGCTCGATCACGCGGGTGTCCCCATACACCTGCCAGAGCGCGTGCGTGCAGATGATGGCGGCGTCGCCCCAGGCCGTGATGAACTGCGGGCCGGCATCAATGCCGGGCGCCACGCGGGGGAATGCGCCGTTCTCGCCTTGCGAATCGGTGATCAGCGTCGTCAGCCAGCGCTCGATCATGTCCTGGGCGTCGAAGTTGTAGAGCCCGGTCCGGACGAAGAACTGCGTGTCGCCGGTCCAGCCGAGGCGTTCGTCGCGTTGCGGGCAGTCGGTCGGTGCCTCGAGGTAATTGCCCTTCTGGCCCCAGACGATGTTGCGGAAAAGCTGGTTCAGCAGCGGGTCCGAGCAGGTGAACTCGCCCGTCTGCGCCATCGGGTTGTGCACCACGACGCCGGTTGCCATCGCCACGCCGGGTTGCGCCGTGAGGCCGGTGATTTCGACGTAGCGGAAGCCGTGCACCGTGCCGAAGGGCTCGAGCGCCTCCTCGGCGTCACCCCGCAGCCAGTACGTGTCGACGGCCGCCGCGCCGCGGAGGTTCGAGGTGTAGATCGTGCCGTTGGGGTTGAGAAACTCGCTGTGCCGGAGCACGAGGCGCTGGCCGGCCTGGCCGCGGACCTTGAGCCGCACCCAGCCGACCATGTTCTGGCCGAAGTCGAACACGTAATGGCCGGGCACCGGTTCGGTGACTGCGATTGCCGGCAGCTCCTGCACGACCTGCACGGGTGCGAGGGTGGCGGCCTCGAGCGTGAAGCCGCGCGGCGAGGCATCCGCCAGTCCGGTGCGGACGTGCTTCCAGGCCGAGTCGTTGAAGGTCGGCTGCGTCCAGTCGGGCACGGTCAGCCGGGCATCGTACGCGTAGCCCAGATACAGGTCCGAGTGGCGCACGGGTCCAAACGCCGCGCGCCAGTGCCGGTCGGTCGCCACGACGGTCCGCGTGCCGTCGGCGTACTCGATCTCGAGCTGGGCGCGGAGGCGCGGCGTGCCGCCGTAGTAGCCGCGCCGGCCGGTGTAGGAGGCGACGCCCGCGAACCAGCCATCGCCGAGCAATGCGCCGAGGGCGTTGGCGCCCGGCCGCAGCTGGCTCGTGACGTCGTAGGTCTGGTAGTGCACGCGCCGGCGATACTCGGTCCAGCCGGGGGTGAGATAGTCGGAGCCGACCCGGGTGCCGTTGAGCTGCAGTTCGTAAACGCCGAGTGCGGTCGCGTACACGGTCGCGCGGCGCACCGGTTTCTCGATCTTGAAGGTCTTCCGCAGCATGGGCACGGGGGCGAGGGTGTGCAGCGCGTTCTGCGGTGTGCCCCACGGGCTGCGCCGGGGCTTCACGCTGTTGGCCTCGACCAGCAGGATGGCTGGCGCCCAGCTCGTCGCGTCGAAGCCCGGCCGGTCCCAACCGTCGGCCGGGGTCGGCGAAAACTGCCAGGAGGCATCGAGCGGATACCGCACCACCTCGCCGTTCGCGAACGTCAGCTCGACCTCGCCGAGCACGGCAGGCAGATAGCCGTCGTCCTGGGAGACGCGGACGCCGATCACGTTCTCGCCGGGCGTGAGACGATCCAGCAGCGAGAGCGGGACGGCCTGTTCCCAGCGGTTCACCTCGGCCAGGAGCTGGCCGTTGACGCTGATCGCGGCCCGCATGTCGGGCGTGAGCAGGACGGTCGCGCGCGTGACCGGCCGGTCCGCCGGCAGCACGAGACTGCGCCGGAAAGCGGCCGTCAGTGGCTCGGGACGGGAGCGCTGCTCGCCGGGAATGGTGATCCAGGCAGCCTGGCCGAGTCGGGCGCGCTGTTCATCGCTGACCGCGGTGCTGGCGGCAGGTGCGGGCGCCTCGAAACCGATCCACTCCGCCTGCCAATCGTCAGGACTGAGGAGCCCCACGGTCCACTGGCCGGGGGGGCTCCAGGTCGACGCCCGTCCGTCCTGGTCCCAAAGCCGCACCTTCCACCAGCACGCCGCGCGCGCGGCGAGCGGCCGGCCCTGGTAAATGATGTTCGTGGTCGCGGCGGACGCGACGCGGCCGGTGTCCCAGAGATCGCCTTCATCGCGGGCCAGCTTCTCCGCCGCGGAGGCGACGAGGATCTGATAGCCGGACTGGGCGAGGCCGCGCCCATCGGACCGTGTCTCGAGCTTCCAGTTCAGCCGCGGCTTGGTCTCACCAATGCCGAGTGGGTTGACGCGGTGCTCGCACCGCAACTCGCGCGGTTGGAGGCTGGATTCGACGGCCGGAGCGGCGGACGCCGTCAATGCGACGCCAGCCAAGATGAAGAGCAGGTGCTTCATAGGGGAGTGCCAGATGCTGGTGACACTCCGCCCGTCTGGGAAGCTGGGTGTTTATTCGCGTGCGGCTCAATGCCCCACGGCGGCGGCGTCGGCGCTGCGGGGATCGGCGGCGCCGAGCCGGAGCGAGGTTTTGGGATCGATGAGGATGGTCTCGGCGTCGCCCTGGTAGGCGCCTTCATAGGAACGCCGCTCGTGGACCGTCTGGCCCAGCGCCGTGAGCACCGCGAGGCTGTCGCCACTCATGCCGTACCGTTCGTAGGTGAGCACGTCTGGCATCCATTGGTGGTGGAGGCGGGGTGCCTCGACGGCCTGGGCGACCGGCATGCCGTGATCGACGACGTTGGTGATGACCATGAGGACGGTGTTGATGATGGTCGGGCCGCCGGGGCTGCCGGTGACGAGGAGGAGCCGACCGTCGCGGAAGACGAAGGTCGGCGTCATCGAGGACAGCGGGCGCCGGCCCGGGGCGATCGTGTTTCGTTCGCCCTGGAGGAGACCAAACATGTTTCGCACGCCGATCTTCGCGGTGAAGTCGTCCATCTCATTGTTCATGAGCACGCCCGTGCCGGGGATGGTGACGCCGCTGCCGAAGTTGCCATTGAGCGTGTAGGTGTTGGCGACGGCATTGCCGGCGGCGTCGACGACGCTGAAGTGCGTGGTCTCGGGCGACTCGCCCGGCCGCGGGTCCCGCGCCGGCACCGGGCCCAGTCCCGGTTTGACGGCGGAGGACGGCGTGGCCCGGCGGGGATCGAAGTCGCGCATGCGGCCGGCGAGGTAGTCCGAGGCCAGGAGCTCGCGGGTGGGCACGGCCACGAAGTCCGGATCGCCGAGGTATTCGGAACGATCGCAGAACGCGCGCCGCATCACTTCGGCGAACAGGTGCGCCTTGGCGGCCGAGTTGGGACCCATGGTCGCGACGTCGAACGGCTCGAGCATGGCGAGCATCTGCAGCAGCGCGATGCCGCCGGAACTCGGGGGCGGCATGGTCACGATCTCGTGGCCGCGATAGCGGCCGCGCAGCGGCACGCGCTCCGCGGGCACGTAGGCCTTGAGGTCGGCGCGCGTGATCGTGCCGCCATTCGCGGCCATCGCCTCGGCGATGCGCGTGGCGGTCTCGCCGGTGTAAAACTCACCCGGACCCTGCTGTTGCAGGCGGGCGAACGTGGCCGCGAGGTCAGGCTGTTTCCATTTGTCGCCAGTCGCCCAATACGCGCCGTCGCGGAGAAAAATACGTTTCGACTCGGGGAACTGGGCGAGCAACTCCCGGTTGCCGTGGAGGCGTCGAGCGGTGGCCTGGGAGACGACGAAGCCCTCGGCGGCGAGCCGGCGCGCCGGCTCGCAGGCGTCGGCCCACGTGACCTTGCCGGAGCCGTACTTCTGCAGGGCCAGCGCGAAGCCGGCCACCGTTCCCGGCACGCCGCTGGCGCGCCAGCCGACGGTCGAGGATCCGAGGCCTTCGCGGACATTGCCGTTCGCGTCCAGATACATGTCGCGCCCGGCGGACGCGGGGGCGGTTTCGCGGTAATCGATGACCAGGTCGCGGCCGTCGGCGAGGTGGATGAGCATGAAGCCCCCGCCGCCGAGATTGCCTGCGATCGGATAGACGACAGCGAGGGCGAGGCCGGTCGCCACGGCGGCGTCCACCGCATTGCCGCCGCGTTCGAGCATCTCGACGCCGGCCCGCGAGGCGAGGACGTGGGCGGAGGCGACCATGCCGTGCCGCGCCTCGACCGCGGCGCGCTGAGCGTGCAGCGGGGCTGCGATCAGGACCAGAAGGGCGAAAGCGGGAGCGATCAAACGTGGGGGGAAGCGCATCGGTGCCGACCATCACGCATCCCGGCGTCCGCGTCGAACCTGGAGGTTGGCTGGCCATCTGGCCGGCGCGGTTGCCGGGATGAGCCATGGGCGCATCCCGCCGAGAGAGGGCCGGCGTTCTGGGCTGAACTACCGCGTCGGCTGCGGGGTGAAGGTGGTCGTGAACGTGGCCTTGGCCGCCGGCGCGAGCAGTTCGAGATAGAAACTCTCGCGCCGGGCGGGCGGAACGTCCGGCGAGGAGGCGTGCCAGAGGCGGAACTCGCCCGGCGCGGTGAATGTGACGCGCATCACGACGCTGCCGTAGGCGACGTCGATCTCGGCGTGGTCGCGGAACGTGGCTGCCCGCGCGTCGCGCCAGTGGCGGAAAGGTTCGGCGCGGCCTTCGGGGAGCGTGGCGTCGGCCGTGAAGCCGGCGGGCAACTGCGCGCGCCCCTGAACATGCAGCGCGAGGCCGAGGCGCCGCGGCGCGCGGGTTTCGACCGTGACGGTGTCGACGAGGGCGTCGTCCTTGATCTCGAGCGCGCGGCCGGCGCCGGCGTTGCGGGTGTAGTGCGGTTGCGCGGCGGAGACGCGGACCGGGGTGGCGGAGTAGGCGAGAAGTTCGCCCCGTTGCGGCGGTTCCTGCCCCTCGCCGTCGATCAGTGGGACGTTGTGGCAGAGGCCGCGCGTGTAATAGCCGCGATAGAGAGGCGAGCCGTAGCCCACGACGCCGGGATCGTGCGTGATGTCGGTGTCGCCGTAGAAGGCCGAGAAGTTGAGCGCCTCCGCCTCGGAGTGGGAGCGGGTGAGCTGGCCGTAATGGAAGAACACCTGCCAGCGGCCGCTCTTGAGCAGCGCCATGCGGGAGGACTCCAGGTTGCGGCTCGTCACGGCCGGGAGGGTGACCGGATGCGGCGAGGCGGGCGGCGGATCGAGCAGGGTGTTCCAGTTGCGCGTCCCGGCGGCGTCGGTGAGTCCGATGGTCGTGGGCAGGACGCGGTAGGTCTCGAGGAAAGGGCCGCGTTCCGGCGCGGTGAGGATGCCGCGGTTGTCGGCTGGGTTGGGCAGCTGGCCGTTGGGGAAACGGAGGTACGTCGGCGAGAGCATCAGGTTCTCGGCGGTGGCCATCTCGGCGGCGAGTTCCGGCGCGCGCCCGTGGAGGCTCGCCGCCGTGAACAGCGAGTTCAGCGCGCTGACGACGTAGCTGTTGTACCCGAAGGACTGCTCGTACCAGAGGTACTCGGAGGTGATGCCGCCGGCGATCTGCTGGCGGACGCCGAACTCGCCGTCGATCATCTGCCGCCAGAGCGGTTCGTCGTCGTAGAGGAGGGCAACCTCGGCGACGGCGCAGCGCTGCCAGGTCGCGATGTTGTGGATCGAGCGGAACGTGCGGTTGAGCAGCTCGACTTCGGGCTGGAAGAAGGTCGTGCGCCAGCGCTGCCGCTGGGCCGCGGGGACGGTGTCGCCGAGGAGCCGGACGGCTTCGGTGAACTGCACGAGGCCGGTCGCCTCGGAGAGCGTCTGCCAGAACAACCGGGCCCCCTTGGCCGTCGGGAGCATGGCCCACCGGTCGAGGTTGGCGGCGTAAAAATCCATCTGGTCGATCACCCAACGGGCGTAGCGTTCGTCGCCGGTGAGCCGGTGGAGCCGGGCGGCGCGGACCATGGTTTCGACGTGCCGGTTGCGGAAGGTGACGACCCACCACGCGAAGAGCTTCGGGGTGATTTCGACCTGCGGATCGGAGGCGCTGGTGAAATGCGTGATCTCCTTCCCGGGGATCTGGTCGACCCAGTTCAGGCGGGAGCCGTCCTTGGGGCTGACGCCGTCGTGCGACCAGCCGGCGGCCCACTCGACGTGGTCCTGGTGGTGGGCGATCCAGGCATCGACCTGGGCGCGTTCGCTGCGCAGCCACTTGGTCCAGGCGGGATCCTCCGCCACACGCCGGCGGGCGCCGGTCCAGTCCTCCTGGGCGACGCGCCACGGGTGTCCCTCGGCGTCGTACACCTTGAGTTCGGCAAATTGCCGCTCGGGCTCGTGCTTCGGAAAGACGTCGGCGCGGGCGAGGCCGAGGGTGAACAGCAACGTGAAGAGCAGGGGAAGCGGACGCATGGCGGTGGAGACGCCGGGAAGCTGGGGCACGTTGCGCGGCCGAAGCAACTTCGTGTTCCCTCTTTCGAGGGGGGCGATTCCGCCGGGGCCGCTCCATTTGACCCAAAACTTGGCGGATTTCGCGCTCGCTACGACACGTGTCGCGATTTGGGCTTCCGGCGTGGCTTACTTACCCCCTTTGCTGCGCCGCGCCGGCTGGGCCGGCGTGGGTATCCTCGTCCTGGCGGCCGCGACCCTTCTGCGCGCGGATCCGCCGCTGCCGGTGATTCCGGCCGGCGTGTTCGATGTGACCGCCCAGGGCGCGGTGGCGGACGGCGTGACCGACAACACGAGCGCCATCCAGGCGGCGCTCAACGCGGCGCGCACGGCGGGCGGCGGGACGGTCCGCTTCCCCGCGGCCGCGCAGTCATATCGCACGGGACCGCTCACCGTGTATGCCGGCACGCGTTTTCTGGTGGAGGCCGGGGCGGTGGTCCAGGCGCTGCCGTTCGGGACCTATCCGAACAGCCGGACCTCGCCGGCGCATTTCATCACTGTCTATACGGGGGCGACGCACGTGGAGTTCAGCGGCGGCGGGCGGATCGATGGCGATGGCGAGGCCTGGTGGGCCGCCTACGAGGCCGGGCAGATCAGCGGTCGGCCGCGGCTGGTGCAGGTGAACCGGGCCGACACGGTGCGGTTCACCGGACTCACGTTCACGAACTCGCCGATGTTCCACCTCGCGTTCAGCGCGACGAACAACGTCACGATCGACGGGATCACGATCACCACGCCGGCGGACGCCCCCAACTCCGACGGCCTCGATCCGGCCGGGCAGCACTACCTGATCAAGAACTGCGCGATCAGCGTGGGGGACGACAACATCGCGGTGAAGCCGGGCAGCGTGTTCTGCGGGGACATCACGATCACGAACTGCGCGTTCGGCACGGGTCACGGGGTGTCGATCGGCGGCCAGACCAACGTCGGGCTCGACGGCATGCTGGTGGACCAGTGCACCTTCACCGGGACGACGACGGGCGTGCGGATGAAGGCGGACGCCACGCAGGGCGGGCCGGTACAAAACGTGACGTACTCGAATCTCACGATGACCGACGTGCGGTATCCGTTTGTTTTCTACAGCTACTACGCGGCGGTGGGCTCGCCCGGTTCGACGAGCGGTTCGAACCAGACCACTCCGGCCAAGGTGGCGAACTGGAACGCGACGCCGCCGCACCCGCTGACGGCGACGACGATTCCGACGTGGAGGCACATCACGCTGTCGAACATCACCGCGACCGACGCCTGGGGCTACAGCGTGATCTGGGGCCTGCCGCTGGCGGAGGCGCTGATCGAGGACGTGACGCTGCACAACGTGCGCGTGAACGGCACGGTGGGGCTGGAGGTTTTCAACGCGCAGAACGTCCGATTCACCGGCAGCACGGAGTTTGCGGTGCCGGCCGGGGGCAACGCCCTCGTGACCTACAATGCGCTGACGATCACGCGGCAGCCGCAGGACCTCACGGCGGTGCCGGGTGGGACGGCGATTTTCACGGTGGGAGCAGCGGGCGGCGGCGGCATCAATGCCACGCCGCTGCGGTATCAGTGGCTGGCGGCCGGCGTACCCCTGACGGACGGGCCGCGGGCCAACGGGACGGTGGTCAGCGGAGCCACGACGGCGACGCTCACGCTGAGCGGCGTCGGCGAGGCCGACCGTGGCGTTTATGCGGCGCAGGTCTCGACTGCCCTTGACACCTACAACGCCGGGGTGACCGCGCTGGTTCCGGCGAACACGGCGGTGACGAACACCAGTGAAGGCGCGACGCTCACCCTGGGCGTGCGACCGACGGCGTCGCTCGTGAACATGTCGGTCCGCGCGCAGACCGGGACCGGCGAGGCGACTCTGATCGTGGGCTTCGTTGTCTCCGGCTACGGCAAGCCCGTCCTGGTGCGGACGGTGGGACCGACCCTCCGGACGCAGTTCCAGCTGGCGACGGCGTTGCCGGACCCGGAGCTCGCACTGTATCACGACGGCCTCGTGGTGGCGGCGAACGACAACTGGGTGACGTTCCCGGACCAGCCGGCGCTGGCGGCGGCCACGACTCGGACGTGGGCCTTCGGGCTGGATGCCGGTAGTGCCGATGCCGCGCTGCTCGCGACGGCGGGCGACGGCAATTATTCCGTGATGGTGGGGGGAAAGGGCGGCAGCGGCGTGGTGCTGGCGGAGGTCTATGATGCCGATCCGACCGTGGGCGCCCGGCTCTGCAATCTCTCGGTGCGCGGGCAGGCGGGGAGCGGCGAGGCGATGTTGACCGCGGGTTTCGTGGTCGGGGGCAGCGGCACCAAGCGGCTGCTCGTGCGCGGCATCGGGCCCGGTCTCAGCCGGTGGATTTCGAGCTACCTCGTCGACCCGCAACTGAAGGTGTTCCGCCAGTCAGACCACGCCGTGATCGCGGAGAACCTGGATTGGGGGCGCGCGGCGACGGCGCCGGAGATCACCGCGGCGTTTGCCGCCACGGGGGCGTTCGGGCTGGCGGATGGCAGCAAGGATGCAGTCGTCGTGCTCTCGCTGCCGCCGGACAGCTACACGGTGCAGGTTTCCGGGACCGGCGAAGGCATGAGCGGCGTGGCGCTCGTCGAAGTGTACGAGCTGCCGTGAGGAACGGCTAACGGGCGGCGCGATCGCTGCCGCCCCGGACGCGCTGACGCTGCCAACCCGGAAGCTCCCGACGCAGGAAGCTGCCGATACCGGGCACTGCCAACGCCGATGCAGGCGCAGGGGGGCGGGCAGCTGCGCCATTCCACCTCGCTCCGGAGGCGTGAGGAACGAGCGGAATCGACTCAAACCCCGGACGACCCGAAACCGAGATAACTAGCCAATTCTGGCTAGTTACGGGCGATAACTAGCCAGATCTGGCTAGTTATCTCAGGGACGCGATGGCGTCAGCGCGCCCGTTTTCGGCGGCGGCATGGCCATTGGCCGCGGGGCGGGGGCTCCTCTCGCGTTCGAGTGCATGTCGACGGCGACGCCGAGCCGCCGGCGGAATCTGGTGCGACGCGAGCCGGAACTCGGGCACGAAAAAGGCCGGGCAGAAACGCCCGGCCTTTGAAGTGAGAGCGGAAGCGCGAGCCTTACAGGCCGCGCATCTTGCCGCCGTAGATCGCGCTGGCGCCCAGTTCCTCTTCGATGCGGAGGAGCTGGTTGTACTTCGCGATGCGGTCGGTGCGGCAGAGGGAACCGGTCTTGATCTGGCCGGCGTTCGTCGCGACGGCGATGTCGGCGATCGTGACGTCCTCGGTCTCGCCCGAGCGGTGGCTGATGACGGCGGTGTAGTTGGCTTCCTTGGCCATCTCGACGGCGTCGAGGGTCTCGGTGAGGGAGCCGATCTGGTTCACCTTGACGAGGATCGAGTTGGCGGTGCCCGTCTCGATGCCCTTCTTGAGGAACTCGGTGTTGGTGACGAAGAGATCGTCGCCGACGAGCTGCACGCGGTCGCCGATGGCGTCGGTGAGCTTCTTCCAGGTGGCCCAGTCGCCCTCGGCGCAGCCGTCCTCGATCGAGATGATCGGGTACTTCGACGTGAGGGTCTTGTAGAACTCAACCATCTCGTCGCCGGAGAGGATGTTGCCGGAGGACTTCTTGAAGACGTAGTGCTTCTTGGCAGCGACGTAGAACTCGGAGGAGGCGACGTCGAGGGCCAGGTTGATGTCCTTGCCGAGCTTGTAGCCGGCGGTCTTCACGGCGAGCGCGATAGCGTCGAGGGCGGCCTCGGCGGACTCGAGCTTGGGGGCGAAACCACCCTCATCGCCGACGGCGGTGGCGAGGCCCTTTTCCTTGAGGACCTTCTTGAGGGAGTGGAACACCTCGCAGCCCATGCGCAGCGCCTCGGAGAAGGACTTCGCGCCGGTGGGCATGATCATGAATTCCTGGAAGTCGATCGGGGCATCGGAGTGCGCGCCGCCGTTCATGATGTTCATCATCGGAACGGGGAGGACCTTCGCGTTCGGGCCGCCGATGTACTTGTAGAGGGGCTGGCCGAGAGCGGCGGCCGCGGCATGCGCGGTGGCGAGGGAGACGCCGAGGATGGCGTTGGCGCCGAGCTTCGACTTGGTGGAGGTGCCGTCGAGCTTGAGCATCGCGCGGTCCACGCCGACCTGGTCGCAGGCATCGAAGCCGATCAGCGCCGGGGCGATCTTGGCCTTCACGTTGCCGACGGCCTTCTGGGTGCCTTTGCCGCCGTAGCGGGCTTTGTCACCGTCGCGGAGTTCGATCGCTTCGTGTTCGCCGGTGGAGGCGCCGGACGGCACGGCGGCGCGACCCAGGGCGCCGCAGGCGAGCTTCACGTCGACCTCAACGGTCGGGTTGCCGCGCGAGTCGATGATCTCACGGGCGGTGATGGCGGTAATGGTTGTGTTCATGGAGGGAAAAGAATTCCGAACAGGTCGCGTGCTCCGGGAGGAGCGCGTGATTTGAAAAAACCAGGGTGCAGCAAAGCGCCGGCGCGGGGCGAGGGGAAGGCGAAAAACTATGTGTGGATTGGTGATTCCCGGTCACCATTTGCAGGAGAAAATCCGCCTTGGAAACTGCCGGGCATCAAACGCATAGCGGGAGGCGGGCCTGGTCGCGGACGGCGGGGCCGCCGGCGTTGTCGCGAGGACCTGGCGGCCGGAGGTGGAAGCGCTCAGAACGGAAGCCGGCTGTTGGCGAGGCGCTGGAGGAAGCGGCGGATCGGGCCGGGCTCGCGCGGCCGGACGGCGAGCGGGAGCTGGTGGACGAAGCCGCGGTTCACGGCGGTGCGGAGGACGGTGAGGCCGTCGTAATTGCGGGTGGCGAGGCGCTCGGGCGTGAGCAGGGAGGAGGGCACCTGGTCGAGGTGGCCCTCGTACGCGGCCGCGTGGAGGGGAGTGTCACCGTTGTCGTTGCGCGTCAGCAGGAGGTCGGCGGTGAGCTGATCGACGGGGATCTTGTTGAGCTGGCCCGTTTCGGCTGCGGCGTGGATGGGCGTGAAGCCCGACTTGCTGGCGACGACCAGGTTGTCGTGCGTGAGGAGCTCCGGCGGGATCTGCTCGAGGTGGCCGGAGACGGCGGCGGCGTGAAACACGGTGTCGCCCGAGCTCGTGGCCTCGCGGAGCGCGGCGGCGGAGAGGTGTTCGCGGGGGACCTGAGCCAGGTGGTTGTTGAATGCGGCAACGTGGAGCACGGTTTCACCGCCGAGATTCTTCGCGCCCAGGTTCGCCGGAGTGAGGAAGGCCGCCGGCACGCGGTCGAGCATGCCGTTTTCGGCGGCGTCGTGCAGCAGGGTGTTCCCGATGTCGGACTTCCACTGCACAGTCTCCGCGGTGAGCAGCGCGGCCGGAATCTGGTCGAGATGGCCGTTGGCCGCGGCGAGGTGAACGACCGTCACGCCGGCGTTGCTGCGGCGCGCGAGGTTCTCTGCGGTGAGCAGCGCGGGCGGAATCTGGTCCAAGTGGCCGCCCAGCGCCGCATGGTGCAGGGGGGTGTAGCCGGCGTCGTTCTTGAGCGTAAGGGTCTCTGGCGTGAGAAATTCGGCCGGGAGCTCGCGGAGCCGCCCGTACTTGGCCGCGACGTGCATGGGCGTATTGCCGGCGGCATTCGGCGCCGTAAAGGCGGTGAGCGTCAGGGCGGGGGCCGGTATCTGGGCGAGAGTGCCGTCACGGAGCGCGGTTGGGAGGTCGATTGCTTCCATCGCTGGATGCGCAGGAGCAAGCGCCTCCCGGGGAGGCGTGGCAAAACAAAACACGGTTAAGCCAGCGGCGGCAGTCACGTAGCATCTTGTTGCCCCCGCGGATACGGCACGAGGCGACGGCCACATTCGGTTTGCCAGCGCCCGCCGCGAAATTCACGCTCCGCGCAAAATGCAATCGAGCCCCACGAACGCCCCGACCCACGAGCAGCCCAAGGACGCCGTCCTGCTGGTTGACGACGAGCAGCCCCTGCTCGACGTGTTTGTGGCGGCGCTCAGTCCGTACTTCGACGTCACGACGGCGAACAATGCGCGGGACGCGGACTTCCTCCTGCAGAAGAAGCGCTTCAAGGTCGTCGTGGCCGACCACCTGATGCCCGGCGGCAACGGCATGAACTTCCTCGTGCGCGCCCGGGAGGATTTCCCGCACATGCAGCGCATCCTCGTCACCGGTTTCATGAAGCCCGAGATGCTCTTGCGCAGCGTCAACGAGGCCGCGCTGTTTCGCTACCTGCTCAAGCCGGTGGCGATCTCGGAGCTGGTGCGCGTGGTGACCGATGCCGCCAAGGCGCACGACGCCAGCCTCGCGGCGAAGAAATAACCCCGCGCCGCCGAGCCGATCATGGACGCCGCCGCGGACAGGTCGGGAAACAAGCCGGCGGTGCTGCTGGTGGATGACGAGGCGCCGCTGCTCGATGCGTTGCGGCAGGGCTTGGAGCGGGAGTTTGCCCTCGATGTCGCGGCGAACGCGCGGGATGCCGAACTGCTCATGACGACGCGGCGGTACGATGTCGTCGTCTGCGATCACCTGATGCCGGGCGAGGAGGGGCTGCAATTTCTCGTGCGGTGCGCGCAGCGACACCCGGGCACGCAGCGGATTCTCCTGACGGGATACCTGAACCCGGAGCTGCTCACGCGCAGCGTTGCCGTGGCCCAGCTCGCCTCGTGCCTGATCAAGCCGGTGCGGATGGCGGAGTTGGCCAAGGCGATTCGGGACGCGCTGGGCTGAGTGGCGCGGAAGGCCGCGCACCTTCAGTGCCGCTGCCAACGGGCTCCGGGGCGCTCGCGTGCAACCACGCGAGCGCGGGGCCTCGTCAGCGCGTGGCGCGTGCGTCCGGCAGGCTCGATCAACGCGCGGCCTGGGCAGAAGTGAGGCGGCGGCGGAGATAGGGCGCGGTCGGGCTGCGCTTCACCTTGAGCAGTCCGGCGAGCGGCCCCTGGTAGAGCAGTTCGCCGCCGGCGGGGCCGCCGACCGGCCCAAGCTCCACGACGTAGTCCGCTTCGGCGAGGAGATCGAGGTGGTGCTCGATCACGACGACGGTGTGCCCCTGGTCGACGAGTGAGTGCAGGACCTGGATGAGCTTCTCGCAGTCGCTCAGGTGGAGGCCGATCGTTGGCTCCTCGAGGAGGTACAGGTTGCGCGGCAGCTCACCGCGGCTGCGTTCGCGGTAGGACGCGAGGCCGGTGGAGAGCTCGGTGACGAGCTTGAGCCGCTGCGCCTCGCCGCCACTCAGCGTGGGCGAGCTCTGGCCGAGCGTCAGGTAGCCCAGGCCGCAGTCGACCATGAGCTGGCAGACCTGCTGCAGCTTCGAATGGAAATCGAAGAACGTCGCCGCCTCCTCGAAGGTGAGCTCGAGCACCTGGCCGATGTTGCGCCCCTTCCAGGTGAGATCGGCCAGCTCGGCGCTGTAGCGCGAGCCGCGGCAGTCATCACACGGCAGGTAGGTGTCCGGCATGAACGCCATCTCCAGCTTCACGCGGCCGGCGCCCTCGCAGGTCGGACAGCGTCCGCCCGGGGTGTTGAACGAGAAGCGGGACGCGGTGTATCCCCGGATCTTGGACTCCGGGAGGCTGGCGAAGAACTGCCGGATGAGGTCGAAGATGCCCAGGTAGGTTGCCGGCGTGGAGCGGGGCGTCTTGCCGATCGGCGACTGGTCCACCTCGACGACGCGTCGGAATCCCTGCGCGCCGCGCAGGGCATCGAATGGCGGCAGCGGGTTGGTCGCGCCGGGCGCGTCGTCGGCGAAACCGGTGGCCTTGACGAAGTCCTTGCCCGTGAGCGTGGCCTTCCTGGCCCCGAGGGCGGCGTTGATCGCGGGATGCAGGACGTCGCGGAAGAGCGTGGATTTTCCGGCGCCGCTGGGGCCGCCGACCATGATCAGGCGGCCGAGCGGAAGGCGGAGGTCGAAGCCCTTCAGGTTGCGGAAACGCACGCCGGTCAGCTCGAGCCAGGCGTCCTTGCGCGTGGTTGGTTCGAGCAGGCGATACTGGCCGCGCAGCGGGTGCGCGATGCCCTTGGCGAGAAAGAGGCCGGTGAGCGACTTGGCGTTGCGCTTGATCTCCTCCGGCGTCCCGTGCGCGAGCAGTTCGCCGCCGTGGATGCCGGCGGCCGGTCCAAGGTCGATGATCTGGTCGGCCCGCTCCATGAGTTCGTCATCGTGCTCGACGACGAGGAGCGTGTTGCCCTTCGCGCGCAGCGCCTGGAGCGTGTCGATGAGCCGGTCGTTGTCGCGCGCGTGCAGCCCGATGCTCGGCTCGTCGAGGACGTACAGCACGCCGGAGAGATTGGAGCCGAGCTGGGCGGCGAGCCGGATGCGCTGGGCCTCGCCGCCGGAGAGCGTCTCGGTGGCGCGATCGAGCGACAGGTACGGCAGGCCGACGTGGTCGAGGAACTTCAGCCGCTCCTCGATCTGCGGGATGATGTCCTGGACGATCAGCTTGCCGCGGCGGTCGAGGTCGAGCGTGGCGAGCCGGGCGAGGAGCTCGGACGGCGTGGCGCGGAGGAGCTCTGGCAACGAGCGCGGCGGCTGCGCGCCGCGGAAATGGAGCTTCACGGAGCGGCCGATCCGGTTGAGCCGGGCGCCGTGGCACTCGGGGCAGGGCTGGCCCTCGTCGGCGAGGTCCTCAGGCGCCTCGACGCCGAACTCGCGCAAGCGGGCGGCGGGGTCGTCCTTTTCGTCCTCCTTGGCGAGCTCGAGCATCCACGGATAGACGCGCCCGTGGCCGCGGCAGGTGGGGCACCAGCCGCGTGGCGAGTTGATGGAGAAGTTTTTCGGGTCGAGCTCGGGGAAGGACTCGCCGGTCTCGATGTCGGTCCGCGTGGTGGAGAACCAGGACAGGATGTCGCCCCGCTCGGTGAGGAGGAAGCACGCGCCCTTGCCGAGCGCCAGCGCCTGGTCGAGGGCGGCGGCGGGCGTGGCGGGCGCCGGCGCGACGGACGTGGCGGGAGGATTCGTGCCGCGGCGCGGGGCTGGTCTGGCGGCCGGGACCCGCTTCGCGGGGGCCGCGGCGACGGTGGTCAGGTCGGAGACGACGACCTCGATGTCGTGCTCCCTGTAACGGTCGAGTTTCTGGAAGGCGTCGACGCGGGTGAGCAGGCCGTCGATGCGCATGAGCTCGAAGCCGTGGCGGGAGATCCAGGTGGCGATGGGCTGGTGGTGGCCCTTGCGGCCGCGGATGAGCGGGGCGCAGAGGTAGAGGTGCTTCGCGCGTTTCGCGGCGGGCGACTGCAGCACGCGGCCGAGCAGTTGCTTCAGTTCGCCGGGCGAGAGCGGCCGGACCGGCTGGTCAGTCTCCGGGTGGTGCTGCACGCCGAGGCGGGCGTACAAGAGCCGCAGATACTGCGCGACCTCGGTGATGGTGGCGACGGTGGACTTGCGGGAGCCGCGGGTGACGCGCTGCTCGATGGCGACGGTGGGCGGGATGCCGGTGAGCCGGTCGAGTGCGGGGCGCGGCAGCTGTTCCACGAACTGCCGCGCGTACGGCGACATGGACTCCATGAAGCGGCGCTGGCCCTCGGCGAAGACGATGTCGAACGCGAGGGTCGACTTGCCGGAGCCGGAGACGCCGGTGACGACGTTGAGCTGCCGGTGCGGAATGGAGAGCGACAGGTTCTTGAGGTTGTTTTCGCGGGCGCCCTCGATGCGCAGCACGGGGGCGAGGGCGGGACGTGCGGGTGCGATCGGTGCGGCGGTGGGGGGCTTGGCCTTGCCGCGGCGCGAGGTCGTGTAGGCGCCCGGAGCCTCGGCCGCGAGCAGCGTGGCGTTGGCGGAGCGGATACCGAGGGCCTCGCGCAGGAAGGGCGAGGTGGCGGTCTCGACCTGGGCGACGTCCTCGGGCGTGCCCTCGGCGACGATCCGGCCGCCGCCGGCGCCGGCCTCGGGCCCGATCTCGATGAGCCAGTCGGCGGATTTGAGGACGTCGAGGTTGTGCTCGATCACGACGACGCTGTGACCGCGGTCGACGAGCGCCTGGAGCACGGAGAGCAGCCGTTTGACGTCGTGGCGGTGGAGGCCGGTCGTGGGTTCGTCGAGCAGGAGCAACGCGCCGCGGGCGGCGGGGCCCGCGTCGCCGGTGAAGTCGCTCAGGTAGCGCACGAGCTTGAGGCGCTGAGATTCGCCGCCGCTGAGCGTGTTGAGCGGCTGGCCGAGCGTGAGGTAGCCCATGCCCACCGCATCGAGGACCGCGAGCCGGCTGCGGATGGTCGCGTGTTCGGCGAAGAGCGGAAGCGCATCGGAAACGCTGGTGGCGAGGAGGTCCGCGACGGAGCGACCGTGCCACTGGATGGCGAGGATCTCGGGCTTGAAGCGGCGGCTCTCGCAGACCGGGCACGGGACGAAAACGTCGGAGAGGAACTGCATCTCGACCCGCTCGTAGCCGAGGCCCTGGCAGTGTTCGCAGCGACCGTCGCCGCTGTTGAAGGAGAAGGACGAGGCGCTGAAGCCGGCCTCCTGCGCGGCGGGCGTGGTTGCGTAGAGCTCGCGGATGAGATCCCAGGCCTCGGTGTAGAGGGCGGGGTTGGAGCGCGGCGTGCGCGAGAGCGGGGATTGGTCAACGAGGACCACCTCGCCGAGCGGGACGTCGCAGGTGACCGAGCCGATCGTGGCGGCATCCTCGGTGAGAAGGTGGCGCTGGGCGAGGAGGCCCTGGTAGATGACGTTGTCGAGGAGGGTGGATTTGCCGGAGCCGGAGACGCCGCTGAGGCAGACGAGCCGCTGGAGCGGTAGGCGCAGCGTGAGTTGGCAGAGATTGTGTTTGGTGGCGTCGCGGAAAGTCAGCCACGGCGGGGCGAAGCTAGCCGCGGCGGCGGCGGGCCGGGTGGCCACCGGGCGGCGGGCGGCGGGCGTCGGCACGGACTGGCGGCCGGAGAAGTAGGCGCCCGTGATGCTTTGCGGGGACGCCAGCATGTCGGCGACTGTGCCCTGAAAGGTGATATGCCCGCCGCGCTGGCCCGGTTCGGGACCCACCTCGACGACGTGGTCGGCCGCGCGGATCATGGCCTCGTCGTGCTCGACGACGACGACCGTGTTGCCGGCGTCGGTGAGCGAACGGATGATCGCGATGAGCCGGTCGATGTCGCGGGCGTGCAGGCCGACGCTTGGCTCGTCGAGGACGAACAACGTGTCGACGAGGGACGTGCCGAGGCAGCTCGTGAGGTTGACGCGTTCGACCTCGCCGCCGGAGAGCGTCTTCGACGGGCGGTCGAGCGTCAGGTAGCTGAGGCCGACCTGTTCGAGGTAACGCAGCCGCGTGACGATCGCGTCGTAGGCGAGATCGGAGGAGGCGGGCGGGGTGGTGGAAGGGGCGGAGGAGGTGCTGGTCGAGGGAGCGGCCGAGCGCAGGAGCTGGAGGAGGTCGGAGACCGGGATGGTGTAGAGCTCGGGGAGCGTGCGGCCCTGCCATTTCCAGCAGAGGGATTCGGGCTGGAGGCGCTGGCCGCCGCAGTCGGGGCAGGGGTTGTAGGCGCGGTAGCGGGAGAGGAAGACCCGCACGTGCATCTTGTAGGTGGTCTTCTCGAGCCAGCGGAAGAAGCCCTTTACGCCGTACCAGTACTGCGGCCACTGCTTGCCATTCTCCTCCCCGTAGCCCGGTTCGCCGTCGATGATGAAGCTCTGCTGCTCGGGCGTGAGCGAGGCGAACGGGACGTCGGTCGGGATCTTCCTGCGCTTGGTGAACTGCCGGAGGTCGTCCAAGGACGCCCGATACACCTCGCCCTCCCAGCATTTGATGGCGCCCTGGTCGATGGACAGGGACTGGTCGGGGATGGCGAGCCGGTAATCGATCTCGATGACGCGACCGAAGCCGCGGCATTTCGGGCAGGCGCCGAGCGGGGAGTTGAAGGAGAAAAGGGCGGGCGTGGCGCGGCGGAACGTGCGGCCGGTTTTCGGGGAATGGAGGCCCTGGGAAAAGTGGCCGAGTTCGGTCCAGGCGGACGCGCGGGAGGCGGTGGCGGGGGCGGGGGCGGACGCGGAGCCGGCCACAGAGGTTGCCGGGACGGAAGGTGTGAGCGTGGCGGGAGACGAAGCGGAGGCGTCGGTCTCGCCGAAGATGTGAACCTCGCCCTTGCCAAAGTGCAGGGCGGTTTCGGTGGCCTCGAGGAAGCGGGCGCGGTTGTCGGCGGTGACGGCGACGCGATCCTGGGCAACGTAGAGCACTGCGCCGGGGAGCTGGCTGGCGAGGGTGGCGGGCGGGAGCGCGAGGAGATCGTCAATCCGGTGGGCGGTGAGCGCGGCGGGCGTGGAAACGGGCGTTGGGGCGGCCTGAGCCGCGGGCGAAACGGAAGGGGTGGGGGCGCCGGATGCGATTACGGCCGAGACAGCGGTGGCGGTGGGCGACGCGGTCTTGCCGCGGCGGGCGCGGGTGGGCGAGGACGCGGCAGTGGAGGCGGCCGGTGCGGACGACGGGAGGAGGACGCGGACGTAGGACTGGGCCTTGAGGTTTTTGAGAATCTCGGGCCAGGAGAGGGCATCGGGGCGGGTGACGCGGAAGCCGACGACAACGGTGCGGCCAAAATGCGCGGCGAGGACTTTGGTCCAGATGCTCTGCGGATTGTCGTCCTCGACCTTTTCGCCGGTGGCGGGATCGAAGCATTCGGCGACGTGGCTGAACCAGACTTTGAAGAAGTCGGTGAGCTCGGTCATCGTGCCGACGGTCGAGCGGGACGTTTTGACGGTGTTGGTCTGCTCGATGGCGATGGACGGCCGGATGTTCTCGATGGAGTCGACCTTGGGCTTGTCGAGCAGGTCGAGGAACTGGCGGGTGTAGGCGGAAAACGTCTCGACGTAGCGCCGCTGGCCCTCGGCGTGGAGGGTGTCGAACACGAGGGAAGACTTGCCCGCGCCGCTTAGGCCGGTGACCACGATGTACTTGCCCAACGGCAGATCGAGGTCGAAGCCCTTCAGATTATTCTGACGGACTCCGCGTAATCGGATGGATTCTGGCGCCGCTGGAAAGGACACGGGTGAAGGTGCAGACACCCCGCTGACGAAGCTGACCGGAGCCGAGAACGCAACTCAGCGCCCGGTCGTCGGCCAAGCTGCTGACAGGCCGGTGTCAGGAGGCGCGGGTTCGGCGCGAACGGAAGAGGTGACAAGCCGCGAGTGATTCGCAGTTTGGGCGACGCGCCCACCTTCCCATGCCACTCACCCAATATGTTGCGCTGTTGCGCGGGATCGGCCCCGCGAACCCGAAAACCCGGAACCCGAAGCTTTGCGCGGTGCTGACGGGGATGGGTTATCAGGCGGTGAAGCCGTTGCTCTCGAGCGGTAACCTGGTGTTCGCCGCGCGCAGGACGAAGACGGCCACGTTGGAGCGGAAAATCGAGCAAGCACTGGCGGACAAGCTCGGCGAGACGATCGATGTGTTCGTGCGAAGTCGGGACGAACTTGAGGCGCTGGTGCGCAGCGACCCCTTTGACGGCGCGGAGCATGGAGCCCCGCTGTACCTGGTGGTCACCTTTCGGAAGGACGATCCGGCACCGGTGTGCACCGCGATCGATCGGACGAAGATGGAGGGGGCCGAGTTCATGGTCGCGTTGGAGCGCCGGTATGGGAAACGCATCACGACGCGCACCTGGAACACGATCCAACGGATTCTCGCCACGATGGCCGCACTCCCGGTCGAAACGACGGCCGGGCGCGGGCAGAAGGCGCGCGGAGCAAGCGGAGTTCGGAGTACGCCCGGCTGTAGGAAGCGATTGCGGCGCGGTGGTGGAAGTGACCGGCCGTAAGCTTCTCGCGTTTTGCCGGAGGCGAAACGCGAGCTCAGACCTCGAAATCGGGCTCCTCGTCGGGGGAGGCGACCTTTTCGGCGAGGGTCAGGGTGGCACCGGCGGTGCTGATCGCGTTGACCACCGCGGGCTCGGGGAGCGTGTCGGTGACGATGGTGAAGCGAGCGTCGAACGGGGCGGTGAGGTTGAGCGCCTTGCGTCCGAACTTGGTCTTGTCGACGGCGAAGATGACGCGTTCGGCGGCGGCGATCATTTTGCGCTGGGCGGAGACGATGAGCGCGTTCTGATTCCAGATGCCGTTTTCGGTGATGCCGGCGCCGCCAAGGATCGCGAGGTCGGCGTGCATGCCGTCGAACGCCTGCTCGCAGGTGGGGCCGAGGAGGACGCCAAGCCGACCATAGATGTTGCCGCCGGTGACGGTGGTTTCGGCCGTCCCGACGTCACCGAAGAGAGAGGCGACGGGGAGGGAGTTGGTGACGACCTGGAGACGGCGGCCGGCGATGAGGCGGGCGACGGTATAGGTGGTCGTGCCACCGTCGAGGATCACGGTCATGCCCGGTTTGACCTGCTCGGCGACGAGGGCGGAGATGGCGAACTTGGCGTCGACCTGGCGCTTGTTGCGGGCGAGGAAGTCGTACTCCTCGGCGAGAGCGTCGGTCTCGATGAGCGAGGCGCCGCCGTGATGGCGTCGGACGATACCGCGGGCCTCGAGGAGGTCCAGGGCGCGGCGCACGGTGGATAAAGAGCCGCCGAACTCGGTCGCGAGGGTGTGCAGGTCGGCGTAGGTATGCTTGCGGATGTACTTCTCGATGAGGTCGGTGCGCTGCTTGTTGGTCATGGCAGGCGGGGTGGGCGGAAAAAGGGGACGCGGTAGAACGGCGACAGGAACTGAAGTACCCCGCCCGTCCGCAGAGTCCAGCGCCGGTTGCGGGGGCTGTGCCGGCACGTTGAGCGCGCCGACTTGAAACGTACCTGTCCCTCGTGGAGAAGGCGGCGACCGATCGCCTCCCCCCGTCGCTGGCGTGTGGCTGATGGATCAAGGACAGGTACGTTTCAGGTCAGCCATGACTGCAATCGTCGGCGATCAGGGACAGCTACGTTTGGGTGGCGGGCCGGCGATCGGGGACAGGTACGTTTGAGAAGACGGCGACCGAGACGGGGGCAGGGACTTAAACGGGGTCTGTCCCCTGATCTCCAAGTGATGCGGTTTGGGGCCGCTTGTACGATGGATCAGCAGTTTACGCCACGCCACGGCTCTGGCTGTGCAAAACAAGGCAGCGCGAAAACCTTTCTCCCCAACATCAAACGGACCTGTCCCTGATCGGCGACGGGCGCGCGCTTCGGGGGCTTGCGGCCCGCCGGGAAGGTGGCGTGGCTCAGGGCTTGGTGGCCGGTCGGCCTCAGCCCCGGGGCGTGGCGCGAAGCGCAGAGAATACCGCGAGGTATTTCTCCACCTGCCGGGTTGGGTCGAAGGTCGCGCGGGCAAACGTCTGGGCAACATCGGCTAGGGCAGCCCGCTCGGACGGAGCGGCCTGCGCCAGCGCGAGGACTTGGGCGCGGAAGGCGTCACGCTGGTCGCGGGCGATGGCCCAACCCGTGCGGCCGGGCACAAAGCACTCGGTGACGCCTTGCGCCTGATATGCCACGGCGGGCAGCCCTTGCGCCTGCGCCTCGATCAGGAAATTCGAGAGCGACTCACTCCAGGACGCGTGGACCGCGATGTCGGCCGCGGCATACAACGCGGACGGGTCGCGGTGAAAGCCGACGAACCGGACGCGATGGGCAAGCTGCCGATCCCTGACGAGCGCTTCGCAGGCGGGCCGGGCCGGGCCGTCGCCGGCGAGCCAAAGCTGGACGTCGAAGCCCGCGGGAAGCCCGGCCACGATCTCCACTAACTCGCGCTGGTTTTTCTCGGGCCGAAACATCGCCACGTTCAGCAACACGACGGTGTTGGACGTCGCGCCATGGCGCTGGCGAAGGGCGTCGTGAGTGGCGGCGCGTTCGGTGCCCGACAGGAGCGGTGGGAAAACGAGCGAGTTGTGAATGACGCTGATCCGTGCCGCGGGCACTCCGTAGCGGGCGGTGAGCGTCGCGCTCGCTTCATGGCTATTGGCAACGACGTGCCGGACAAGGCGGAGAGAGGTGCGAAAAAGCCAGGGCAGGGGTTTGCCCGTGCGCATCGTGGCGATGACGACGCTGGCGGGCAGTGCGCGCTGCAGGGATCCGGCATAGCAGTTCGCGATACGCCCCATGCAAAGGATTACTTCGGGCGCCAGTTGCGCGGTCACGCGGCGAAGTCCCGGGGCGAACCAGTCGAGACGGTAGTCGGCGCGTTGCAGCGCGACCTGCCGCACGGCGGGGGCGATGGTGGGCTGCAGAGCGCCGCTGGGGCGAAACGTGAGCAGCGTCGTGTCGTGACCCGCGGCGGCGAACGCCCCCGTGAGCAGCACCGACTGGCGCTCGGTGCCGCCGCTGCGGAGGTGGTCCTGCACGACAAGGATTTTCATTGCGGGGGACAGGTTTGGGAGGATGGTTGCCGCTCTTTCGATGCGCTCTCCCTTCACTCAACTGCTGCTCCGCTGGCTCGTGCTGGCGCTCGGCGTGTTGCTGGCTACGCGGCTCATCCCGGGCATCCATTGCGACGACGGCGTCACCCTGTTCGTCGTGGTGGTGCTGCTGAGTTTCTTCAATGCGATCCTCAGGCCGCTGCTGGTGCTGTTCACGCTGCCGTTCATCATCGTGACCATGGGGTTGGGCGTGGTGGTGATCAATGCCTTGTTATTCCTGCTGGTGGGTCGGCTGGTGGACGGATTTCAAGTCGCCGGGTTCTGGTCGGCCGTCGGCGGCTCGCTGGTGGTGAGCGTCACGAACTGGTTTGCCAGCGGTGTCATCCGCGGTGCGGCCAAGGATCGTCAGCCGCCGCCTCCGCCCAAGCCTCCGAAGGGCGGCGACGTGATTGATATCTGACGTTGGTTTGCGGTGCCGCGCGCCTCGAGCGATGGCGCGCCCAGCCGAGGGACGGTGTGCCGGGTCGATATTCGGAGCGGCGGAAGCGGCTACACTGATGCTCCGTCGCGCCAGCTTGAGCGCCGGCACTTTCGGCGCGCACCGGGGCCGGGGCGTGGAGATTGAATTTGACGAACCCAGCGGCCTAGCGACGTTGGCCAAATGGCAGAAACAACGGAGTACGATCTGATTGTCATCGGTGGTGGGCCCGCGGGATACGCGGGCGCGATCCGTGCGGGGCAGCTGGGCAAGAAGGTTGCCTGCATCGAGCTCGAGCGCGCGGGCGGCACCTGTCTCAACTGGGGCTGCATTCCGACCAAGGCACTGCTGAAGAGTGCGGAGGTTTACCGCGCCTTTCAGAAGGCCGAGGCCTACGGGCTCGGCGCCAAGGAGATCGCCTTCGATTTCGGCAAGGTCATGCAGCGCTCCCGGGGCGTCGCCGACCAGATGGCGAAGGGCGTCGAGTTTCTGTTCCGCAAGAACAAGGTCGACTACATCGTCGGCCGCGCGCAGGTGACGGTGCCGGGCATGGTGGAAATCACCGACGGGCCGCAGAAGGGGAAGTTCTTCAAGACGAAGAACGTGCTGCTTGCCACCGGCTGCAAACCGCGGCGCCTCCCGGACGTGCCGGTCGACGGCGAGCGGATCATGACCTCGCGCGAGGCACTCGTCCCGCGGAAGACGCCGCCGAAGTCGATCGTCATCATCGGCGCCGGTGCGATCGGCGTGGAGTTTGCCTATTTCTTCAATGCGTTCGGCAGCAAGGTGACGCTCGTGGAAATGCTGCCGCAGGTTGTCCCGGTCGAGGACGAAGACATCGCCAAAGCGCTGCATCGTTCGTTCGAGAAGCAGGGCATCGCGGTCCACGTCGGCACCAAGGTTGAGAATGTCCGCGTCGGCAAAGACAAGGTGGAGCTGACGCTGGCGAAGGACGGTAATCCCACCGAACTCGAGGCCGAGTGCCTGCTCCTCGCGATCGGCGTGACGCCGAACCTGGAAGGCGCGCTGTCGCCGAAGGTGAAGCTCGAGCTGGATCGCGGCTACGTGAAGGTGAATGACGGATACGAGACCAGCGTGAAGGGCATCTACGCCGCGGGCGACATCATCGGGCCGCCGTGGCTCGCGCACGTGGCGACGTACGAGGCCGTGAATGCCGTCGAATCGATGTTCGGCCACAAGCATGGCGGCCGCGTGAAAATCTTCCCTGGCGCCACCTACTGCCAGCCGCAGATCGCGAGCACGGGGCTGACCGAGAAGGCCTGCAAGGAGAAGGGGCTCAACTACAAGGTCGGCAAGTTCCCGTTCACGGCGTCCGGCAAGGCGGTCGCGGCGGGCGACGCCGAGGGCTTCGTGAAGGTGATCAGCGACGCAAAGACCGGCGAGATCTACGGCGTGCACATCCTCGGCAACGAGGCGCCGGAGCTCATCGCGGAGTACGTGCTCGCGATGAACATGGAAGGCAGCGTCGACGAGGTGCACCGGTCGATCCATGCGCACCCGACGCTGAGCGAGGCGCTGATGGAAGCGGCGGCCGCCACCAGCGGCGAAGCCATCCATATCTAGGCCCGCCGCGGCGTCGCGGATGCCGTTGGCTTCGCAAAGGCGCACGCGCTTGGCCGCGTGCGCTGATAGAATTCGTCTGAGCGCGCAGCGGTAAATCCACCGGGTGTGCTTCCCCTCGCGATCGGCACGGCCCGCAAGCGCGCCGCCGCGCCCCCGCGGCCACGTCAGCGGCCGCCGCCCGTCTTGAGGGCGTTGGGGGAGCCGGCGGGAGTGGTGCCATCGGCCGCCATCTCCTTGAGGAGACTCGTGAGATACGGGATGAGCTGCTTCTTGCGGCTGACGATGCCCTGCAGGTCGAAGATCTCGTCCTGTTCGACATGCGGATAATTGATGCGGCGGACGACCTCGGGTCCGCCCTTCACGATCAACAGCGAATTCTGCGTGTTGATGTCGGTGACGAGGAGGGCGGCGAAATCGAGCCGGTCCTGGGTGCAGAGGGCCTCGAGGGCATCGGCGATGGGTTTCGCGTGGCGCCAGAAATTGCCGAAGCCGAGCTCCTCGACCTGGGAAACGGCGTAGCGAATGCCCTGCTCCTCGTAGACCTTGAGGTCGGAGCGCACGACCTTCTCGGGCGGGACCGCGAGAATGACGGACCCCGAGTTGAAGATCTCGTCGGCAAGCTGCTTGGGGTTCATCCCCGCGATCTCGGCGAGCCAGGCGAGGGTCCGGGCGTCCTTGGCGGTCGTGGTGGGGCCGTTGAGGTGGAGCGTGTCGGAGATCAGCCCGGACATCATGACGCCGGCAATGTCGGGCGTGGGCGTGATGCCTTCGCGGCGGAACAGGTCGGCGACGATCGTGCAGGTGGAGCCGACGGGCTCGTTGATGAAGAGGATGGGTTGCGCGGTGTTGAGGGCGCCGAGGCGGTGGTGGTCGATCACCTCGGTGATGGTGACCTCCTCGGCGCCGGGGACGGCTTGGGTGAGCTCGTTGTGATCGACCAGGACCAGGCGGGTCTGCACGGGTTTCAGGACGTCGCTCTTGGTGATGATGCCGATGAGGCAGCCCTCGTCGCTGGTCACGATGAGCTCGTGCGCGGTCGTCGGGGCGAGGAGCTTGCGGATATCGGCGATGCGGGTGTCGGGTCCGACGCTCTTGAAGTCGCGATCGATGATGCGGTCGATGGTCGAGGCGGTGCGCACCACCCAGGCGGTGGTCGCGGAGTCGTAGGGGCTTTGGATGACGCTGACGCCCCGGGCGCGGGCGAGGGCGAGGGTCTCGGCGTCGATGTCGTTGTTGCCGGTGATGATCAGCGCGCGGATGCCGATGTCGATGGCGCGGCGCTGGATGTCGGTGCGGTCGCCGACGACGATGATGGATTTCTCCGCGGGGATGTTCTCGCGGATGGAGATGGCCCAGAAGGAGCTGACGTCCATGGTGCCCAGGCGGACGAACAACTGCTCGACCTGCTGTTCCTTGACGAGGTTGAGCGCCTTGCCCCGCAGCGCGCGAACCATGTGGGCGAGGGACGTGTGCACCTGCCGCATGAGGCGGGGCTCACTGACGCGGGGGATGAAGACGCCGCCGAGGTGGGCGAGGGAGACGGTGCCCACGACGCTGCGTTCGGGGCCGACGACCGGCAGGATGCGGATGGCGTGCTGGTCGATGAGTTCCAATGCCTCGGCGCAGGTTGCGCCCTGGGGAATGGAGATGACGTCGGCCGTCATCAGGTCGTGGACACGCGGCGAGACGTCGCTCAGGTAAAGCGGGAGCGGCTGGTGGAAGCGGCGGAGGATGGTGTCGATGCGGGCGTTGGAATTGCCGCAGCGGGCGGCCACATAACCGCGTTCGCCGCGGGCCTCCTTGAAGGCGGCGTAGGCGATGGCCGAACAGATCGCATCCGCGTCCGGATTCCGGTGCCCGATGACGTAAGTGGGGATGCGGCTGGCGACCGCGGCGGGCGGAGTGGAGGAGGGAACGTGCGGTGTGGGGCCGGCGTTGGTCATGAGTCGCGGGACGATGGACAAAGCGTTGGGAAACGCAACTGGACAAGGGTTTCGGCGTCTGCCAATGGTGCGCGCCATGAAGGTCTACCTGGACGGAAAATTCGTCGATAGCGCGGAAGCCAAGGTCTCGGTGTTCGATCACGGTCTGCTTTACGGCGACGGCGTTTTTGAGGGCATCCGGCTGTACGACGGGAACATTTTCCGGCTTGAGGAGCACCTGGAGCGGCTCGAGAACTCGGCCAAGGCCATCATGCTGCAGATGCCGCTCTCGCGGGCGGAGCTGAGCTGGGCGACCTGCGAGACCTGCCGGCAGAACGGGCTGCGCGACGCGTATATCCGCCTGGTGATCACGCGCGGGGTGGGCGACCTCGGGCTGGCCCCGTGGCTCTGTCCCAAGCCGTCGATCTTCATCATCGCGGGCAAGATCTCGCTGTACCCGCAGGAATACTACGACAACGGCCTCGGGATCGTGACGGTGCCGACGCGGCGGATTGGACCGGCGGCGCTGCCCTCGACGGTGAAGTCGCTGAACTATCTCAACAACATCCTGGGCAAGATTGAGGCGAAGCAGTTCGGGGCGCTCGAGGCCATCATGCTGAACGACCAAGGCTATGTGGCGGAGTGCACAGCGGACAACATCTTCGTCGTGCACAAAGGCGAACTCCTCACGCCGGCCGCCTCCCAAGGCGCGCTCAAGGGCATCACACGCTCGACGATCATCGACATTGCGCAGGCGACCGGCATCCCGCTGCGCGAGGTGGACCTGACGCGTTACGACATCTGGTGCGCGGACGAGTGTTTCCTGACCGGTTCCGGCGCGGAAGTGATCCCGGTGGTGAAGCTGGATGGGCGGGTCATCGGCACCGGCAAGCCCGGTCCGATCACGCAGCGCGTGCTGGCCGATTTCCGGGCCCGCGTGAAGCTCGAGGGGACGCGAATCTGAGGCGGGCAACGGAAAATCTAGCGCCAATTGGCGGCGAGTTGGGGGCGGACGACCACGCGTTTTCAAGTTCGTGGCCGCGTGTCACGATAGCACGGTTGTCACAGGGTGGCGCGCCGTCGCGGCGCACGTGCCACACCACTCGCCCACACTTGCCAGCGAACGTGTCTGTGGCATGTTCCGTGCAGAACAAAAACACCTACCATGGCCAACCCGCTTAAATGCGATCTTTGCTCCAAGCCTGCGACAGTGCACCTGACGCAGATTGTGAACAACAAGGTCCACAAAGTGGATCTGTGCGAGGCGTGTGCCCAGGCCAAGGGGGTGACCGATCCGAGCGGTTTCTCGCTGGCGGACCTGCTGCTCAAAGCATCGTTGAACCCGGAGCCGGTGGCCGGCGGCGGGGTGCGGTGCGAGCAATGCGGTTTCACCCAGAATGATTTCAAGAAGCACGGGCGCTTCGGCTGCCCGGCCTGCTACGAGACCTTCCGATCCATTTTGGAACCGATGCTGGAGGGGATGCACAATGGCACGGCGCACGCTGGCAAGATTCCCCACCGGGCGTTGGAGCGGAAGACGCTCTACGACCGGTTGACGAAGCTCGAACTCGACCTCACCGAGGCCATCAAGACGGAGCGCTACGAGGACGCCGCCCGCACCCGCGATGAAATCAACCAAGTCAAACAAGCCTTCGGGGCGAAGTTCGCGCGCTAAACCAATGAGCATCGCATCGCTCCTGGATTCCCATTCCGAGCTGACCGACTCGTCGAGCAGCAAGAGCGCGATCGTCCTCATGACGCGCGTGCGCCTGGCGCGGAACCTGGCGGGCACGCCGTTCCCCGGCTGGGCCAAGCCCGGCCAGCGCGAGGAGATCTTCGAGCGCTGCCGGACGGCGATCTCGAGCACCAACGCGATGAAGCGTTGCTACAATCTTTCGATCGGGGAGCTGACCGACCTGGAGAAGCAGATCCTTGTCGAACGTCACCTCATCAGCCGCGAACTCAGCGGCGCGAAGGGCGGGGCCGGCGTTGTCATCAGCAAGGACCAGGCGGTCTCGGTCATGGTCAACGAGGAGGATCACCTGCGCATCCAGGTCCTGCGCGCCGGTTTCCAGCTCAAGAAGGCCTGGAACGCGATCAACGACTTCGACAGCTCGCTCGAGGACCAGCTCGATTTCGCGTTCTCGCCGACGCTCGGTTACCTGACGGCGTGCCCGACCAATCTCGGCACCGGCCTTCGTGGCTCGGTGATGATGCATCTTCCGGCCCTCGTCATCTCGAGCCAGATGGAGAAAGTCGTCCGCGCGGTGAACCAGCTCGGCATGGTCGTTCGCGGCCTGTTTGGCGAGGGGTCGGACGCGAGCGGCAGCATCTTCCAGATCTCGAACCAGACGACGCTCGGCGAATCGGAAGAGGAGATCATCAAGCGCCTGACCAGCGTGCTCCAGTCGATCATCGAGCATGAGCTGAACGCCCGCGAGAAGCTGCTGGAGGCGGACGCCGCCAAGCTTCTGGACAAGGTGGGGCGGGCCTACGGCATCCTCCAGAACAGCCATGTGCTGAGCTCGAGCGAGGCCATGAACCTGCTTTCGCTAATCCGCCTGGGCATCGACCTCGGCACGTTCCCGGATACCGCTCGTTCCGTGATCGACCGCCTTTTCATCGAGGCGCAGCCCGGTCACCTGCAGCATGCGCAAAAGGGCGAGTTCGATCCCGCCCAGCGCGACATCCTGCGGGCCGTCCGGCTCCGCTCCGAATTTGCCAATTTTGCGCGCCCCGACTTCAATCTCGTCAGCCAAGACAAGAACTGACCGCGACCCACTTTTCTAAATGTCCCAAGAACCGATGAACAATTTCACGCCACGCGCACAGCAGGTGCTGGCGCTGGCTCGCAAGGAGGCGGACCGCTTCCACCACAACTACGTCGGTACCGAGCACATCCTGCTTGGGCTGATCAAGCTGGGGCAGGGCGTCGCCGTGAGCGTGCTGCAGAAGATGGGCCTCGACCTGGAGACCGTGCGCGGAGCCGTCGAGAAGCAGGTCGGCACCGGCCAGGAGACCAAGACGCAGAACAGCATTCCGTACACCCCCCGCGTGAAGAAGGTGCTCGCGCTCGCGGGCAAGGAGGCGAAGACGCTGAACCACTCGTACGTTGGCACCGAGCACATCCTGCTCGGCCTGCTGCGCGAGGGTGAGGGCGTCGCGGCCCGGGTGCTGAAGTCGCTCGACGTCGACATTGAGCGAACCCGCAACGAAATCCTGCGCGAACTCGATCCCCAATTCTCCGGCGCCGAGCGCGGTGAGCCGGGCGAAGAGGCGGCCGCGGGCGCGCCGCAACGCGGCGGTGGTGACGACAAGAAGGAAGTGAAGACCCCGGCGCTGAAGGCGTTCGGTCGCGATCTCACGGAGCTGGCGCGCAAGGGCGAGATGGACCCGGTTGTTGGGCGCAAGAACGAGATTCGCCGCGTCATCCAGATCCTTTGCCGCCGCACGAAGAACAACCCCGTGCTCATCGGTGAGGCGGGCGTGGGCAAGACCGCGATCGTCGAAGGTCTCGCCCAGGAAATCGCGGCCGGCAACGTCCCCGAGATCCTCTACGAGAAGAAGGTCATCACCCTCGACCTCGCGCTCATGGTGGCCGGGACGAAATACCGCGGCCAGTTCGAGGAGCGCATCAAGGCTGTGATGGACGAGATCAAGCGCGCGAAGAACATCATCCTCTTCATCGACGAGCTGCACACCATCGTGGGTGCGGGCGCCGCCGAAGGGGCGATGGACGCCTCCAATATCTTCAAGCCCGCGCTCTCCCGCGGTGAACTGCAGTGCGTGGGCGCGACGACGCTCAACGAATACCGCAAGTACATCGAGAAGGACTCCGCCCTCGATCGCCGCTTCCAGTCCGTCAAGGTCGAGGCGCCGTCGGTCGACGACACCATCCTCATCCTGAAGGGCATCCGGTCGAAGTACGAAGATCACCACAAGGCGACCTTCACTGACAAGTCGCTCGAGGCGGCCGCGAAGCTTTCCGACCGCTATATCACCGGCCGCTTCCTGCCGGACAAAGCCATCGACGTGATGGACGAGGCGGGTTCCCGCGCCCGGATCACGGCGCTGAGCCGCCCGCCGGACATCGAGAGCCTGACGAAGGAGATCGAGGACATCTGCGCCAAGAAGGAGAAGGCGATCAGCGAACAGCACTTCGAGGAGGCGGCCAAGTTCCGCGACCAGGAGAAGCAGCTCCGCGCCAAGCAGGAGCAGGTGACCGAGCAGTGGAAGAAGCAGCGCGATGAGAAGCGCGTGACCATCGACGACGACCTCATGATGCAGGTCGTGGCCGACTGGACCGGTATTCCGCTCTCCCGGATGGAGAAGAAGGAGAGCGAGAAGCTGCTTACCCTCGAGATTGAGCTGCAGAAGGCGGTCATCGGCCAGGATATCGCGGCTTCCGCGATCGCCCGAGCGCTGCGGCGTTCGCGCGCCGATCTCAAGGATCCGCGCCGCCCCATCGGCTCGTTCATGTTCGTGGGCCCGACGGGCGTCGGCAAGACGATGCTCGCGAAGCAGCTCGCCTCGCAGATGTTCGGCAACCAGGACGCGATCATCCAGATCGACATGTCGGAGTACATGGAGAAGTTCGCCGTGTCCCGCCTGGTCGGTTCGCCTCCGGGTTACGTCGGCTACGAAGAGGGCGGCCAGCTGACGGAGGCCGTCCGCCGCAAGCCGTACGCGGTGGTGCTCTTCGACGAGGTCGAGAAGGCGCATCCGGACGTCATCCAGCTGCTCCTCCAAATTCTGGAAGATGGCCGGTTGACGGACTCGCTCGGTCGCACGGTCGATTTCCGCAATACGATCATCATCATGACGTCGAACGTCGGCGCCCAGCTGCTGCAGCGGCAGACCTCGATGGGCTTCGGCGCGGCGGCGCAGGGCTTCAACGACGCCGAGAAGATGCGCGAGAAGGTGCTCGAGGAGGCGAAACGCGTCTTCAAGCCCGAGTTCCTGAACCGTATCTCGGACATCATCTTCTTCCGTCCGCTGAACAAGGAAGACCTCGTGAAGATCGTGGATCTAGAGGTGGTCGCGTTCGGCAAGCGTCTGGCCGAGCGGAAGATCACCCTGGAGTTCACCCAGGAGGCGAAAGACCTGCTGATCGAGAAGGGCTACGACGAAAAGTACGGGGCGCGTCCGCTGCGCCGCGCCGTTGAACACTACCTGGAAGATCCGCTCGCCGAGGCGCTGCTGCGCGGTGACGTCAAGGATGGCGAACCCGTCCTCGTCGCCCGGGAGGGCGAGAAGTTGATCTTCAAGCAGAAGACCCCACCTGCTGCTCCGAGTGGAGTGGCGCCATAAACGACGACCAACCGTCGCCTCGCAAAACCCCGCCCCCCGAGAACAACGGGAGCGGGGTTTCTGTTTTCGGCGGGCCGCGGGGGCAGCGGACGCGTTTACGGAGACGTCGCGAATTCGGTGGCGGCGCGGGTTCGCTCGGGGGCGAGGCGGAGGCTTAGCCTCAGGGCGAGGACGAGGAGGGCCACCTCCGCGGCGAAGAGCGTGGTGTAGGCGAGGAGGGCGTTCCCGGTCCAGAGACGCATCACGTCCACGATCGCGCCGCCCATGAGGCTGCCGACGGCGTGTCCGACCATGTTGGCCATGCCCCAGACTCCCATCAGCATGCCGGCGCGTTCCGGCGTCGTGAACTGCGCCACGCTGGCCAGCATGCCGGCGCCGGTGAGGCCGGTGCACAATCCGAGCGCGAGCACGAGCCAACGGAATTGTGCGGCCGCCCCGGCGATCCCGAGTGCGGCGACGCCGCTGAATACGATGATGCTCGCCGTGAGCCCGACACGCATCAGGCGCAGCGGTCCCAGCCAGCGCAACAGCAGCAGCCCCGACAGGAGCATCGCGATCAGCACCCCCATGCCCCAGAACATCGTGAGCCGCGTGGTCTGGCCGACGCTCAGCCCGAGAACGAGCGCCCCGTACGGCTCCAGAAGCACGTCCTGCGCGAGGGTGCCGGTGAACGTGCAGACGACCACGACGAACAGCCGACGGATCTGGGGATCCGCCAGCACGAACTCGCGGAGCACTTGGCCAAAGGGCAGCTCGCCAGCCCGTTCGGCGCGCGCCGTTGCCAGGGAGAGAACCTCCTGGCGTGGAGCGGCGATGAGCGTGAGCGCCAGGACCGCCACGGCTACGCCACCGGCCACGGCCAGGAGCTGTGTCGGATCGTAGTGTTCCAGCTTTCGGCCGATGATGCCGGCACCGGCAACGGAGCCAACCAGCGTGGCCACCTCATAGAGCGTCATCGCGCGTCCGCGCTGGCGCGCGGGGAAGATTTCAGCGACCAGTGCCTGATAGGCGGTGTGGGCCAGATTTCGACCCAGGCCATACACGGTGAAGGTGAGCACGCCGAAGGTCGCGAGCCAGGCGGCCGAAACGTCGGGGCGGGTGATCGCCGCGATGCCGCAGAGGCCCAGGCCGAGAACAAGCGCGCCCAAGACCATGTACGGTTCGCGGCGGCGCCCCAGGATCGGGTGCTGGTCGGACCAGAAGCCGAACCACAACCGCAGCGGCGAGAGCGCGAGCGGGATGGCGAAAAGGGCGGCGACGAGCGTGGCGGGTACGCCGAGCTCCGCGATCATCACCCGGTTGATCGTTCCTCCCACCAGCACTCCGCTCAGGCCGTAGGCGACGGGGAAGGCTGCCAGCCGGAGACGTGAGACAACGAGGTGGGCGGACGGCTGTCCTTGTTCCATGGATGCGTGGGTTGATCCCGTTTGAACTCCGCGGTGCCGCGGTTGGCGAGCATGGAGTCGGGTCGGCTGAGCGTGCGGCGAGGAGCGGGCGGCGGGCGCTGTTGCCGGCGTCAGGTGCGCGCCCCCATGCGACGCGACCGGTGCGGGGGTAGATCAGCGTTCCGCGGCGGCGACGTTGAGAAAGGAACGGAGGGCTGGGTCGGTCTCAGCCTCCTTCCGCCACCCCAGCACGAGCCGGCTTTCGGGCGCTGGGCCGGTGAGGGCCCGGAACGTGACCTCGGGGGGCAGATGCTGCGCTTCCGAAGGTGTCATGAAAGTGGCGCCAAGGCCGGCGCGCACCAAGCCGACGCCATTGGCGCGCGGCCAGATTTCCTCGGAGATCCGGGGATTGACGCCGGCGGCGGCAAACGCGCCGAGGATTCGATCATAGAACCCGGCGTTGTGGGCGCGCGGAAAGAGGACAAACGGCGTTTCGGCCAGGTCGCGCAAGGATACGGCGGGCCGGCGGGCGAAGGGGTGTGAGGACGGCAGGAGCACGCCATTGTTTTCGCGCAACAGTGAACGCGTGTGAAGGGACGGGGTGGGAGCGTCCGGGTGGAAGAAGCCGCACGCGATCTCACCCGCGGCCAGCGCCGGGAGCTGGGCGGACGTCGGGGATTCGATGAGTTCGAGGCGGATGCCAGGGTGGCGGCGGTGAAAATCGCGGAGGATGCCCGGGAGGACGGTCGACATGGCGAGGCCGGTAAACGCGACGCGGATGTGACCGACCTCGCCCAACGCGACGGCCTTCAGCTCGCCCGGCAGGGCGGCGATGCTGCGGAGGAGCGGTTGTACGCGATCGAGCAGGAGCTTGCCGGCGGGGGTGAGCTCAACGCCCCGCCGGGTACGATTAAGCAGGTCAACGCCAACCGCGGCTTCGAGCTGCGCGACGGCCCGGCTCAACGCGGGTTGGGCGATGGCAAGGGCCTCCGCGGCTTGCCGGAAATGCAGACGGCGGGCGACCTCGACGAAGTAGAGGAGGTGCCGGATATCGAAGGGAATCTGGTATTCACGAGCCATGGTGAGAGGGAGCGCAGGGAAGTGGCGGGGTTGCAGCCGGATCGATGCTGATGCCGGAATGGCATCACCGGGCACCAAATAAGTATTTCCCGGGTATGGCAACCCTCTGGTAAACTGCGGCCCTCGTGCGACTGATTTGGCGCGCCTCCGCGCCCGACCGAAGCGCATACATCCTTTTTCCCGCGGCTCCGGCCGTTCTCCGCCATGCCAAAGTCACTCTTCGAAAAAGTCTGGGACGCCCACAGCGTTCGCTCCCTCGCGAATGGCCAGACCCAGTTGCTGATCGGTACGCACCTCATCCATGAAGTGACCAGCCCGCAGGCTTTCGGCATGCTCCGTGATCTGGGGCTGAAGGTGGCGATGCCGCATCGCACCTTTGCCACGGTGGACCACATCGTGCCCACGGATCAGTTGGTGGAGCCGTACCGCGACACGCTGGCGCAGGCCATGATGAACGAACTGCGGAAAAACTGCCGCGATTTCGGGATCACGTTCTTCGACCGCGCCACCGGCAAGCAGGGCATCGTGCACATCGTGGGGCCAGAGCAAGGCATCACGCAGCCGGGCACGACGATCGCCTGCGGTGATTCGCACACGAGCACGCACGGCGCGTTCGGCGCGATCGCGTTCGGCATCGGCACGACGCAGATCCGCGACGTCCTGGCCACGCAGACGATGGCGATGGGCAAGCTCAAGGTACGCCGGATCAATGTGAACGGCGCGCTCCGTCCTGGGGTCTATGCCAAGGATGTCATTCTCCACATCATCCGGGTGCTCGGCGTGAATGGCGGCACCGGATACGCGTACGAATACGCGGGCGAGGTGTTCGACCGCTTCTCGATGGAGGAGCGGATGACGGTCTGCAACATGTCCATCGAAGGCGGCGCGCGCGCCGGGTATGTGAATCCCGACGAGACCACCTTTGCCTATCTGAAGGGTCGTCCGTACGCCCCGCAGGGTGCGGCTTGGGATGCCGCCGTGGCGCGGTGGAAGAGCTTCGCGAGCGATCCGGGCTGCCATTACGACGACGTCGTCACGATCAATGCGGCGGACATCGCCCCGACGGTCACCTGGGGCATCAATCCGGGCCAGGGTATCTCGATCACGGAGTCGATCCCCGATCCGACGCAGGCGGTTTCCGGCGATGAGAAGGCCTCGATCGAGGAGGCGCTGGCCTACATGAAACTGCAGGCCGGTGCGCCGATCGCCGGCACCAAGATCGACGTCGCTTTCCTCGGCTCCTGCACCAACGGGCGCCTCAGCGACTTCCAGGAAGTGGCGCGGTACGTCCGCGGCAAACGGGTGGCTCCGGGGGTCAAGGCGATCGCCGTGCCGGGTTCCCAGATTGTGGCCTGGCAGTGTGAGAAGGAAGGGATCGACAAGGTTCTCACCGAGGCCGGCTTCGAGTGGCGCGGCGCGGGCTGCTCCATGTGCCTCGCAATGAATCCCGACAAGCTCGTCGGCGACCAGCTCTGCGCGAGTTCCTCAAATCGCAATTTCAAGGGCCGCCAGGGCAGCCCGACCGGCCGCACGTTGCTGATGAGCCCGCTCATGGTGGCAGCCGCCGCGGTCACGGGGCGGGTGAGCGACGCCCGCCAGGTCTTCTCGGTCACCGCCAACTGATTTTCCGGTACGCACACACACACACCGCCCGCGAATGATCGCGGGTCACGCCGGTGAGCCGGCGCTGACTCGCGAGTTCGCGGGCCCTCTTTCCTCCCATGTCTCTCGCCCAGATCTCCCAGGTTGCCGGCCGCGCGGTTTATGTGCCCGGCAATGACATCGACACCGACCGCATCATCCCGGCGCGATTCATGAAATGCGTCACGTTCGACGGGCTGGGCGAGTTCCTGTTCTTCGACGTGCGCAAGAATGCGGACGGCACCGACAAGCCGCACCCGCTCAACGAGCCGCGCTTCAAAGGGGCGACAATCCTGTTGTCGGGCGCGAATTTCGGCTGCGGCTCGTCGCGCGAGCATGCGCCGCAGGCCATCCAGAAGTACGGCTTCCGGGCCATCGTGGCGGAGAACTTTGCCGAGATCTTTTTTGGCAACTGCACGACGCTCGGCATCCCGTGCGCCACGGCCAAGCGCGAGGATATCGCGAAAGTGGCGGCGGCGATCGAACGCGACCCGCAGCTGGAGGTGGTCGTGGATGTCGCGAAGCAGGAAATCCGGTTCGGGACCGAGCGCGTGCCAGCCCAGGTTCGGGCCTCGGCGCGCGACGCCCTCGTCAATGGACGCTGGGATGCCATCGGGGAGCTGCTGGAGGGACTTCCGAAGGTAAAGGAGACGGCCGCCAAGTTGCCGTATCTCGCGGCCTGAGGGCGAAACCGGGCAAAGTTAATGCAGCCGACCCGCGGCAACCGTGGTCGGCTCCAGGCTTGCGCGGGACGGGAGCCGGGTGAAAGGATCCGGCCAGCCTGACCATTTTTTCTGAACATTTGGCGGGCGCTCGCGTCTCCCACTGTCATTCCAATGTTTCTCGCCGCCATCGATTTGGCCCGCGTCTTTCGCGAGGCTGGCAATCTGATCTATCCGCTCGGGCTTTGCTCCATCGCCGCCACGTTCATCATCTGTGAGCGCCTTTTCGCGCTCAGGCGTGCGGTCGTGCTGCCGGAGCACCTGACCGAGGCCGTGATCGAGGGGCGTCCGCCGGCGGGCGACAAACGGTCTGCGCTCGGGCGCATCCTGGAGTTCGCGGAACGTCACCGGGGCGACGTCGAGGCCATCAAGGCCTACGCGCGGCTCGAGGTGATCAAGATGGAGCGTGGCGTCAGCTATCTGGACACCATCTACGCCGCGGCGCCGCTCATCGGCCTGATCGGCACCGTGACCGGCCTCCTCGGCGCATTCTCCGTGGTCGACCCTGATACGCGCATGCCCGATCCGGTGCAGTTCACCGAGAGCGTCGGTTATGCGCTGTCCGCGACGGTGCTTGGCCTTTGCATCGCGCTCCCGGCGCTGGTCGGCAGCGGCTACCTGCAGCGCGTGATCGAGAAACATGCGGCGCAATTGGATGTGCTGCTCGAACGCGTGCTGGCCCAGCACGCTGACACGCCCGCCCAGAAGGGACCATGAGCCTCCTGGTCACCCGTCGCCGCCGTCGGCCGGAGCTCCCGCTGGTTCCGCTGATCGACGTCCTGGTGATGCTCGTACTCTTTGCGTATGTGACGATGCAGGCGCGCACCGCGGCCAGCCTGAACATCACGCTGCCGAAGGCGGAGACGGCCGGCAAAAATGCGTTCAAGGGGTCGATCACCATCGGCATCGACGCGCAGGGGCGCCTCGCGTTCAACGGCCGCGAAGTCGCCGACAATCAGTTGCTGGACGTGCTCCGGCAGGTGAAGAACATCGACCGCGAAATCCCGGTGCTGATTCGCGCGGACGAGACCGCGCAACTGAAGAAAGCGACGTTCGTCATGGACGTCTGCCGCAAGGCCGGCCTGCACAAGTTCAGCCTGCTGGTTCGCGAGTAGGCGGGCCGCCGCGACTGCGTCCCGGAAGCCACGACGGCGCCGGACCAGTCGCGTCCGCCGAATTTCGGGTGGCGGTCGGGCGGGCGCGCGCTACCAGTTGACGCATGAAGATCGTCATCACCGGCGTTACTCGCGGCCTGGGGCGCGCGCTCACGGAGGAGTTCATTCGCGGCGGTCACACCGTGATCGGCTGCGGCCGGAGCGGTGACGCGGTGTTTGACCTGCGCATGGCGTATCAGGCGCCGCATGACTTTTCGGTCGTCGACGTGGCACTCGACACCAAGGTGGCGATCTGGGCGGCGAAGGTGCTCGAGAACGACAATCCGCCTGACCTGCTCATCAACAACGCGGCCGTGATGAATCGTCCCGCGCCCCTCTGGGAGATCGATGACCGCGAGTTCACCAAGCTGGTCGATGCCAATCTCCGGGGCGTCGCGAACGTCATCCGACATTTCGTTCCCGCCATGGTGGCGCGCCGCCAGGGCGTGATTGTGAACCTCAGCTCGGGCTGGGGCCGCAGCGTGGACGCGAAGGTCGCGCCGTACTGCATGTCCAAGTGGGGCATCGAGGGGCTGACCAAGGCGCTCGCCGAGGAACTGCCCGAGGGCATGGCCGCGGTGCCGCTGAACCCGGGCGTGATCGACACGGAGATGTTGCGCTCCTGCTGGGGCGACGAGGCCGGAGCCTATCCCAAGGCAGAGGCGTGGGCGAAAGTCGCCGCTCCGTTCATTCTCCAGCTGGGGGCGAAGGACAATGGACGTTCCCTGAGCGTCGGCGGACGGAACTAGCCCGCGCGAGCGAGCCGCCACGGTGCGGTTTCAACCTTCGTGGCCAGGAAACGGCGCACGTCGCCGAGCGTGCGGACCTGCGTGAGTTCTTCGTTGCTGATGGAGATGTGCAGGGCCTCTTCCGTGAGGACGACGATCTCCAGCATCGTCAGCGAATCGATGCCCAGATCTTCGACCAGCCGGAGCTGATCGTCGCCGGTGCGGACGCGGGCGCGCCGATCGTTTTCGACGTAACGTTCGACCACGCCGAGCAGGACGGGCTTGAGGTGAGTCATGTCCCCGGTGCGATGCAGGAGGCAGGCGGCCTCGATGGTTGAGGGCGAGCAGCGCTTGAGCGTGTCGCGCAAGGCGCTGAGCTCGGGATCGGCCGGAGCGCGCTCGCGCGGAGCAGGGACAACTTCAGAAAGGGGGGGCATGGCACGGATGGTGACGCATGGGACGACAACCCGGTAACCGAGACCCGCCATCGGCTTTCAGAATGATGCGGTCAACGACAGAGAATAAACGCGGCCGCGCCAGTCGCCGTAAGGCTGGACGCCCGCGCCGACGGAGTCGTTGGCGTACTTGGGAAACGGATCGTTGAGGAGGTTGTTGACGCGGACCTGCAGCCGCAGGCCGTAACGCGACGGATTCCACGGCAACCAACGCGCCAGTTCCGTCTGCACAAAGGCGTCGAACTGCCAGTAGGGGCGGATGCGGTCGTGGCCTTGCGCCTCCCACTCAGCCTGGCGCAGCAGCCGGGAGGCAAAGTAGTGACCATCGAGGCCAAACCCCCAGTTCTGGTTCGACCACGCGGCGCCGAAATTCGAGCGGTACTTGAGCAGGTGCACGAGGCCGTCCGGATGGCTCAGCTCGTTGACCATCGGCTCCGTCGGCAGCGAGCGCACGTCGTAGCGCGTGAAGGCGAGGAGACGGGCGTAGGCCTCGAGCCGCCCGCCGAGGCACGCGTCCCAGCGATAATCGACCGAGCTCAGCCAGTGTTGCGAGTGGCGGTCCGCGAGGTTCGCGCGGGTGGTCGTGATCCGTTCGATTATCCCGGTGCCGGGGGCTTCGCCGGGCCCCGGCGCGGCGCGCTGGATCAGGTCGGGCCACAGCGCTTCGTGCGCCACGGCCGTATTGCGGTCGATAAACGCGATCTCGTTCACCTTGCGCGTATCCACGAAATCGATCGCCGCGCGTATGCGATGCGCCTTGCCCGCCTGGTAGAGGAGCCCGGCGGCCTGCGTGGCGGTGGACTCCGGTTGCAGGTCCGGCGTGAGAATCTCATTTACCGCCACGGCGTAGGTCTGGTTGTTGCGGCGCGGATCGGTGATCTCCTCGAGATTGACGGGGGCCACGCCACCACCGGTCCCGGGCACGATCAACGGCCGACTCATGTGTGGCGTGGGAAACCGGGTGGAGGTCGTGACGCTGCCGCGCAGTGCCAGCCCGCCGGGAAAGGCGATCTTGGCGGCGAAGGTCGGGGCGACGTTGGACTCGCGGGAGCTGTTTGCCGCTACGTACCGCACCGCCACATCGCCCTCGATGCGGGCGAGCCAGCGGGGCAGCGCTTCCGGGCGGACCACGTTCCCCTGGACCTCGCCAAACAGGCTGTAGCGGGTGAGCGTACGGGCATCCCAGCGAGTCGGAGTATCGTACTCGGTGCCATCGGCGTAGCGCCGCTCGTCGTTGTACTTCTCGAGGCGGTTTTGGCGATAGTCCGCGCCGAGGTTGAGCACGCCCGCGCCCGTGGGGAGCGGCAGCGCCTCGTTTATTGCCCGGGCGGCGAGATCGATCGTGGAGTAGTCGCCCATGGTGGCGAACTTGCCGCGACCCTTCCGATAAACGAGGACCTCGTCGTAGAATGCAGGCGGAGGGCCGTAGACCTGCGTGTCGCGGAGCGGATTGTAGCGTCCCTCATTGATCAACCGCTGCCAGCGCTCGGTGTCGGCGCCCCAGAGCCCGCGGTAGCGGACGAGTGCGCGCGAATACTGCGCATCCAGGGCGAGCCGCCAGGCGCGGGGCAAGCTGACGAGCGCGCCGAGGACGAAGGCGGCCGACTCGAGCCGGGCTTCGCTGTAATTCTCACCCAGCTGTGGAGCGGTCTCGAGCAGGGACACCTTCACCTCCTGGCCAAAGGGGTTGAGCGGGGAGGCGGTCGGGAGCGTCAGATCGGCAGCGATGACATCGAACCCGCGATGCACGGTCTGGTGCGAATAGGTGCCGTCGAGCGAGAGCTGCAGCCACGGCGTGACGTCACCCACGACGGATCCGAAATAGGTGGAGCGACGCTGCTCGCGGCCGTACGGAAAGTCCAAGCTCTGCAAGCCGGTCGAGAGGCTGCCGGGCGAGTCAAAGAAGCCGAGATTGCGCCGGCCTTCGCGCCCTTGAAAGGCGGCCAGCCCCCCGGAGCCGTCGGCGCCGGGCGCGACCGAACTGACGCTCGCGTTGCCCGCGGGGAAGAGCGGCGGGAGAAGCGACTTCGGCAAGGCGGAGACGGGGCGGATGGTTCGGACGTTCGGCGTCGCGCCGAAGACGGCGGCATCCTGCTCCGGCACGACGCGTACCCGGGCCTGCCGGAATCCCAGCTCGGTCTCGGTGGGGGGACTGGCCTTGGTGAAGGTGGCATTGAGCCGCACGCGGAGACGCCCACCGAGCAAGGAGTGGGCGTGGAGCAGCGAGAGGGAGGCCTGCGCGGCGTCGTACCCGCCGAGGGTGTTTGTATAGGTTGACGTGACCTCGGTGGCATCGGCGTCCACATCAGGCCGGAGCACGATATTGATCACCCCGCTGACGGCGTTGCCGCTGTAGAGTGCCGCGGCCGCGACGGGCAGCACCTCGACGCGCTGGACCAGACTGAGGGGGATAAAGCTGACGTCGGGCGGCTGGATATCATTCCGCTGGCCGTTGATCTCACCGCTGATCAGGACCTCGGGCAGGCGGCGGCCATTCACGAGGATGACGGTCTCCTCCTCCTTGAAGCCGCGCATGCTGACGTTGCTGCTCCCGACGAGCACGCTCTCGGCGCTACCGTTCTGCTCCGGCGGAAGGGCATCGGCGTTGCTGTCGATGAGCTCGCGCTGGATGAACTCGTTGAGACTGACGACGCCGCTCCGCGCGATCTGGGTGCGGTTGAAGATCATGTACGGGAGGGGCCCGCTCTCGGTGCGGGGCAGGTCGAGGTTGCCGCCGGCGCGACGCGGTTCGTACAGGGCGTCGCTGTGATCGAGCGGCGAGAGGTGGGAGGCTCGGCCACGGACGACAAACGGTTCGAGCTGCGTGGGATCTTCGGTGGGCAGAAGGACCTGGGGCTCCAACTGGGTCACGCGGCCCGCCACGACGGGAATGTCGATGATCTGGAGCGGGCGACAGCCCGGAGCCGTCGCTGCGAGCGTGTGTGCGCCCGGAGGCACGTCGGGCAGGGCGAAATTGCCGTGCGCGTCCGTTTCCAGCGTGCGCTGGAGTGCCGGGAGCAGGACGCGAACGCGCCGGGCGGAGGATCCGTCCGGCGCGCGAATTGTGCCTTGGATGGTGCCGCTTGGCGGCGCGGCGCCGGTGATGATCCATCGGTTCTCAGCGGCCTGGCGGGCGGTGAACCCCGTGCCGCGCAGGAGTCGTTCAAGGGCCTCCCGCGGCTCGAAACGTCCGACGACGGCCTGGCACTGGACACGGCGCAAGTCCTCATAAGAGAAAAGGATCTCGACTTTGGCCTGTTTGGCGAAGGCGAGGAGTCCTCGATCGGCCGACTGAGCCGGGATGTTGAACTCGACCGGGGCGCCGCGAGAAAGACTCGGCAACGCGAGTATCCCGAGGAGCACGAGGGCCAACGCCAGGAGGCGTGCGCGCGGCGTTCGCCCGCCGCATGGCGTGGTCATGTGCCGCCGTCGGCGATCGCAGGCGGCGCCATCGGCCGACGGTTCTGCTGCGGTTGGGGTAAATGCGCGCACGGGCGGGCTAGCGGCTGGGGCGGGACCGTACGGCGATCGCGCCGCTCGAATCGCGCGAAACCTGCACGGGAAGAAACGCCTCGATCGCGTTCAGGAAGCCGTCGAGGTCGGCGAGTCGGAAGCGACCGCCGACGCGGAGTGAGGCAATCTCGGGAGCGGCCGAAATGTTCCGGCCGTGGAATCGACTGAACCGGGCGAGCGCGCGATCGAGGGTGGCGCCGGTGAACACGATTTCGCCATGCCGCCACGCCAGCGCGTCCTCGATTTCGGAGGCGGCGAGAGAACGGCACGAAACCGAATCCGGTGCGGCAATGAGCTGCTGGCCACCGATGAGCGAAACCGGAGCCGGTGTGGGGCGGGCGTTGCTGGAGCTTGGCCGCACCTGGACGGAGCCCTCGACGATAGTGACCTCGAGTTCCGCCTCGTTCTCGGCGTGGACGTCGAAGACGGTGCCGGTTACGCGGACTGAGCCGGCCGGCGTTTCGACAATGAAGGGACGGGAGGGGTCTTTCGCGACGGTGAAGAACGCCTGTCCGTCGGCCATGCGGACACGGCGTTCCGTGCGGTCGAGGTTCACCAGGAGGCTGGTGCGGGCATTGACTTCAACCGCGGTGCCATCCGCCAGGCGCAGGGTCTTGCGCTCGGCAAACGAAGTCGCGATCGCATCCGTCTGGACCGCTGGGCGTCCGCTCCACACGACGACGGTGAGGGCCGCCGCGGCCGCGGTGAGGGCACCGGCAAACCAGAGAACACGCCGGCCGATACGCCGGGGATGAACCGTCTCGGGCATGGCGACCTGCCCCGAGGCGACGAGGAGGGGAAGCTGCGCTTCGAGATCGGTGGAGAACTGGCAATACTCGGAGAGTAGGATGCGGTGATCGGGATGTTGCGCCAGCCAGGCGTCGAGTTCGTTGCGTTCCGTGGCGGACAATGGGCCGCCGTCGAGCTTGGCGGCCCAGCGAGCAGCTTGGTCGTCAGCGTTGCGGTTGGTAGAATGGGAGAGGCTCATGACGTTGCCTCCTGGGATGGTTTGCCGGACCGCGGCACCGATGTGTCGGCGGGCGCGAGTCTGGATTCCGCGGGCAGCGCCGCCTTGAGCAGCCGGAGGGCGCGCGCGTGTTGCTTTTCAACCGTGCTCACGGCGATGCCGAGTCGCTCGGCAATTTCGCGGTGGGAGAGAAGTTCGACTTTGCGAAGCAGGAGCACGTTGCGGCAGCCCGACGGCAGCTGCGCGATCGCCTGCTGCAGCAACTGCAGTTCCTGACGGGCCATCACTTGGCGCGCGACGTCGGGATGCGGCGCAGCGGTCGTCTCCAGACTGACGCCTTCCGGGGTAATTGGGGAGATGCTGCGTCGCTTCAGCCGATTGATGGCCAGGCGACGGGCGGTGACATAGAGGAGAGCTTCGGGGCGATTGGCTTCCTGCCGCTGCACGGTGGGATAGACGCGGAGGTAGGCGTCATGCGCGATGTCCTGTGCCTCCGACGGATTGCCCAGCAGGCGCGCCAGATAGCGGCGGAGCGGGGAAAGCGTGGCGCGATAGAAGGCTCCAAAATCGCGCGGAGTTTCCGGCTCGTCAGGCATCGCGCAGGAAGAAGCCTCCGCCGTGGAGGCAGGGTCGGATGATCCGTCGAAACGAATCAAAGAAGTGGGCGAACTGGGATTCACGTCTGCCCATACGCGACAATCGAAATCCTGCCGTCCGCTAGTCGCCAGAATGATTTCAAACAAAAGCCGGGTACAACCCGACAGGGGCGGGCTGTACCCGGCTGCTGCATTCTATTGAAAGCCAATCCAACTCGGCAGGGGCGAGTTGGCTCGTCAGTCTAGAAAATGACGTGGCCGCGAAGGCCTAGGAATGTTTGCGATGCCAGCGACGGGCGATCGGTAGTTCTCCGAAGTAGAGGACCGCCTCCGTCACCGCGAAAGCTCCGGCGACCAACAGCTGAATCACTGTTTTGAGGAATCTCATCGGTACGGTTTTCTTGGTAAGGGTTTTACAGGTGTAGTCGCCCGGATATTGCATTTCGCATGCCAAGAGAAAAGAGTGTTGTAAATAGCAGATGTATAGTAGATTGGGATGAAAATGCGTGCTCGGCAATTCTTGCCGTTGGGGAAAAATCCCCAATGAGCGCGCAGACGCCGGGCCCCTATCCCAATTAGTTGCAGCGCAACTGCCAACCGCGGCCGGAAAAGGGGAGAAGGGCAGCAGGTTGGCGGCGCGGCGGGGCTGACAAGCGCCGCGCTATTCGCGCGCCTTGGAGTCGATGACGAGCGTCACGGGGCCGTCGTTGACGAGTTGCACTGACATCATCGCGCCGAATCTGCCGGTGGCGACGGGACGTCCGAGCGCCTCACTGGCGAGCCTGACGAAGCGCTCATAGAGCGGGATGGCTACGTCAGGCCGGGCAGCGTCGTTGAAAGAGGGACGTGTGCCTTTGCGCGTGCTGGCGAACAAGGTGAACTGGCTGACGACCAGGATCCCGCCTCCGACGTCCACGACGGAGCGATTCATCCTGCCCTCAGCGTCCTCAAAGATCCTGAGCGCGGTGACTTTCTCGGCGAGCCATCGCGCATCCTCGTCGGTGTCGTGCGGTGCGACGCCCAGCAGGAGGAGCAGGCCGGCACCGATCTCGCCGGTGATCACGCCTTCCACGGACACACGCGCAGAGGCGACACGCTGCAGGACCAAACGCATGGGGAATTTTCCACAGGTCGTGAGTGCCGATCGCGCCACCGCTCCCAGCGTGGAGTCGATGGCGCGGCGGACTCGGCCTGTCGCTCAAAGCATCGGCCGGTGCGGCTCGGTGCGCGCGTCGTAATCCACGCCGGGAAGACCGAATCCGAAGAGCTTCAGAAACTCGGTCCGGTAGCCGGCAATGTCGGTCTCGGTCGCGAGGTTCTCCGTCGTCACGCGCGGCCAGATGGCCTGGACGGCGCTCTGGATTTCGGGGCGCATTTCAAGATCGTCGATACGTACGCGGCCACCTTCATCGAACTTCGGAGTGTGACCGTTGTACATGTGGGTCGCGAAGAGGCGGTACATCTGCTCGATGCAACCCTCATGCGTGCCGGCGGCCTTCATCAGCTTGTAGAGAATCGAGATATAGAGCGGGACGACGGGGATCGCCGAACTCGCCTGGGTGACCAGGGCCTTGTTGACCGAAATGAACGCCCGACCGCCGCCGTTCAGCTTCAGGAGCGAGTCGATGTTGCGGGCGGCGCGCTCGAGATCGTTCTTGGCGAGGCCGATGGTGCCGTTCTTGTAGATTGCCCAGGTCACCTCCGGCCCGATGTACGAGTACGCGACCGACTGGGCGCCGGGCGCCAGGAGCTTCGCGTCCGAGAGCGCGTTCATCCAAAGCTCCCAGTCCTCGCCGCCCATGACGGCGATCGTGTCCTGGACCTCCTGTTCGGAGGCGGGCTCGATCGTGACCTGGCTGACCACGCCCTTATCCGTATCCACGGTCTTGTTCGTGTACGGGGCTTCAACCGGCTTCAGCACGGACTTGTGGGTGGCTCCCGTCTTGGGGTGCGTGCGCCGGGGAGAAGCGAGCGAGTAGACGACCAGGTCAACCTGGCCGAGGTCCGCTTTGATGAGCTCGATGACCTTCTGCTTGATCTCATCGGAGAACGCGTCGCCGTTGAGATTCTTCGCGTAAAGCCCGGCGGCCCGGGCGGCCGCCGTGAAGGCGATCGTGTTATACCATCCCGCGGTCGCGGGGCGCCCCTCGTCGGAGGGGCGTTCGAAGAACACGCCCAGCGTCGCGGCATTCGAGCCAAAGGCGGCGGCGATGCGGGAGGCCAGGCCGTACCCGGTGGAGGCCCCGATCACGAGGACCTTCTTGGGGCCCTGCGAGATCGGCGCCTGCGCCTTCACATAATCGATCCATTCCTGAATATGTGCGGCGCAACCTTCGGGGTGGGCGGTGACACAGACGAAGCCGCGAACCTTCGGTTTGATAATCATACCGGCCGAGACTCCTCAGCCGGTTTTCCCATGACAAGTTTCAAGTAAGAGGCCGTCTTACGCCATCCCAGGCCTGCTCCCGCTACGGAACAGTCGCCGGAGTCGGCTTGGCCGCGGCTTTGAGCACGTCGTAGTCGGCCGCGAGCTTCGCCGCCAGGATGCGTTCGGCCTCCAGCTGCGCCCGCAGGCGCTTCAACTCGAGTTCCGTCAGGGTGTGCGTCTGCTCCAGAAGCGCGTATTCCGCCTGCGCCGTCTCGTATCGAAATCCGACGACGAGCGCGGCCGCGGCGAAAACAACGGTGAAGAACCAGGGCAGAAGCACGGAAAGGCGAAAGACCGGCGCCCGGATGGAAGAGGAGACCTCGTTCATACGATTCAGAGCACGGCCATGCCGATGAGACCCAGGACAACCAGGACGGCGAGGGCGGACAGGATCTTCATTTCGGCCTTGGTGACGCGAAGTGGCATGGCCGGGCATGGCAACCCAAGCGCTGCCGTCGCGCAAGGCGGTAAAGAATTTGGTGGCGAACGGCGGGGCGGTTGCCCGTGCCTATCTGCCCGCATCCGCGGCGGTGTCGGTCAGCCGGCTGCCCGGAAAGCGGTCGATCATGGCATAGGTAACCTCGATCGGCATCGGCAGCAGGGGCAGAAAGGCGGTCGCCCGTCGCTCCGCCATGCGGCCACGGAAAAAGCTCTCGATCATCGGTAGCGCGGCAAAGGGCGCGGGCGCGAGGTTGCCGATGCGGGATGCGAGCGCCCGCAACTGGGCTTCGTCTCCGGCAACACCGGCGGTGCAGAGGAGGGAGAACCAGCCGCCGGCGGTCGAATCGTTGAAGGGCATGCCGGCGGCCTCGACCTTCGCCAGTACCTTGTCGAACAGGATGCGATCCGGATGACGGATCAGTTGCGCACACATGATCTTGAGGATCGGCTGCGTCAGCGGCGGCCGGAGGAGAACGGTGTCGAATTCGGTCCGGAGCGTGTCGTAGGCGCCCGCACTGGCCAGGCAGTGCAGACGCAGGGTGAAGAAGGCCTCGTCGTCCAGCCGCGGTCGCTGCGCGAGAAGCAGGTTCATCGCGGCGGTGGGATCGCCCAGGCGCACGAGCATCTCGACCCGGTAGAGAATCGTGTAGGGTGGGGCGTCGGGTGCCCAGGGGCGCGTAACGGCGGTCCTGACGTCCGCCAGGCGTTGGGCACGTGCGAGCAATTCCGTCTGGACGAGTGGCTGCCAGCGTCGGGCGGTGGGCAGCGGGCTGGAGACAATCGCATTCAGGTGGGCTTCGCTGCCGCCGTGTCGGGAGGCGAACACGAGCGCGCGCATCCAGACGTTGGCGGAAGGGCTGTCGGCGAGGACGCGGCTGGTGGCCAGCTCGCTGATGCGTTCGAAATCACCGCGGGCGAGCAAGGCGCGATACCACTGCTGCGCCGTCGCTTCGCGTTCCGCGGGATGGTCGTTGAGCAGGCGCTGGAAAATCTGGTCGGACCGCGGCGGGTTGGGCAGCTGGGTGTGCTGCGCCAGAGCGAGCCCGGCCCGGTAGTTCCTGGGGTCGAACTCGTACGCATTCGTCAGGTACAGCATGCCCTCGTTCGTCCGCCCCGCCGCGAATGCCTGTTGCGAACGATTCAGAAAGAACCAGCCGCGTGCCTCACCGACCCGGTGCCACATGGGCGGAAGCCCAATGTGCACGATGCTCACCGGATACCCGACGCCCCGCAGCAGGGCAAAGACCGCGAGCACCGCCGCGAGATAGACGGCCAGCAGTGCGCCTCCCACGTAAATCCCGGCGAGGCCCCAGAAGGGACGCACGTCGGATGTGTTGACGGAGCAGCGCAGCCCATCGGGCGTGGACACGAGCAACGGACAGACGCGACGGAAACGGGCGGGCTGGTGCCAGCCCAGGCAGGCATCGCAACGCGTGTCCATCGCCCGGCCGGAGTCGCTTAACGACTGACATGGGCATGGCGAACGCCCCCGCCGTAACCGAAACCAGGACTTGCGTGTGTTCCAGTACAGCAGGGCCCACGCGAATCGGAAGGAGTCGGCGAGCCAGCCCAGCACCGGGCGAGGGTACGGGGCCGCAGGAGACTGCCGCAAATGCAATCTGGGCCAGCAGGGGACCGCTCGCCTCGCCGACACGGCGGCGGCCCCTGGCGTCGGGCACATCGAAGCACGGCGGACTCGGAAGCGCGGCGAATTGAAATTCGGCGTGCTCCGGCTTCATTCGCGCGCCGCCTGGGTGATCACTTCCGGCCTCCCGGCGCGCAACCCGCTCCCATTCCATTCGTCGTGCCTCTGCTCACCATGAAGACCCACATCAAATCGCTTGTTCTCACGCTGGCCGCCTCGGCCATGCTCGCCTTCACCCCGGCACGCGCGGGAGTGGAGGTTGGTCAGCCTGCCCCGGACTTCACGCTCACCGATATCGACGGCCAGCCGCAGTCCCTCTCCGCGTACCGCGGCAAGGTGGTCGTGCTCGAGTGGCACAACCCGGACTGCCCGCTCGTGAAGAAACATTACGAGAGCGAGAACATCCCGAAGCTGCAGCAGGCCGCCGCGGCCGATGGCGTCGTCTGGCTGATCATCAACTCTGGGGCGCCCGGCCTGCAGGGAGCCGACTACAGCGCGGACGCGCTCAAGGACTACCTGAAGAAGCACCATGCGGCCCCGGCCCACTACCTGCGGGATCCCGAGGGCAAGGTCGGGCACCTGTTCGCGGCGAAGACCACGCCGCACCTGTTCATCATCGATGCCTCCGGCAACCTCGTGTACCAAGGCGGCATCGACAGCATCCCGACGGCGAAGAAGGACGATATTGCCCGGGCAACGAACTATGTCCGCGAAGCGCTGGCCGCGATCAAGGCCGGCCAGCCGATCAAGGACACCAACACCAAGCCCTACGGCTGCTCGGTGAAGTACGGCTCGAAGGGCTGAGCTGGTTCGAGACCGAAAAAAGGGGGCACCGTTGCGGGTGCCCCTTTTTCATGCAGGTCGCAAGCGGCGGAGATAACTCGCCAAATCTGGCGAGTTATCGACCGTAACTAGCCAGATTTGGCGAGTTATCTCGGATGTGCAGTTCTCAGCGGCGTTACTTGCGATCGCCGTAACCGTTCGGCTTGGTGGAGTGCCACTTCCACGCCGTCTCGACGATGCTCTCGATCGTCGGGAACTTCACCTGCCAGCCGAGCTCCTTCTGGGCCTTCGTGGAGTCGGCGTAGAGCGCCGGGGGATCGCCGGCCCGACGGGGGCTCTCCTTCACCGTCACCTTCCTGCCCGTGATCTTCTCGACGGCCCGGATGACCTCGCGGTTGGAGGTGGGGCGGCCCGTGCCGAGATTGTAGAACAGTTGCGTGCCAGGCTTGCCCAGCTTGTCGAACACCGCGATGTGCGCGCGACTCAGGTCATCGACATGCACGTAGTCCCGCAGGCAGGTGCCGTCGGGCGTCGGATAGTCGGTGCCGAACAACTCCAGGTACGGGCGCTTGCCGACGGCGACGTCGATCGTCACCGGGATCAGGTGTGTCTCCGGGCTGTGGTCCTCGCCGATCAGGCCGTCCTCGGACGCGCCCGCCGCATTGAAGTAGCGGAAGGCGGCGAAGCTGAGACCGTTGGCGTGAGCCAGGGCCTTGAGCGCGTTTTCGATGTCGAGCTTGGTCTGGCCGTAAGGATTGATGGGGGCCTGCGGCAAGTTCTCGTGAATCGGGAGCGTCGCCGGAATGCCGAAGGTCGCGCACGTCGAGGAGAACACGAACTTCTTCACGCCGGTCTCGAGCATCGCCTTGAGCAGGTGCAAGGTCGCGACCGAGTTGTTGAAGTAGTATTTCAGCGGGTCGGTCACGGATTCGCCGACGTAGCAGTAGGCCGCGAAGTGCATCACCACCTCGATCTTCTCCTCGCGGAGAACGCGGCTGACGAACGCCTCGTCGCCGAGATTGCCCTCATGGACCTTGATGCCGGGGGCGACGGCGCCGCGATGGCCGTAGACGAAGTTGTCGAGCACGACCGGATGATGCCCGGCAGCGACAAGTTGGCGGACGCAGTGACTGCCGATGTACCCGGCACCTCCAACAACAAGGACGTTCATAGGAAAGGATTGAGGAATTGAGGGAGTGAGGGACTAAGGGACAAGGGGACGGCGGCACTCGCAAGGCCGAATCGTGTCGGCGGGGGTGGCCGGACGTCCCGTTTTCCGCGCTGCGCGGCTCGCGGATTTGCCGAGGCAAACCACGCTCCTTCGGCCCTCTCGCCGCAGGAAATAGCCGAGGGTTGCATTCGGGGCCCACTCCGATACCGAGTTGCCCTTCACCCAGCATGAAGCCAGCGCGCATTGTCATCACGGGCGTCGGATTGACCGCCCCGAACGGAAACAACCTGCCGGAATTCCGGCAGAATCTCCTCGCCGGGCGCGCCGGCATCGAACGGATCGACGTGCGCTACATGGGGACCCAGCTGGCGGGCGTCTGCCATTACGACCCGCTTAAGTATCAGAAAAAGAAGGAGCTGCGGGTGGGTACGCGGGCGGGCAGCATCTCGATCTACTGCGCGCGGGAAGCGTTGGCCGACAGCGGGGTGAACTTCGAGACCGTGCCCAAGGACCGCGTTGGCATCTACATTGGCTGCACGGAGCACGGTAACGTCGAGACCGAGAACGAGATCTACAACGTCTCCAAGTTCAACTACGACACCAAGTTCTGGTCGCACTACCACAACCCTCGCACTGTCGCCAACAACCCGGCGGGCGAGGCTTCACTGAACCTCGGCGTGACGGGGCCGGCATACACCATCGGCGCCGCGTGTGCCGCCGGTAACCTCGGCCTCATCCACGCGACCCAGATGCTGCGGCTGGGCGAAGTCGACTTCGCCATTTGCGGCGGTGTCAGCGAGAGCATTCACACCTTCGGCATCTTCGCGGGCTTCAAGTCCCAGAACGCGCTCGCGACCCATGAGGATCCGCACAAGGCCTCGCGGCCCTTCGACCTCGCGCGCAACGGTATCGTCATCTCCGAAGGCGGCTGCCTCTACACGCTCGAACGGCTGGAGGATGCGGTGGCGCGCGGCGCCAAGATCTACGGCGAGATCTCGGGCTACCACGTCAACAGCGACGCCAGCGACTACGTGCTGCCGAATCCCGTCCGCCAGACCGAGTGCATCCGCGCGGCCATCAAGCGCGCCGGGCTCACCCCGCAGGATATCCACATCGTCAACACGCATGCCACGGCGACGCCGATGGGTGACATCCAGGAGACGGAAGGGATTCGCACCGTGTTTGGCGACACCTGCCCCGACACCTTCGTGAACAACACGAAGAGCTTCATCGGCCACGCGATGGGCGCCGCCGGTGCGCTGGAGCTCGCGGGCAACCTGCCGTCGTTCAATGACAAGGTCGTTCACCCGACGATCAACGTGGACAATCTCGACCCGAAATGCGCGCTGCCGGGGCTGGTCCTGAATCAGCCGCGGACCGTCGCCACGGTGGATACGATCCTGAACAACTCGTTCGGGATGCTCGGGATAAATTCCACGTTGATTGTTAAGCGGTTTGTCGCCTAATCCTCGCCCTCGCTGACCATGACAAAAGACGAATGCAAGAAGGTGGTGCTGGACATCATCGCGGACATCGCGCCCGACGAAGATCTGAGCAATGTGAAGCCCGACGTGCGCCTGCGCGACCAGCTCCAGCTCGATAGCATGGACTTCTTGGATATCGTGATGGAGCTCCGGAAACGGTACGGCATCGAGGTGCCCGAGAAGGAGTACATCCAGCTCGCCTCGCTCGACAGCAGCGCCGAGTACCTGACCCCGAAGTTCAACGCGATCGCAGCGAAGAAATAAGGACCGCCGCGGGTTGCTCCCCGCCGACCACTTTGCCGCCGGACCCGCTCGGGTCCGGCTTTTTGCTGGCCGGTGAATTTGCTCGTCGTGCGCCGCGGGCCCCATTCGATCGCCGCAGGTCGCCCGCTCCAACACGCCATGAATTCCGCCTCCCAGTACGATGTCGTCATCATCGGCGCCGGCATGTCCGGACTGGCCGCGGGCATCCGCCTGGCGCACTTCGGCAAGAAGGTCTGTATTTTCGAACGCCACAACGCCGTCGGCGGACTGAACGGGTTTTACGCGATCGCCGGCCGGAAATTCGACGTCGGCCTGCACGCGATGACGAATTACGTCGCCCCCGGCGTGAAGGGAACGCCGCTGACCAAGCTGCTCCGGCAACTGCGCATCGATCGCGACGAGTTTGCCCTCTGCGAACAGAAGCGCTCGCGGGTCGCATTTGGACCCCAGGGCGAACTGTCACTCGAGTTTACCAACGATTTCAGCGTGTTGGAGGCGCAGCTGGCCGCGAAGTTTCCCCGGCAGATCGATGGATTTCGCGCGCTCGTCGCACGCCTGCGGAGCCTGGACGACACCGCGCTCGATGCGGAGCCGACGTCAGCCCGGGCGGAAGTGCGCCGCTTCATCACCGATCCGGTGCTCGAGGATATGTTGTTCTGCCCGCTTATGTACTACGGCAGCGCGGTGGAGCGGGACATGGAGCTCGGGCAGTTCGCGATCATGTTCAAGGCGGTCTTTGTCGAGGGCTTCGCGCGTCCGTACGAAGGCGTGCGGCTGATCCTGCGGGTGCTGCTGGACAAGTACCGCGCGGCCGGTGGGGAGCGGCGAATGAAGTGCGGCGTGCAACGCATCCTCGTGCGCGACGGCCGCGCTATCGGCGTCGTGCTGGATTCCGGTGAAGAGATCCTCGCCCACGAGGTCATCTCCTCGATCGGCGCGGATGAAACCGAGGCGTTGATCGTCGGGCCGGTTGGTGCGCGCCCGTCGGACCTGCAAGCGACCACTGACGGCACCGCGCCGGCGTCGGCCGCGGAGCTGCCGCGCCTCTCCTACGTGGAGACGATGACGGTGCTGAACACGCAGCCTGAGGCGCTCGGGTGGGGGGACGACACGATCGTGTTCTTCAACGACTCGATGCGCTTCGAGTACGCGCGCCCGTCCGAGGCGGTCGACGTTCGAAGCGGCGTCGTCTGCATTCCGAACAATTTCCAATTCGGGGCCGGCCGCGTGCTGCCGGAAGGCATGCTCCGGGTGACGTGCCTCGCCAATTTCGCCCGCTGGGCGCACCTGCCCGAGGCCGATTACCGCGCCGCAAAGGCGCGCTGGTTTACCGCCGTCCAGAACAGCGGTCGGCGTTTTCTGCCGGCCGTGGACGATGCGACGCTCGCCACGGCCACCGTGGCCACCGACATGTTCACGCCGCGCACGGTCGCCCGCTTCACAGGCCACATCGCCGGCGCGATTTACGGGTCACCGCACAAACGTCGGCAAGGCCGCACCTCCCTCCCGAACGTCTACCTTTGCGGCACCGACCAGGGCTTCCTCGGGATCGTCGGCGCGATGCTCAGCGGCATCTCCATGGCGAACTTCCACATCTTGGCTGCCGCTGGCAAGGAGCCCAGGTAAGGAGTCATAGGTAAGGAGAGTGCAATTATAATTCTCCGTCAGCCAGGCACTTGGAATAATGTCCAGATACTCCGCGGAATAATGTCCGGATACTTCGACTGGGGCGGTCGTGCGCCGTGGCCGCCACCCAGCAGAGTGCCGGATGCGGCTGCGTCCGCCGGCGGCCCCTACGTGATCTGCTCGATCTCGACTTTGACCGGCTGACCCGGGGCGCAGTTGGCCTTCAGCATCACGAAGCGGTCGCGGTACTTGTCGTAGATTGGCCAGAGCGCGCTGCGATCGGTGTCCGGGATCGGCAAGGTGTCGATCGTCGCCCGGGAGAAGAAGCCAAACTTCCCCTCGTGCATGTCGGGCGGGAGCTGCGGCAGGACTTTCTTGCAGTTGAACAGGAAGATCAGCCAGTGGGACTGCCCTTCGTACGCCTTCTCCGCGATCGCGGCGAAGAGGTGCAGGTCGTCCGACTTGATGACGAATCCGGTCTCCTCGAACGTCTCGCGCACGGCGCACTCGAACGGCGACTCGCCCAGGTGCATTTCCAGCTTTCCGCCAATCGGGCTCCAGATCCCGTAATTCGGCGGCTTGGCGCGGAGCAGGAGCAAATGCTCGCCCGCCTCGTTCTGCAGGAAGACCAGGACTGCGATCTTGTACGATAAACCGGAACTCACGCCGACACCTCAAAGCCCGGACTGCCAAGTAACAAGACCCAAGTCGCTCCGCCCACGGCGCGCGGCGGATTGTGCCTTGTTACTTCGGCATCCGCCCGTTCACTTCCGCTCATGTCCAAATGGCTCCTCGTCGACGGGTTCAACCTCGCCTACCGCTGCTTCCACGCGCTGCCGGAGCTCACTTCGTCCCGCGGCTTTCCCACCGGGGCCCTGCACGGCTGGGTGAAGTCGCTGTGGAAGCTCATCGACCAGGAGCATCCCCATGCGACGCTCGTGTTCTTCGACCTCGGTGAATCGGAGGACCGGGTGGCGCTTCACGCGGCGTACAAGGCGCAACGCAAGCCGATGCCCGATGCCCTGCGGCAGCAGATCGACCCGATCAAGGCGTTGACCCGCGCCATGGGCCTCGCCGGCATCGAGCAACAGGGCGTCGAGAGCGACGATCTGCTCGCATCGGAGGCCGTCGCCCTCGCGCGCGACGGGCACGACGTCGTGATCGTCAGCAGCGACAAGGATTTTGCCCAGATCGTCGATGACCGCATCCGGATCATGCTGCCGCCGCCGTCCGCCAATCCGAAGCTCGGCTGGCGCCTGCTCGATGCGGCCGGCGTGCAGGAAAAGTTTGGCGTGCCGCCCGCGCAGATCGCGCACTACCTGGCGTTGGTGGGCGACACCTCCGACAATATCCCGGGCCTCGACGGGGTCGGCCCGAAGACTGCCGCCAAGTGGCTGGCCGAATGCGGCGGCAGCGTGGAGTGCGTCGTCGCGAAAGCAGGCGAACTCAAGCCCGAGCGGTTCCGCGAGGCGGTCGCGACCAACGCCGAGCGGCTGCGGCTCAACCTGCGGCTCACCACCCTCAACCTGGCCCTGCCGCGCGTCGCCCCCGAGTGGCGCACGCCCAATCCGCCCGAGCTCTTCCGCTTGATGGACGAGTATGAGATGCGCTCCACCGGCGTGGAGGCACGCCGTCGGTACGCGGGCGGGGCCGTCGCTTCGATGCCGGTGCCGGGAATCGGCGGGGCGCATGCTGCTGCGTCATCGCCCACCGCCTCCGTGGCCGGGCTCGCTCCCGCACCGCGGCCCGCGGCGCAAAAGGCGGAGCAGGGGGAGTTGTTCTGATCCGGCGCGTGTCGGGCCGGCGCAGGCCGCGCCCGTTCGCGCTACGAGCGGCCCTCGGTCGAGACGCCGGACGGGTCGAAAATGTAACCGATCCCGTGGACCGTTCGGAACGCGTCCAGATTGAGACCGTGCGCGCTGAACAAGTCGCGCACCTTGACCACGTATTGGTCAAGCGAGCGGCTGCGCACGTCGGCGTGGATGCCCCACACGGAATGGATCAACGCCTTGCGCGTGATCACCTGGCCGGGATGAGAATTAAGGTAGGCGAGGATGCCGAGTTCCTTGCGGCCCAGCTTCTGGGTCGCGCCGTCGGGGAAGCTGATCTCGAGCCGCTCGGGCGTGACGTGCGCGCCGCAGAAATCAAAGGGCTCGTCGGTCAGCCGGACGTTCTTCGTGACGTTGAGATCCGCCTTGGCCTCGGTCCGGCGCAGCACGGCGCGGATCCGGGCCGTCAGTTCGGCGTAGCTGAACGGCTTCGTGATGTAGTCGTCGCCGCCACTCTCGAGGCCGCGGACCTTCATCGTCTCCTCGACATTGCCGGTCAGAAAAATGATCGGGACGGTCACGTCGGCCGCCTTCAGTTCCTCCAGCAGCGAGAAGCCCGATTGGTCGGGAAGGTTGATGTCCAGCAATACCAAGTTCGCAAAATTGCGCCGGAGGAAATTCAGGGCGTGGACCGCGCGATTGCAGATCTGGGTGTGCATGCCCTCTCGTTCGAGGTGGAGCGCGACAAGCGATGCGAGCTCGGCTTCGTCCTCGACGATCACGATGAGCGGCTTTGCCTCAATGCGGGCAGGAGGAGGGTTGGGCATACGACGCTGCTTGGTGTCTTTGAAGTTGCGGCCAGTTGTTGTCAACTGCCGGGCGGGACGCCGTCCTGTGCGGTGTTGCGACTCGTTTACTTGATCGATCGGCACAAAAGCGCGCGCAGTCCGGCGGGCCGCCACATATGACGCACGCGGGTGACCCCAGGTCGCAAGGGGCTCACAAATGGCTTGAGTGCACTTGCCCGCGTGATTGGCGTCATGGCGTGTCCGACAAAGCACCTCTCCTGATGCTCGGGCTGCCGAAGGGCAGCCTTGAGGAATCCACCAAGAACCTGTTCGCCAAGGCGGGTTGGAAGATCACCACCAGCTCGCGGAGCTATCGGCCGTCGATCGACGATCCGGAGCTCGACGGACGTTTCATCCGCGCCCAGGAGGTCAGCCGTTATGTGGAGCATGGGTTCTTCGACTGCGGGCTCACCGGCCAGGACTGGATCCAGGAAAATGAGTCCGACGTCGTCGACGTGTGCGACCTGATCTACAGCAAAGTCTCCACGCAGAAGTCGCGCTGGGTGCTCTGCGTCCCCGAGGCATCGTCGGTCAAGTCGGCCGCCGACCTCGCGGGCAAGCGCATCGCCACCGAGCTGGTCCAGACGACCAAGCGCTATTTCGAGTCGAAGGGCGTGAAGGTGAACGTCGAGTTCTCCTGGGGCGCCACCGAGGTCAAGGTGCCCGACCTGGTCGATGCGATCGTCGACATCACCGAGACCGGCAGTTCGCTTCGGGCGAACAAGCTGCGGATCGTCGACACGCTCCTCGAGACCAACACCAAGCTCATCGCCAACAAGGCGAGCTGGGCCAATCCCGCCAAGCGGGCGAAGATCGAGACGATCGCGCTGCTCCTGCAGGGCGCGCTCGAAGCCGAGTCCAAGGTCGGCCTCAAGATGAACGCGCCGACGAAGTCGCTCGACGCGATCATCAAGGCCGTGCCGTCGCTGCGCAATCCGACCGTCTCGCCGCTGGCGAACGAGGGCTGGGTCGCGTTGGAGACAATCATCGACGAGCGCGTGGTCCGTGAGATCATCCCGCAGCTCAAGGCGCTCGGCGCCGAAGGCATCGTCGAGTATCCGCTGAACAAGGTCGTATACTGAGCTCGGCGTCCGCGCCGCGCCGTGGATCTGTCTTGCCGAGGCTGCACCGGTTCGACCGGCGCAGCCTCGATCGTTTTTCGGCGGCGCCACCCTTGGCCATTCGGCCAATCCGGCGCGCGGTGCCTAATTCCGCTCACGTGCGTCTGGCGGCACATGATCAAGCCAGCGCTGTTGTGTGTGCTCGCCCTCACCGCTCCCGTGCTCGACGCAGCCGGAGCGCGGGGAGGGAAGGGAGTCCGTTATCCGGCGGAGCAGAAGACATTCCTCGCCGAGGAGTCCGGTTGGGAAGTCATCCAGGTGACAACCGATCCTGCCGACGACAGCGGCCTGTACTTCACGAGCCACAGCTTCGTACCGGAAGACCACGGCCTCGTGTTCACGTCGCGCCGCACCGGCGCCTGGAATCTCTACTACCTCGACCTGCGGACATTCGCGTTCGTGCAGCTGACCGACGGGAAGGCGATCGCCGGCACGGGGGCTGATGTCTGCGCGGCCACCCGGGAAGTCTTCTACCGCGACGGCAACCTCGTGAAGGCGGTGAGCCTCACCACGCTCAAGGAGCGCACGATCACGACCGTTCCCGAAGGCTACAGCGTCGGCGCGGCGGTGTCGGTCACGGACGCCGGCGACACAGTCGCGTTTTCGATCAGCGAGAAGATCCACGTGGCTACGAAGACGGACGTGATCTATTCCGACATGAACGAGCGCTTCACCAAGCGACCGTGGAGCGCGGTGATGATTGGTCGCGCGGATGGGACCGGGTGGCACGAACGGGCGCGGCAGAAGAAGTGGATCAGCCACGTCATCATGAGCCCGACCAATCCGGACCTGACGCTCTACTGCCACGAGGGCCGCTGGGATCAGGTCGAGCAGCGGATGTGGCTCGTCAGCGCCGCCGGCAATCGGCCGTTGCGCCCGGAGGAAACGCCGGCGCTGAGTATCGGCCACGAGTATTGGTTTCCCGACGGCATCCACGTTGGCTACCAGGCCACGTACCCCAAAAAGGCCAAGATGATCGGCGTCGCGGATACCCGGGATGGCTCGTATCGCGAATACCCGACGGAGTTTTTCGACGGCCACACGCAGGTGAGCCATGACGGGCGCTGGTTCGTCGGGGATGGCAAGGAGAGTGCGCCGTACCTGAACCTTTACCACTTGGTGGAGGGCAAGCTGACCGGCCGGCACGTCTTCCGCCATGGCAGCTTGTTTTCCCAGCAGCATTGGCACCCGCATCCGGCGTTCTCTCCCGACGACCGGTACGTGCTGTTTACGAGTAGCCGCGCGGGCAATGGCGACGTGTACCTGCTTCGCGTGAAGAAGTAGGACGGCCAACGCCGCCAGACTCCGCTGTCCCGGCCCGTCAGCGGAGGGACAGTGTCGGTGCGGCCGCCGGTTGGACCGGGCGTCGAAACAAGGCGCGATTTGCGCGGCCGACGCGGTCAGGCCTAGGGTTGTGTTCGGCGCCGCGACGCCCACAACGTTTTGCCCCCTCCACCATGAGCACCGTCACCCTTGGCCTCCTGCAGCACGCCTGTTCCGCCGATCCGGCCGCGAACTTGAAAAAGACGCTCGCGCTGGCGGAGCGCGCCGTGAAGCGCGGTGCGAACCTCATCTGCACCCAGGAGCTGTTCCGGTCGCAGTACTTCTGCCAGGCAGAGAAGCACGAGTACTTCGGCCTCGCCGAGCCGATCCCTGGCCCGAGTACCAAGGCCTTCCAGAGTTTCGCCCGCAAACACGGCGTGGTTGTTGTGGCGTCGCTGTTCGAGAAACGCGCCGCCGGGCTGTACCACAACACCGCGGTGATCATCGACGCCGATGGCAAGCTGCTCGGCGTGTACCGCAAGATGCACATCCCGGACGATCCACTCTACTACGAGAAGTTCTACTTCACGCCGGGCGACACCGGGTTTCGCGCGTGGGACACCAAGTTCGGCCGCATCGGCGTGCTCGTGTGCTGGGACCAGTGGTACCCGGAGGCCGCGCGCCTCACTGCCATGCAGGGGGCCGAGATCTTGTTTTATCCCACTGCGATCGGCTGGCACCCGGGCGAGAAGCAGGAACACGGCGCCAATCAGCACGGCGCCTGGGAGACGATCCAACGCAGCCATGCCGTGGCCAACGGCTGCTATGTCGCGGCGGTTAACCGGATCGGCGTCGAGCGTCCGGAAGGGGGCGACGGCATTGAGTTCTGGGGCCAGAGCTTTGTCGCGGGTACCAGCGGGCAGATCCTGGCCAAGGCCAGCGTCGACCAAGAGGAGATCCTCGTGGTGCCCCTCGAACTCGGCCAGGTCGACACCACGCGCACCCACTGGCCCTTCCTGCGTGATCGCCGGATCGACGCGTACGAGAATCTCACCCGCCGCTTCATCGACTGAGGCGTCACAGTATCCGACCATCTCGCGCGGTGGGCCTTGTGCCGCGCTGCCGTGAGACTTCCGCCTGAAACCTCCTTCGTCCGTCCTTTGCTCGTGACCCAAGCCAAAAACGCCCTTCGTCCGTCCCGCCTCGCCGCTCCGGCCACGCCCGCCGCGCTCGGCTTTCGCATGCCCGCCGAATGGGAGCCGCAGGCGGCGGTTTGGCTCTCCTGGCCACACAAGCGCTCCACCTGGCCTGGCCAGTTCCGCCCCGTGCCGTATGCGTTCGCCAAGTACGTCGCGGCGATCAGCCGCTTTGAGCCGGTGCGGATCAATGCCGCGACGGCGCTGCAGCCGCGGGCGCGGCGGTTGTGCGCCGCCGCCGGCGCCGACCTGGCCCGGGTCACCTTCTACAACCACCCGACGGACGACGCCTGGTGCCGGGATCACGGACCGATCTTCGTAAAGCACGACCGCACGGGCGAGGTCGCCATCACCGACTGGCAGTTCAACGCGTGGGGCGGCAAGTACGGCCCCGTCGACCGCGACAATGCGATCCCGCCGCGTATCGCCGCGCGCCTGAAAGTCCGCCGTTTCGCGACGGACTTTGTCCTTGAGGGCGGCTCGATCGACGTGAACGGCCGCGGCCTGGTGCTCACAAGCGAACAGTGCCTGCTCAACCCGAATCGCAATCCCGGCCGCTCACGTGCCGAGATCGAGCAGACGCTTCGCGACTGGCTCGGGGTGAGTGACGTGATCTGGCTGGGCGAGGGGATCGTCGGTGACGACACGGATGGCCACATCGACGACATGACGCGGTTCTTCCGTGCGGACGGCGTGATCACCTGCGTCGAAGCCAGCTCTCGCGACGCCAACCATGCGCCGCTGGCGGAGAACCTCGCCCGGTTGAAACGCTACCGGACGCCCGAGGGCAGGAAACTGACGATCGTGCCGTTGCCGATGCCTGGGCGTGTCGCGTTCCAAGGGCAGCGCGTACCGGCGAGCTACGCGAATTTCCTCATCGTCAACGGCGCGGTGCTCGTCCCGACGTTCCGGCAGCGTCGCCGCGACACGGAAGCGTGCGCGATCATCGGCCAGTGTTTCCCGGATCGCGAAGTCGTACCCGTGGACTGCTTCGACCTGATCTGGGGGCTCGGCACGCTGCACTGCCTATCCCAGCAGCAGCCGGCGTGAGACGGGTGTACGGACACAGCGCGCGCGGGAGTTTCACCGGGGCTGTGTTGGCGCGGACGTTGTGCCGCCACGCGATCGCAGGGTAGGGTGGCTCTGACGCCTCGCGCCCTCGATGACCCAGCCGCCGTACACTCCCGATCTCGACGCCTACTTCGCCCGCGTGGGCTACGCCGGTCCGCGCGCGCCCACGTTGGCGGTGTTGCACGCGCTGACGTTCGCCCACGCGACCTCGATTCCCTTCGAAAATCTGGACGTGCTGCTCGATCGCGGCATCGATCTCACGCCCGCGACGGTGGAACGGAAACTGGTCCACGCCGGCCGCGGCGGCTACTGCTTCGAGCAAAACGGGCTCCTGCTCGAGGTCCTGCAGGCGCTGGGTTTCGCGGTGCGGCCGCTCAGCGCCCGCGTGCGCTGGCAAAGGCCGCGTGAGTTCACGCCTCCCCGCACGCACCTCTTCCTCCGCGTGGAGATCGACGGCACCTCGTGGCTGACGGATGTCGGCGTCGGCGGCCTTTCGCTGACGTCGGCGATCCCGCTCGACGACTCCGGCCGCGAACTGCCGACGCGGCACGAGCCACGGCGCATCGTGCGGGAGGGCGGCCGGCTGTTTCACCAGATCCGGATCGGCAGTGATTGGCAGGACGTCTGCGAGTTTACGCTGGAAGAGATGCCTCCGATCGATCGCGAGATCGCCAACTGGTTCACGAGCCGGCACCCGGAGTCGCATATGAGGGCGCGGCTGGGCGTCGCGCTGGCCACGCCCTCGGGCCGGCTCTCGATCCTGAATCACGAGTTCACGCGCCGGCCGACGGGCGGCGCGCCGGAGACGCGGTTGATCCGGGATGGCGCGGAACTGCTGGCGATGCTCGAGGAGTACTTCGGCCTGAGCTTCCCCGCCGGCACGCATTTCGGTCCGCCGGGCTCGCCGTGGCCGCGATAGCTGGCCGCCTGCAGTTCGTCGTGCTGCCTTCGAAACGGGCGACCCACCCACCGGAGGACAAAGGGGAGGGTGCGCGTTGCGGCTTGCCGGCGGGGCGGCACGCGGACATGCGATTTGGCTCCATGAAGCTCCGGTTTGTCCTTGGCCTGCTGGTCGCGTGTCTCGTCGTCTCGGGTTGTGAGTCCGTCTCCTCGGTGCGCGAACGCATCGCGGCGCGCAACGAGCCGCGCCGGCACACGTTTTCCGCGCCGCCGCGGGTGGTGTTCGATGCCGTGAAACAGGCTGCGACTGCGATGGGCTACCGGATGACGCGGGGCGGGCCCGCCCAAGGCGAGTTCGACGGCGTGACGGGCGTCGACATCGGCGAGAGCGCCGGGTCGTCGCGTCAGGTCACGATCCGCGTGCGGCTGAAAGCCACGCTCGATGAGACCGGCACCGAGGCCAGCGTTCGCTTCACGGAGATCGTGGAGAGCGACTCGAGCAATCGGATGGGGATGGCGACCGAGACCACGATGCGCGACACCCCCCAGTACGAAGTCTTTTTCCGCAAAGTGCAGCAGGCGCTTGATGCCCGCCCCGCCGCGCAGCGCGTGCAGCCGCCGGCTGCGTCGACTCCCTAGGTCAAGCTTGTCGTAAAACTCAGGATAACAGCGGGTTGCCGGCTACTGCCACGTGGCTAAGCGCTGGCTGCGATTTGTGACGTCGCCTAGCCTATTGGCGGCGGTGCGTCAGCGGCGCCGCCGGGATGAACAACCTCGGAAATAGGGCTTGCGGCTAGTTGCTGGCGCAGCGAGTTTGACCGTTCGCGGCAGTTGGTCGGTCAGGCTGGCGTACCGCCGCGATGCTCCCGCCGGCCTGCTACGTTAGTTCAACCATCAACCAATCCGGTCGCGCTTCACGGCGCGGTCGACCCGTCGGACGGACGTTCTCGGAGCAAGCGCACGGCCGGCGCATCTGTTATATGAGTTCAGTCATGCAAGAGCTGCTCGCTCAGTCGTCCTTCGACAAGCTGAAGGAAGGCGCGATTGTCCCGGGCGTTATCACCGAAATCCGCCAGAACGAAGTCGTCGTCGATATTGGCGGCAAATCGGAAGGTGTTATCTCCGCCAACGAGTTCATCGACATTGGCGAACTGCAGATCGGTTCCACCATCGAAGTGATGGTCGAGAAGCTCGAGGACAAGAGCGGCGCCCCCGTTCTCTCCTTCGACAAGGCCGAGCAGAAGAAGAACTGGGACAACATCCTCACCAAGTTTCCCGAAGGCTCCGTGGCCACTGGCCGCGTGAAGGCCAAGGTCAAGGGCGGCCTCATCATCTCCATCGGCGTCGATGCCTTCATGCCGGCGTCGCACATCGATATCCAGCCGCCCAAGAACCTCGATCAGTACGTGGGCCAGACCTACGACTTCAAGGTCCTCAAGATTAACCTCGAGCGGAAGAACATCGTTCTCTCCCGCCGCGAGCTCATCGAACAGCAGCGCGCCGAGAAGCGCCGCAACCTGCTCGAGTCGATCCAGCCGGGCCAGATCCGCAAGGGCGTCGTCAAGAACATCACCGACTTCGGCGCGTTCATCGACCTCGACGGCATGGACGGCCTGCTGCACATCACCGACATGAGCTGGGGCCGCATCTCTCACCCGAGCGAAATGCTCAAGCAGGGTGAGGAGGTCCAGGTCATGATCATCGAGGTCAACCGTGAGAAGGAGCGCGTCTCCCTCGGCCTCAAGCAGACCACCAAGAATCCGTGGGACGAAATCGACCGCAAGTACCCGGTCGGCGCCAAGGTTCACGGCAAGGTCGTCAACCTCGTCCCCTACGGCGCGTTCGTCGAGATCGAGCCGGGCGTCGAGGGCCTTGTCCACATCACCGAGATGTCCTGGACCAAGCGCATCACCAAGCCCTCCGAACTGCTCAAGGTCGGTCAGGAGCTCGATGCGGTCGTCCTCGGCATCCAGAAGGAAGAGCAGAAGATCTCCCTCGGCCTGCGTCAGCTGGAGCCGAATCCGTGGGACATGGTCCGCCACAACTACCCGATCGGCGCTCGTGTTCGCGGCAAGGTCCGCAACATGACGACCTACGGTGCCTTCATCGAACTCGAAGAGGGTATCGACGGCATGGTGCACGTCTCCGACATGAGCTGGACCCGCAAGGTGAACCACCCGTCGGAAATGCTGAAGAAGGGCGACGAGGTCGACGCGATCGTCCTCGACGTCGATCCGCAGCAGCAGCGCATCAGCCTCGGCATGAAGCAGCTCGCGACCGACCCGTGGTCGGACATCGACAGCTTCTTCAAGATCGGCGACGTCGTGAAGGGCACGGTCACCAAGATCACCTCGTTCGGCGCCTTCGTGGAGCTGAAGGACGGGATCGACGGTCTCGTGCACATCTCGCAGATCAGCGAGGAGCGCATCGACAAGGTGAAGGACGTGCTCAAGCCCGGTCAGGAAGTGACCGCGCGCGTGATCAAGATCGATCGCGAAGAGCGCCGCCTCGGCCTGTCGATCAAGGCCGCGAACTACTCCACGGAGCAGCTTGCCGCCGAGACCTCGGCCTACGAGGCGCTCAACCGCAGCGCGAGCAACGACATGATGAACCTCGGCGACATCCTCGACGAGGCCTCGAAGAAGGAGTAATCGCTCCCTCTCCGTTTTCCCGAAGCCGCCCGGCCTGCCGCCGGGCGGCTTTTTTGTGCCCGCCGGTGACGTCCACCCGCCGGGCCCCGCCAATATCTTCCTCTTCCTCTTTCTCTTCCTCTTTCTCTCCCACGTTGGCTCCCAGCTCCGGCCGGCTGGCTCCTCACCACGGAGTTCCGGAAGCGCCGCCCCGTCGGGGACCGCCCCGCAGGTACCAGGTCCCAACGAGGTGCTCGCGGTGGTAGGCGCGGCTCGCCTCTGGAATTGGCGCGACGCGCCACAGCCACTTCCGATCGGCCACGCCAAGCTGCCCCAGCCCTGGTACGCGTTCGCGGTCCAGCACTTCGCCGGTCGGGCTGACCTGGCGGCGCTCCGTCTCCGAGATCAGCAGGGAGACGCCGCGCCGCTGGCGCAGCCACTCCAGGTGGCGTTCGGCCGCGGCGCGCTCGAGCTGCTCGGCCAGGTCGTCGGTTGTCGGCCGCTGCCGCGCCAACCAGTCATACGGCAGCAGCATCAGTTGCGCGCAGAGGTTGGCCGACACGACGAGATCGGGCTCCTCGCCCGCACCCGGCGGGAGGCCGATGGGGGCGTGCCGCACCCGCTCGACCATCTCCTCCTCGTTCCAGGCGCGGCCGTGCGCCATGAGGTCGCCCAGGATGCCGGTGACATCGAACTCGACGCATGCAATGCGGGCGCTGATCGCTGCGGCCCGCCGGCGCACGCGCGGGCGATGGACCAGGTCCGCGAGCAGCACGCGTTCGAAGCGCGAGGCCAGTTCTACCAAGGGAACGTCGTGGTGGATGCCGGCGCCGAGGAGCAACGCGGTCTTCGGTCGCGCGCAGAGCTCAGCCGCATCGAGGATCGCCCGCCGCGTGGCCTGCAGGTGCGGCGCCCAGGCGTCGTGATTGCGGCGCAGGCGGGCATCGATCGCGATCTGCTCGTGGAGGTACCCGAGTTCCCGCCAGGGCCGAGGGCAGGGGGTCAGCCAGTGTTCGAGCGCCTCGAGCAGCATGGTCCCACGGTTTCGCAATCGGTCCGGGGAGGCAATCATGGTGATGCCGCCGCCGGCCCGGGGATTGTTCGCATTCAACGATGCGCAATCGGCCCACGGCCGTGTGGGACCGGTACCGAGGGCGACACCTTTCTCCCAAACTTGGGGCGCCGCGAATAGCGATTCACCGGGGGGAGAGTCACGTGGACCTGCCGGTGCGGTTTTGCGCGATCGTTGGACAGAAATTTGGGACCGTAATGCCAAATTCGGGCTTTCCCATTCCGGCGCCCGCAGCTACCTCTGTTGAGACTTTATTCACCTCACATGACGCTCCAAACACACCTCCTCGCCAAGGCTGCGAACCAGGCCCGCGGTCTCGCGATCGACGCCGTTCACGCCTGCTCGTCCGGTCACCTCGGCCTTCCCCTCGGCTGTGCGGACATCGGCGCCGTGCTCTTCGGCCACGCCCTCTCGCATAACCCCGAGCGTCCGCGCTGGATCAATCGCGACCGCTTCATCCTCTCCGCCGGCCACGGCTCGATGTTCCTCTACAGCTGGCTGCATCTCAGCGGGTACGATCTGCCGCTCGAAGAGGTGAAGAAGTTCCGCGTCCTGCACAGCAAGGCGCCCGGCCATCCTGAGTTCCACGAGACGCCCGGCGTCGAGTGTACCAGCGGTCCGCTCGGCCAGGGCATCGGCAACGCCGTCGGCATGGCTCTCGCCGGCCAGATGGCCGCCGCCCGCTTCAACACCGCGGAGCACCCGATCTTCGACTACCACGTCGTCTGCCTCGCCGGTGACGGCTGCATGCAGGAAGGCGTCGCCATGGAGGCCGTCGCCTTTGCCGGTCACCAGAAGCTCGATAACCTGATCCTGATTTACGATTCGAACGCCGTGACGCTCGACGCCATGGCGGACAAGACGCAGAGCGAGAACACCGCGCTCCGTTTCAAGGCGATCGGCTGGGATGTCCAGACCGTCGACGGCCACGACATGGCCGCATTCCTGAAGGCGTTCAACCGCGCCAAGAAGACCAAGAGCGGCAAGCCGCAGCTCATCATCGCCAAGACGATCATCGGCAAGGGCATCGCCGAGGTGCAGGGCACCTCCAAGGGCCACGGCGAAGGCGGCGCCAAGTTCGCCGACGCCGCCCGCGCCAGCCTGGAGCTGCCCGCCGACCAGCACTTCTTCGTCAGCGACGACGTCCGCGCCTACTTCGCCCAGCACAAGGCGACGCTCGTCCGCCGCTGCAACAAGTGGTCCAAGACCTACAAGGCGTGGCGTGACGCGAACCCCGACAAGGCCGCGCTCCTCGATTCCGCTTCGCCCGAGAACGCGCCCAAGGCCGGCGCGCTGCTCGAGAAGATCCCGCTCTTCCCGGCGGATGCCAAGCTCGCGACCCGCGCCGCCGGCCGCGATGTCCTCCAGCCGCTCGCCGCGCAGCTCCCTCTGCTCATCGGCGGCAGCGCCGACCTCTACGGCTCGACGCTCAACTACATCGCGGCGGACAAGGACTTCGACCCGACCAACCGCGCCGGGCGCAACATCCGCTTCGGCATCCGCGAACACGGCATGGCCGCGATCGCCAACGGCATCGCGTACGACGGTCTCTTCCGCCCGAGCATCGCCACCTTCCTGGTCTTCGCGGATTACTCCCGTCCGTCGATGCGGCTCGCGGCGCTGTCGAAGCTGCCCGTCGTTTACGTTTACACGCATGACTCCGTCGGCGTGGGCGAGGACGGCCCGACCCACCAGCCGGTCGAAACCGTCTCCGGCCTCCGCGTCATCCCGAATCTCGACGTGATTCGTCCCGCCGATCCCGAGGAAACCGCGGGTGCCTTCGCCGCGGCTTTGGAGCGTGCCGATGGTCCGACGCTTCTCGCGCTCACCCGCCAGGCGCTGCCGACGTTGAACGATATTCCCGCGCAGACCCGCCGCGAAGGCGTGCTCAAGGGTGCCTACATTGCGGTCAAGGAAACGGCCGCTCTGGAGCGCATCCTCATCGCGACCGGTTCCGAGGTGCAGTACGCGGTCGCCGCCGCCAAGACGCTCGGCGCCGGCACCCGCGTCGTTTCAATGCCTTCGACCGAGCGTTTCGACCGCCAGTCCGCCGAGTACCGCGAGAGCATCCTCCCGGCCTCCTGCCGCAAGCGCGTCGCCATCGAGGCGGGCGTAACCGGCCTCTGGTACAAGTACGTCGGTCTCGACGGCAAGGTGGTCGGCATCGACCGCTTCGGTCTCAGCGCCCCGGCACCGATCGCGTTCAAGGAACTCGGCCTCACGACCGAAGCCCTCGTCGCCGCCGCGCAGTCGCTCTGAGCGAACAGTTGCTCCCTTTTCTCCAAGCCCGACTTCGGTCGGGCTTTTTTTGGGCCGATCTGGCCACGCACCGTCCGAACTTGTCACCAATGCGGCAAACTCTTCGCAGCCGTCGCCCTCTGGTGCAGGAGTTGAAGGGAGTCTGGCGGACGCGACAGAAAGCCTCGGGTTAGCTGGAGGGAGCTGTTGCGATCACGAACGGTGCGCGGCAGAACAAGAGAGATATTTGGCCGCCGACGGCGGCGAGTGCGAACTGGATCTCTGTATTGCGCGAAGCCGCGTCGCCAAGGTCGGACGGCACTACGAGAAAGGGGGCGTTGGACAGGTCTGTCTCCAATTGGTGGTTACGAGGGCTGCCCCTGGTGGTGTATGCCTAATCGGGTACGAACCTGTCCCTGATCGACCACTGATGCGACGACGCAAACCTCTCCCTCAGCGGAGGGGAGCAAGGCGTACGTGGAAACACCCACAGCTACGGGATACGAATGTTCCATGAGGCCTTAGGTACAGCAGGGGAGAAATTTGGATAGGGGGTGGGGAATGCAAATCTCATGGTTCCGCTTGCTTTTATCGTTAGGACCCTAACTATCCGCCCCTTTAATCAATCCGACATGCCTCTGAGTTCCATTAAGGACCTTCCTCGTTACGAGTGCCTCCTTGCCGCGGCACGCGAGTTTCCTGATTTGGATCCGTCGGCGACAGAGGCGTTCATGCATCTCCTCCGTACCGGCGACGAGGTCATGAAAATTGCCGAAGAGCATCTGGCAAAACATGATATAACCAAAGGCCGCTTTGGTGTTCTCATGGCCCTCTGGGGGACCCGCCGCCAATGCAACGGGCCTCATTCGCTTACGCCGGCCGAACTCGCCGATCGGTCCTGTGTCACCCGGGCCACCATGACCGGGCTCATCGACACCCTTGTTCGCGATGGTCTCGTTACGCGGGCTCCTCACGCCGATGACAGGCGAATGATGTGCGTTCAGATTACGCCCCGGGCTGAGTCGCTCCTAGCCACCATCCTTCCCGAGCATTTCAAGCGTATGGCATGGCTGTTGCAGCCGCTTGGCGAAGACGAACGCCGCACGCTCGTCGCCCTCCTGACGAAAGTGCACGCCCAAGCCGCCCAACGTTCCACCCCCACCGCCTGTCCCGCCACCGACTCCGCTCCCCAAGCCGCCGGCTGACCTCCTTCCCGCATTATTGTAACTGCTTAGCCTCACCCACCACCACCGCCCATGAAACTCGTCCGCTACGCCTTCATCTTCCTGCTGATCGTCGCCTGCATCGCGGGTCCGCTCGCCCTCATCAAGGGCGGCCAGATTCGGACCCTCATGGCCATGGGCGAGAACCAGGTCATGCCGCCCGAGACCGTGACCGCTGCTCCAGTGGCGCCGCAAACCTGGGAAACCAGCATCTCCGCAACCGGCACCATTGCCCCTGTTCAGGGTGTTACCGTCGCCGCTGAGGTCGGTGGCAAGGTCACCCAGATTGCCTTCGAGGCGGGTGCCAACGTGAAAGCCGGCGACCTCCTCGTCCAACTCGACACTGCCACCGAGGAGGCCCAACTCCGCGCCGCCGAGGCTACCGCCGCCCTCGCCAAGGCTAATCTCCAGCGCGCCAAAGACCTCCGCGAGAGCAACACCAACTCCGTCGCAGAGCTCGATGCCGCGGACGCCCAGGCCAAGCAGGCCGCCGCCCAAGTCGATAACCTCAAGGGCGTCATCGCCAAGAAGACCATTCGCGCCCCCTTCGCCGGCCGCCTCGGCCTTCGCATGATCAACCTCGGCCAGGTCCTGCGCGAAGGCGACGAGATCACCGCGCTCCAAACGCTTGACCCGATTTACGCCAACTTCTCCGTGCCGCAGCAGCGCTTGGCCCGGCTCGAACCCGGTACTCCGGTCCGCGTCCAGACCGACGCCGCGCCGAACGTGACGTTCGACGGCAAGATCACGGCTATCAACGCCGAGGTCGATCCCGTCACCCGCAACGTCCGGGTGCAGGCCACCCTCGCCAACAAGGGCGAGAAGCTCCGCTCCGGCATGTTCGCCAACGTCGATGTCATCCTGCCCGAGAAGCAGGAGGTTCTCGCCATCCCGGCGACTGCCGTCCTCTACGCGCCTTTCGGCGACTCCGTCTTCGTGGTCGAGGACCGCAAGGACGAAAAATCCGGCGAGACCAAGAAGGTTCTCCGCCAGCAGTTCATCCGCATCGGCCTGGCGCGCGGCGATTTCGTCGCCGTCGTCGACGGCCTTAAGCCGGGCGAGACCGTCGTCACTTCCGGGGTCTTCAAGCTCCGCGGCGGCATGGCGGTCGTGATCGACAACAAGCTCGCGCCCAAGGCGCAGCTCGATCCCAAGCCCGCCAATACCTGATCCGCGCTGCGTGCCGGTTGCCTACCACCATGGCCAGCCCACACCACCCATGAAACCTGCCTTTACCGATCTCTTCATTCGACGTCCCGTCCTGGCGATCGTCGTCAATCTCGTCATCGTCATCGCCGGTATCCAAGCCTGGCGGACGCTCAGCATCCGCCAGTATCCGCGCAGTGAAAACGCCTCCGTGGTCGTTTCCACCGCCTACGTCGGGGCCAACGCCGAGCTCGTCCGCGGCTTCGTCACCACGCCCCTCGAGCGTGCCATCGCCTCCGCCGACGGCATCGATTACGTCCAGTCCAAGAGCCTGCAGAACATCTCGGTCATCACCGCGCGCCTGAAGCTCAATTACGATCCGACCAAGGCACTCGCGGAAATCACCTCCAAGGTGAACCAGGTCCGCAACGACCTGCCACCCGAGGCCGAGGTGCCGTCGATCACGGTCGAGTCCGCCGACTCCCAGATCGCCGCCGCCTACCTGAGCTTCTCGTCCACCATCCTGAACCAGGCGGAGATCACCGACTACCTCACCCGCGTCGTACAACCGCGCCTCGGTGCGGTCGCCGGGGTGCAGCGGGCCGAGGTGCTCGGCGCCCGCGTTTTCGCCATGCGCGTGTGGCTCAAGCCGGACCGGATGGCCGCCCTCAACATCAGCCCGGCGCAGGTCCGCCAGGCGCTCGCGGCGAACAACTACCTGTCCGCCGTCGGCACCACCAAGGGTAACCTCGTCCAGGTCAACCTCACGGCTAACACCGACCTCCACACGGTCGACGAATTCAAGCAGCTCGTCATCCGCCAGCAGAATGACACGAGCGTCCGCCTCCGGGACATCGCCGACGTCGAACTCGGTGCCGAGGATTACGACACCGAGGTCCGCTACTCCGGCAAGACCGCCGTTTTCATGGGCATCTTCCCGCTGCCCAATGCCAACACGATCGATGTGGTGAAGCGCGTGCTGAAGGAACTCGACCTCGTCAAACGCGACCTGCCGTCGGGTCTCGAGGCGGCGGTCGCGTATGATGCTTCCGCCTACATCAGCACCGCCATCAGCGAGGTCACCCACACGCTCATCGACACGCTGCTCATCGTCGTCGTGGTGATCTTCCTCTTCCTCGGCTCGATGCGCTCGGTGCTCGTGCCGGTGCTCGCCATCCCCGTCTCCCTCGTCGGCGGCATCTTCCTGATGCAGATGTTCGGGTTCACCCTCAACCTGCTGACGCTGCTCGCGATCGTGCTTTCGGTCGGTCTCGTCGTCGACGACGCCATTGTCGTGGTCGAGAACGTCGAACGGCACCTGCGCGAGGGCCGAACCCCGCGCGAGGCTGCCATCCTGGGCGCCCGCGAGCTCGTCGGACCCGTCATCGCGATGACCGTCACGCTCGCCGCGGTGTACGCCCCGATCGGTCTCCAGGGCGGCCTCACCGGCGCGCTCTTCCGCGAGTTCGCGCTCACCCTCGCCGGCGCCGTCACCATCTCCGGCATCGTCGCCCTCACGCTCTCGCCCATGATGTCGGCGCGCCTCCTCAAGAGTGCCGAGGCCGAGGAACGCGGCTTCGCCGGCTGGGTGAACCACCGCTTCGACAAGCTCCGGCAAACCTACGGCCGCGTGCTGGGCCGCACGCTGCAGCATCGTCCGGTCGTCTACATGCTCTGGGTGATCGTCTTCGCAATGTGGATTCCGATGTTCATGATGTCGCCCAAGGAACTCGCGCCCAATGAGGACCAGGGCTTCATGTTCGCGATCGTCACGGCGCCCGCGAATGCCACCGCCGACCAGAAGAGCCAGCAGGCGCGGGCCATCGAGCAGGCGTTCCTCGAGACGCCCGAAACCGATCTGACGTTCACCATCATGTTCCCGCCGTCGGTCGGTGCGTCCATGGGGGCCGACGGCTTCGCCGGCCTGGTGACCAAACCGTGGCAGCACCCGCGTCAACGCACGATCTTCCAGATCCAGGAAGAGCTCTCGATGAAGCTGATGAAGATTCCGGGCATCCAGGTTTTCGCCGCGACGCCCGCCGCGCTCCCCGGCGGCAGCAACTTCCCGGTTGAGTTCGTGGTCGCCTCGACCGGCGACACCAACGAGCTGCTCACCATGGCGCAGAAGATCGAGGCGGAGGCGATGAAGTCGGGCAAGTTCCGCTTCCTCCAACTCGACCTCAAGATCGACCAGCCGCAGGCCGAGGTCGTCATCGACCGCGAGAAAGTCGCGGCCCTCGGACTCAACCTCGCCCAGGTGGGCGCCGATCTCGGTTCCGCCCTCGGCGGCAACTACGTCAACCGGTTCAACATCTCCGGTCGCAGCTACAAGGTCATCCCGCAGATCGAGCGGACCGACCGGCTCAACCCGGACCAACTCCGCGATATCTACATCAGCGGCCCCAAGGGCGAACTGATCCCGCTGAGCTCGGTGGCCCACATCGAGAATCGCGTCGTGCCGCGGTCGTTGAACCGCTTCCAGCAGCTCAATGCCGTTACGATCTCCGGCGTCCCCGCCACCACGCTCGACCACGCGCTCAAGACGCTCGAGGAAATCTCGCGCGACGTCCTGCCGGGCGGCTACACGATCGATTACACGGGCGAGTCGCGCCAGCTGCGTCAGGAGGGCAACAAATTCGTTCCCGCCTTCACGCTGGCGGTCGTGCTGATCTTCCTCGCCCTCGCGGTGCAGTTTAACTCGTTCCGCGACCCGCTCGTGATCCTGGCCGGCTCGGTGCCCCTCGCGCTCTTCGGCGCGTTGATCTTCACCTGGCTGAAGTTCCCGGTGCCGAACATGCCGTACTGGACCAATGCGTTCACGACCACGCTCAACATCTACGCGCAGGTGGGCCTGGTGACCCTGGTCGGCCTGATCGCGAAGAACGGCATCCTGATCGTGGAGTTTGCCAACAAGCTCCAGGAACAGGGCCGCACGAAGCTCGAGGCGGCCCACGAGGCCGCGATGACCCGCTTGCGCCCGGTGCTGATGACCAGTGCCGCGACCATCGCCGGTCACTTCCCGCTGATCCTCGTCACTGGTGCCGGCGCCGCCGCCCGAAATTCCATTGGCCTCGTGCTCGTCGGCGGTATGACGATCGGCACGTTCTTCACCCTCTTCGTGGTGCCTGCCCTGTACGTGCTCATCGCGCGCGACCACCGCGCGGAGGCCCAGGCCACCGCGACGGAAACGGCGCTCGAGCCGGCTCCCACGTTCGTCAAATAACTCACCATGAAACTCGTCCGCCAATCCTTCACGCCCGTGCGCCCACTGGCCGTGTTCCTGGCCACCGCACTGTTCCTCAGCGTGAGCGCCGCTCCGGGTCGCGCCGCTGCCGCTCCCACCGGTCCCGCGCCTGAAACGCTGGACCTGCGGAGCGCGATCGCCTTCGCGCTGGAGAACAACTTCGCCATCCGGCAGGCGAAGGAGCGCATCCGGCAGCAGGAGGGTGTCGTCCTCGAGGTGCGGGCCCGGCAGATCCCGAATGTCGGCGCCGCCGGTACCTACCAGCTCAACGAGAAGGAGATCAGCTCCTACATTCCCGCGGCCGACCGGTCCTGGCAGATCAGCGTCACCGCCACCCAGGTGCTCTTCGCCGGCGGCGGCGTGCGCTCGGCGGTGCGCGGCTCCAACCTCGCGCGCGAGGCGGCCGTGCTCGACCTCCAGGCCACGATCAACGACGCGCTGCTCCAGGTGCGCACCGCCTTCTATGGCGTCCTGCTCGCCCGGGAGAAGATCAAGGTTCAGGAGTCCAACCTCGAGCTGCTCCAAAGCCAGTTGCGTACCGCGACCGACCGCTACCGCGCCGGCACGGTTTCGAGCTTCGAACAACTCCGCGCCGAGGTCGCCGTGGCCAACGCCCGCGCGCCGTTGATCACCGCGCGCAACGACTACCGGCTCGCCATTGAAACCCTGCGGCAGGTTGCCGGCTACACCAGCGCTTCGCGCGATCCGCAAAGCCGGCCGCCGGAGTTTGTCGGCACGCTCGACTTCACGCCGGTCAACTTCGACCTCGCGTCCGCGTTTGGGGCCGCCCACGCCAATCGGCCCGACCTCAAGCGGCTCGAGAAGCTCGTCGATGCCGGCCAGGAGAACGTGAAGACCGCCCGCGCCGGTTACCTCCCGACGGTGTCCGCCTTCGGTGGCTGGGCGCTCCGTCGCGGCTCGACCAACGCCTTTCGCGACTCCCCGGAGGGGTTCCTCGGCGGCGTCCAGTCCCAGTGGAACATCTTCGACGGGCGGGCCACCGCCGGTCGCGTCATCCAGGCTCGTTCCGCGGTTGAGCAGGCCCGCCTCGGGCTGACCGAGACGCAGCTGGCGGTCGACGTCGCGGTTCGCCGCGCGTACTCGCAGTGGCAGGAAGCGACCGAACTCGCCGAGACCTCGCAAAAGGTCGTGGAGCAGGCGACCGAAGCCGTGCGCCTCGCCAACGCCCGTTACGCGGCCGGCACCAGCACGCAGCTGGATGTTCTCCAGGCCCAGGTCGAGCTCACCACGGCCCGCACGAACCAGATCCAGGCCTTCTATTCGTACAATGTCGCGGTCGCGGCCCTCCGCACGGCGATGGGCCTCGCCGACGAATTCGTGACGCGCTGAGCCCGGTTGGGTGACTCGCGGCCCTCCCGGCAGGCATGCCGCAGGGCCACGAGCCGCGCGGCCTGCAGGGGGACGGCGCGACAGGCTGGCCGTGGCCGTGCCTCCCTGTCGCCGGATGGCAAGAACAGGGGAGCCCCAGCCCGCCGACGTCGCCCAGAATCCGTACAACTGGTGGCATCTCCGGTCGTCATAACCGTAGTCGCCACCACCGGTTTGGTGTGCCACATCTTCCGCTCATGAAACCCATCCGGCTCATCGTGATCAGCGCCTCCGTCGTGGCGGCGTTGGTCCTGCTTGCCGCCGTGGTGGTGTTTTCCTCGGCGTTCCAGACCTGGGCTTTCCGGCGTGCGGTCGCTGGCACCCCGGGAGTGCACCTCGCGGTCGAACGTGTGTCCGCCGGCTTCAGGTACGTCGACCTCACCGAGATTCGCTATGAGGAGCCGGGGCTGCGTCTTCACGCGCCGGCGGTTCATATCGAACTCGATGTGCTCCGGGCGGTGTGGAGCCGGCAGTTTGCCATCGCGTCGCTCACGGCGGAGGGATGGACCGTCACACTCGTCGAACCGGTCGCCCCGGCCAACGTGCCGCCGTCCGCCGCGTCCGAGCCCGCTCGGCAGCCGGCGAACGAAGGCACGCCTCCGGTCGCCGCGTCCGGCGCCCCGGCCGCGCTGACGCCGACGACGTTTGCCGGGGTCTTTGATCCCGTGCGGCTGCCCTATGACCTGGCGGTCGATCACCTGGCCGTGCGGGGGCAGGTGATCCTGCCGGCTGACCGCGGTCGCGTCCTGGTCGACATGTCCGGCGGCGGACTGGGGGCGGGGCGGCGCGCCGACTTCAAGGTCAACGCCAAGGCGACGTTCCGCGACGAGACGGTCAACGCGGTGACCGCCGAGGGCAACCTGGTCGCGACGATGGATACGCCGCGCACGCTCACCGAAGTGGGCCTGCGGCTGGACGCCACCGCGAGTGGCGGGCAGCTCACGGCGCCCGTGCCGCTTCACGCCGAACTTGGCGCGCGGCGCAGCGGCGCGGCGGAGACATATTCCGTGCGGGTGACGCGCGGCGACCGGCGGCTCGCCGCGCTGCAGGCGGAGTTTCCGAATCACGGCAAGGACCAGTTGACCGGGGCATGGCAGCTCGATGTGCGCCACGTCGATCTGGCGCCGTTCGCGCTGGGCTGGCGCGTGCCGCAGTTCAGCGCCTTGGGCGAGGGGACGTTTGAGACCGAGCCGTCGTTGGCGACGGTGCACGCCACGGGAAAGCTCGATGCCACTTTCGAGAACCTCGCTGTCCTGAAGCCCGACCTCGCCGTACTCGGTGCGATCAAGCTGTCGGCCGACCTGGACGTTGCGCGCCAGGGCGACGTCCTCACCGTGGGAAAACTCGATGTCGCCGTCGCAACCAGCAACGGGGGCGCCCCCGCGGCGGCCGATTCGGCGTGGCGGGCGGTGGGAACGATTCGGGCGCTGCAGCCGTTTCAGTTCACCGCGCATGCGCGGGAGGTAAGTGCCGCGGATCCGGCGCGCGATCTCATCGGCATTGCGCTGGAGGGACTGCCGCTCGAGTGGCTCCGACCGATTTTTCCCCAGGTTCAGGTTACCGGCAGCAACGTACGTGGTGAACTCGTCGCCACGCCGCGCGCGGGTGGGTTCAGCTTCCGCACGCGGGTGCCGCTGATTGTGCGCAACCTCGAGCTGCGCCACCGCGGCAAGGCCGTGCTCCAGCACCTTGACCTTTCCTTGTCGACCTCCGGCGATTTCACGCCGGAGGGCTGGCAGGCGGAGGTGAACGGGTTCACCGCCCGCAGCGGCGAAGCGCGCATGCTGCTCCTCGATGCGAAGGCCGGCCAGCTCGCCGGCGCGAATCAGCCGATCAAGGCGACTGGCTTGCTGAGCGTCGACCTTGGCGCCCTGCTCGCGCAGCCGTTGGCGGCCAAGCTCCTCGCGATCGACCGGGGCGATGCGAGCATCGAGTTTGCCGCGAGCCTCGGCCGCCGGCAGGAGATCCAGGCCAATGTCCGCGTGAAGAACCTTGGTTTGCCCAGCGGTGCCTCCGCCAACGTCGCGCTGCCTGCGGTTTCCGCGACGGTCCGGGCGGATATCGCGGAGGACGGCACCGTGACGGTGAATGTCCCTGTCACGCTGGTGCGGGAGGAGCGGACCTCCGACGTGACCGTGGCCGGGACGTACAAACCTGCACGTGGCGGCGGCACCTTTGACGGCCATGCGCTCAGCCAGCATTTCGACCTGGGCGATGCGCGCGTGCTCGGCGAGATGTTGCCGCCAAAAGCGGGCGACGGGGCGTCCGCCACTCCGGCTTGGGCCGGGTTGAAGGGCACGGTTGGCGTCCAGCTCAAGGAGCTCGTCTACTCCCGCACGCTGACGCTCAACAACGTCATCGGAACCCTGCGGCTCAGTGGCGATGCCGTGAAATTCGACAATCTACGCGCCGCCGTGGGCGAGGGAGGGGCGCAGGCCAACGGCGCGGTGACCTTCTCCGCGCAGAAGCGGCCGCCCTACGGCCTCAACGCCGACCTGTCGCTCTCCGATGTGGATCCCGGCCCGTTGCTGGCGAGCGTGAATCCGGGGCAGCCGCCGACGATCGAGGGCCGTTTCACCATCAACTCCCATCTGCAGGCCGCCGCCGCTTCCCTCGAGGAGCTCTCGCATGGCGCCGCCGGCGATTTCCAGCTTACCAGCAGGTCGGGGGTATTCCGCGGGCTGTCGGTAAACGTCGGCAATCTCGTCGAGAACTCCAGCAAGCTCGCCACGTGGCTGGCGTCGGCTGGACACGCGATCACGTCGCTGGCCGGGAAGAAGCCGGACTACGACGAGATCACGAGCCGCTCGCAGGCGGCGAACGAGCTGGCCCGCATCCTGTCGGCGATCGCGTACGACCAGTTGAGCATCGTCGTGTCCCGCGATGCGCTTGGGCAGATGAACGTGAAGGAGATCACGCTGATTTCTCCGGAGATTCGCATCACGGGGACCGGCCGCTCCCTCGGCGCGCCGGGCCGCTCCCTGGGAGAGGGCTTCCTGGCGTTGGAGTACCAGCTGCGCGCGCGGGGCCGCCCGGCCGAGTTGATGAAGTACCTCGGGGTGCTCGATCCGAAGCCGGACAATCTTGGCTACGCGAGTTGCACCATCCCGGTGCGCGTGCAGGGGACGCTCGCCAAGGTCGACACGACCGAGTTGAGCAACCGGCTGGTGGCGCTGGCGGTGGAGAAGACGGGCCTGACGGAAAAGGCCGTCGACTGGATCAACCGGCTGCGCGGCAAATAGCCGCGCCGGCCGAGGCGCTCGCGGCGTCGGTGGCGTGCGCCTGCCGTCGAATCGCCCTGCTGGCGACCGAGCTTTCGGCTGGCGCGAGGCGCGTTCCCGCGCGAGGCTCGCGGCGTGATCGCCGCTGTTGCTTTCAGGAACTTCAAGGCTCTGCGCGCGACGAGCGTCTCGCTCGGAGCCTTCAACCTCGTTGTCGGCCCGAACGGCAGCGGCAAGACGAGCCTCATGGAGTCGATTTTGCGGCTGCGCGCCTTCGGCGTGCCGCCGCCGGCGAACCTTCCCGCGGCTGAACCGCCCGCGCCCGGCCCGTCACTCGAATATCGCTTCGACGCGCCACATGAGACGCTGATCGCCCGCGTGCAGTGTTCGTCGGAGGACGATGTCGGTCGGCTCGCGCTGGAACCGCCCGATGCCGCGGGGTGGCAGGAGCTGCGCCAGCAGTGGGCGCGCATTCGCGGCTTTACCCTTGATCACACGACCATGGCGCAGCCACCGCTGGCGGCCTCCGGCGCGGAACTTGCGACAGATGGCGCCAACATGGCGGCGGTGCTGACGCGGATCCGGCGCGAAGCGCCCGACCTGTTTTCCGCCCTCACGGCTGAAATGCTGCGGATCACGCCGGAATTCCGCTCGCTCGAACTCGACGTGCGCGGGGACGGACACGTCGAACTTGGGTTGCGGCTGGCTGATGACGGGCTGGTGACGCCATCGGAAATGTCGCAGGGCATGCTCTACATCCTTGGCATGCTGGCGCTCGCGTTCGATCCCCGGCCGCCGGCGGTGATCTGCATGGAGGACGTCGACCGGGGCATCCACCCGCGGCTGCTCCGCGAGATCCGCGACGCGCTCTACCGGCTGAGCTATCCGCAGGCGTTTGGGCTGAAGCGGGCGCCGGTGCAGGTCGTGGTCACGTCGCATTCGCCTTACTTCATCGACCTCTTTCGCGAGCATCCCGAGGAGGTCGTCATCACGCAGAAGCGCGGGCGCGAGGCGCAGTTTCAGCGGCTGACGGACCGTCCCGACCTGCCGCAGTTGCTGCAGGAGGGAAACCTCGGCGACATGTGGTTCAGCGGCATCCTGGGAGGGGTGCCGGACGAGCCATGAAGGTCGCGCTGCTGAGCGAATCTCCAGCGGACGAGGCGGCGTTGCGCGGATTGGTGACGGCGGTGCTCGGCGCGCCGCCCCGGTTTGTTTCGCCCGGATTTCGGGCGCGCGGCTGGCCCAATGTCGCCCAGGTGCTGCCGGCGGTGATTCGCCACCTGCATTTCAATACCGATACCGACGTGCTCGGGGTGGTGGTCGATGCGGACGACTCGGTCGTGCATACGGCGGCCCACGACGCGCCGGAGTACTACCATCCGCAGTGCCGGATGTGCCAGTTGCGCGCCGTGTTTCGGCGTACGACGAAGAACATGCCTCCCGCCCATGGCCGGCAACGGCTGCTGCGGGCGGTCGGCATCGCGGTGCCGGCCATTGAGGCGTGGTACCTGTGCGGGCGCGACCCGCAGGTTTCGGAGGTCGCGTGGCTCGATGGGCAGGAGCGGGGAAGGGCGCCCTATTCGCGCGCGGAGCTCAAGGCCCGCGTCTACGGCACCGATCGCCCGAGCCTGGCCCATGAGATCGATTGCGCGCTGCGTGAGGTCGCGCGTTTTCGCGGCGACTCCCGCCGGTTGGAGAACGACTTTCCCAGTTTTGCGGCGCTGGCGCGCGACCTCCGCGAGGCGCGGGACCAGGCACGGCGGGCGTGAGGGGCGCGTGTTCGTCGCGTGGCCAATGGCTTGCAGCGTCGCCTCCCGGGAAGGCGCGCGAACCGGCTTGGCCGGCGGCCTCCGGGCCGGGGTGACGATCCCGCGGCTTTTGTAACCGCGGACTGGCAAATTGCATGCGAAGACCTGCAAATCGCGGGCGAACTTTGGAGAAAAATGCTTTGAACAGACCCGCGGGAACAAAGCATAAAAGTACCCCGCTTCATGCCTAGGCCTGTACTCCGTCGGCGCTCCTTACTCCCATTTTGGATCGAAGCCGTTGCCCTCCTCATCGCCCGCCTGCTTTACCGCGTGCGGTCGAGCGGCACGGAGAACTTCCCCCAAACCGGTGGTGTCGTGCTCATCGCGAACCACCTTTCGTACGTCGACGCCATCGTGCTGCAGCTCGCCTGCCCGCGTCCGATTCGGTTCCTGAGCCAGGAGCTGTTCGAAGGCAGCCTGCTTTTTCGCTTCTGTGTTCGCTTGGGCGGCTGCATTCCGATCTCGCCCCGCCAACCCGCCGAGGGCTTCAAGCGTGCCGCCAAGGCCCTGCGGGCCGGTGAGGTGGTGTGCCTGTTCCCCGAGGGGCAGATTTCACGCACCGGCCAGCTGATGCAGGTGCGCAAGAGCTTCGAACTGCTCGCGCGCCAGGCCAAGGTGCCCGTCGTCGCGGCGGCGCACGATGGTCTCTGGGGCTCCGTCTTTTCCTTTGCGGGCAACAAGTACCTTTGGAAGTCGCCGCGCCTCCTGCCCACGCCCGTGTTTGTCGCGATGGGCAAGCCGCAGGCTTACGACCAGGCCACGACGGCGTGGGCGCGCCAGGAGTTGCTCGATCTCGGCGCGGTGGCGTTCGAGGAGCGTCCCGTGCTCCGGCGCAATCTGGCCCGCGAGTGCATTCGCGGCCTGACCAAGCACCCGCAGCATGTGCAGGTGATTGACCGCACCGCTGACCGCAAGGTGCTCAAGAACGCCCAGCTCTACGCCGCCGCCGCGGTCCTGTGCCAGCACCTCAAGAAGACCGTCCCCGATGATCGCATCGGTGTCGTGCTGCCGCCTGGCATCGGCGCGTTCGTGGCCAACCTCGCGATCCTTTGTGCGGGCAAGCATCCGGTGAACATGAACTTCACCGCCGGCCGCGCCTCCATCGAGGCGTCGTTCCGTGTGGGCAAGGTCAGCACCATCATCTCGGCCAACGCCCTGCGCACCAAGGTGCCCAATTTCCCGTGGCCGGAGAAGACCCTCGACCTGCCCACCGTCCTCGGCGAAGCCGGCGGCAAGAAGGCGATGATCCCGTGGCTGCTCGCCGCGTGGCTCCTGCCCAACCAGTGGTGCGCCAATCTGCTGCACCTCCCGAAGGTCGGCGACCGCACCGAGGCCGGCCTCCTCTTCACCAGCGGCAGCGCCGGCGAGCCCAAGGGCGTCGTCCTGACCCACCGCAACGTCCTCGCGAACTGCGCCCAGTTTTCGTCGCTCTCCATTTTGCCCGAGTCCTGCTCGCTGATGGGCTGCCTGCCCATCTTCCACAGCTTCGGTTTCACCGTCACCCTCTGGTACCCCATGATGCGCGGCTGCCAGATCGTCACCGTCCCGAGCCCGCTCGACACCCGCAAGATCATCGACGCCATCGCCGAGGAGAAGGTCACGATCATGATCAGCGCGCCGACGTTCCTGCGGCCGCTGCTCAAGAAGGCGCAGCCGCACGAACTCAAGTCGCTCGACGTCGTGGTCAGCGGCGCGGAGAAGCTCCCGGACGACCTCTATCGCGCCTTCCTCCAGACGTTCCACATCGAGATTCTCCAGGGCTATGGCCTCACCGAGACGTCACCCGTGGCGAACGTGAACCAGCCGCATCCGCCGATCGCCGCCGCGACGAACCGGCCGCAGATCGGCAAGCGCCTCGGCGCGACCGGCCGCATGATGCCGGGTATGACGGCGCGTATCCTCGACCCGGACACGGGCAAGGAACGCTCCGCGACCGAGACCGGGATCGTCGCTTTCCGCGGCGCCAACGTCTTCGGCGGCTATCTCAACGAGCCGGAAAAGACCGGATCGGTCCTCAAGGACGGCTGGTTCGTGACCGGCGACCTCGGCCGCTTCGATGAGGACGGTTTCCTGTTCATCGAGGGACGCCTTTCGCGCTTCTCCAAGATCGGGGGCGAGATGGTTCCTCACGGGACCGTGGAGCAGAAGATCATCGACGTCTTCGCCTGGGAACCCACCGACTCCCCGCAACTGGTCGTGACCGCGGTGCCCGACGAAGCCAAGGGCGAGGCGCTGGTCCTTCTGACGACCCGCGAGGTCTCGGCGGAAGAGCTGCGCGGGCGCCTGCTCGAGGCGGGCCTGCCTGGCCTCTGGATTCCGAGGATCATTCACCGCGTGGAAGCGCTGCCCCTGCTCGGCACCGGCAAGATGGACATCAAGGGCTGCCGTACGCTGGCGCTTACACTGACGGCGAACGGAACGCGCTCCGCTGTCGCGGCGAAATAGCCGGAGGCCGGAAGCCGGAAGCCGGAGGCCAGAAGCCGGAAGCCGGAGGCCGGAAGACGGAGGCCGGAAGCCAGAAGCCTGAAGCCGGAGGCCAGACCGGATGTCAGATGCCAGATGTCGACGTCAGAGGCCGGGTGCGTTCTGGACCATCCTTCGGACGCAGGGGCCAGAGGTCGGATGTCGAAATGACGGAGATCGTCCCCGGCGTTTGCGACCTACAGCTTGCGGATGGACTCGGTGAAGATTTCGCAGGCGCGGTCGATGTCGGCGCCCTCGTGCGCGGTGCTCAGAAAACCGGCTTCATAGGCGCTGGGCGCGAGGTACACGCCGCGGTCGAGGCAGGCGTGGAAGAAACGGTTGAACACCTTGGCGTCGCCTTGCAGGGCGGTCGCGAAGTCCCGCACCGGCGTGGCCGAGAAGAAAATGCTGAACATCGAGCCGCATTGCGGCACCTGAACTGGAATACCCTTGGCCCGGGCGGCCGCGAGCACGGCATCCTTCAACTGGCGGCCCAGGCGGTCGAGTTGGGCGTAAGGGTTGAGCTCCTCGAGCAGCTTCAGCCCGGCGATGCCAGCCGCCATGGCGAGCGGATTGCCGCTGAGCGTGCCCGCCTGGTAAACCGGCCCGAGGGGCGCGAGCTGATCCATGATCTCCGCCCGGCCGCCGAACGCTCCGACGGGGAGGCCGCCGCCGATGATCTTGCCGAGGCAGGTGAGGTCGGGGGTGATCTGCTCCCGCTCCTGCACGCCGCCGCGCGCGATGCGGAATCCCGTCATCACCTCATCGAAGATCAGGACCGTGCCGTGCTTCGCGGTGATCTCGCGCAGGAACTGCAGGTACCCGGCGTCGGGCATGATGAAACCACAGTTGCCGCAAAACGGCTCGACGATCACGCCGGCAATCTGGCCGGGGTTGGCGGCGAATGCCGCCTCGAGCGCCGCGCGATCGTTGTAGGCGACGACGATTGTCTCGCGGGCGAAGGAGGCCGGCACGCCGGCGCTGTCGGGATTGCCATGCGTCAGCGCGCCCGAGCCGGCCTTGATCAGGAGCGAGTCGGAGTGGCCGTGGTAGCAGCCGGCGAACTTCACGATCTTGTCCCGGCGCGTGAAGCCGCGCGCGAGTCGGATGGCGGACATCGTCGCCTCCGTGCCGCTGTTGCACATGCGGACCTTCTGGATGGAAGGCACGAAGCGCACGATCAGCTCCGCCATTTCCACCTCGTACGGGTTGGGGATGCCGAAGGACGTGCCGCGGTCGAGCGCCTCGGCGACGGCCGCGCGGATCTTGGGATGGTTGTGACCCAGGATCGCCGGGCCCCACGTGCACACGAAGTCGATCAACTCGCGGCCGTCCGCCGTCGTGAGCTTCGCCCCGTGCGCCGCCTTCACGAAGAACGGCGCGCCGCCCACCGACCGGAAGGCACGGACGGGCGAGTTGACGCCGCCGGGGATCAGTTGCTTGGCACGTTCGAAGAGTTGGTCGGAGACGGTCATGGGAAGCGGTAGTGAACGCGTTTCAGCGCGAATTTGAAGCGTGTTCCTCGGCGGGGCGGAGCGCGGTAAACGCGCTCCGCCCCGCCGAAGTGACAGTGAGAGTGAAGGTGAAAGTGGGTGTGAGAGTCAGAGTGGGTGTGGGGAGGGGCGGGTGAGAGGTTGGGCGCCGACGATCGGACGAGTATCCGGACATTATGGGCGAGTATCTGGACATTATTCCGGAGTATCTGGACATTATCCCGGTACTTACTGCTGGCAGGGCGTTTATAATTGCAGCCCTCGTGCGGGGGGTGTCCTGCGCAGGGGCTCGAAGAGCCGCGCGCTGGAGGTGCACGCTGCCGATTAGGCTCCGGTGCTGCGCTGCAGAACGACGAGGTCGCCGCGCGAGGTCCAGCGCTGGTGGAGCCAGAACTCCCGGCCGGCCGCGTTCGTGGCGTAGAGGAAGATGTTGCACTTCTGGATACCGGCGCGACGGAGACGGGAAAGGCAGTCGCGGACGATCGCCGAGCCGAGGCCTCGGCCGCGGTGGCTCTTCGCCACGGCGAGATGGTGCAGGTAGCCGCGCCGGCCGTCGTGCCCGCACAGCACGGCGGCGACCAGCGTGCCGTCGGCGGCGGTGACCACCACGCTCAGCCCCGGGTTGCGGGTGAGGAAGAGCGTGATGCCCTCGCGCGAGTCGGCCTCGTTGAGCCCGACACCTTCGCTCACCCGCCACAGGGCGGTGGCGGTTTCGAAGTCCGCGAGGGTGAACTCGCGCAGGGCGTAGCCGGGTGGCAGCGCCGGACCTGCGACCGTCTCGGAATTGGCCGACGTGGACGACGGAGCGGCGGGCGTCACAGTTGGAGCGGCAGGCCGATCTCGATGATCTGCGATGGCGTGATCCGGTAGTAGTCTTTTGCCGGGCGCGCGTTGCGGCTGAGGAAGGCGTAGAGACTCTTCTGCCACTCCCACATCCGCGCGCTGCCGCCCGAGATGATCATCTCGCGGTTGAAGAAATACGTCGCGGCGGTGGGATTGATGTCCACGCCGCGGCCGCGGACCTGCTCCATGAGCGCACTGACGTCGGGCGACTGCATGTACCCGTAGTGGCCCACGGCGCGCCAGATGCCTTCACCGATCTCGTAGAGGGTGAGTTGCTCGGCCTCGGGCACGCTCGGCACCTCCTCGGTCGCGATGCTCAGGAGGACGACGGTCTGGTGGAGGGCGCGGTTGGCCTTTACGTGATGCAGGAGGGCGATCGGCGTGCCGGTGGGGGAGCCCACCATGAACACCGCCGCCCCGCTGACGCGGGTGACGTGCTTACTGCGCGCGATGCTCGTGAGCTCGGTTTCGGTGACGTTGTTGCCGTAGACGCGCTGGTAGATTTCCGCGCGGCCGGTCTTCCACGTGTGCATGACCGCGAGCACGCCGAGCGCGATCGCGAGCGGCAGCCAGCCGCCCTCGACGAACTTGTGCAGATTGGAAACGAAGAAGCCCAGGTCGAAGAGGAAGAACACCGCGCACAGCGGGAGCGCGTGCCAGAGTTTCCATTTCCAGCGCATGCGGGTGACGCGGTAGAAGGCGAGGGTGGTGACGACCATGGTGCCGGTGACGGCGACGCCGTACGCCGTGATCAGCCGTTCAACCGTCTGGAAATAGAGCACGACGGCGATCGTCAGGATGGCCAGCGTGGTGTTGACGAACGGCAGATAGATCTGGCCGACGAGCTCCGCGTTGGTGTGCCGTACCTGGAGGCGCGGGAAATAGCCGAGCTGGATGGCTTGGCGCGTGAGCGAGTAGGTTCCGGAAATGAGGGCCTGGCTTGCGACAATCGCCGCCATGGTCGAAAGCAGAATCAGTACGTAGCGCCCGGCCCCGTGGCCAGCGAGGGCGAAGAAGGGATTTTCGGTCGCCTCGGGGTGAAGCAGCACGTAGGCGCCCTGGCCGAAGTAGCACAGCGCGAGACCGGGGAAGGCGCCAAAGTACCAGGCGCGGGCGATGGCCTTGCGGCCGAAGTGTCCCATGTCCGCGTAGAGCGCCTCGGCGCCCGTGATGGCGAGGATCACCACGCCGAGGAGCTTGGTGGCGTGCAGCGGATGCGTGGCGAGGAGGCGAAGGCCGTGGAGCGGATTGAGCGCATGCAGGACGACCGGCTGCTGCACGAGGTTCCAGACGCCCAGGACTGCGAGCGCGGCGAACCAGACCAGCATGACCGGGCCGAAAAGCCTGCCGATGATGCGCGTGCCCTTGTGCTGCACCCAGAAGAGCGCGCCGAGGATGATGCACGCGATGAGCGGCACGGCCGGGCCGATATGGGAATCGATGTCCTTGAGGCCCTCGACCGCGCCGAGTACGGAGATGGCCGGAGTGATGACGCCGTCACCGTAGAGCAGCGCGGCGCCGAAAAGGATCAGGAGGGTGAACCAGCTGCCGGTGCGGCTGGTGGGGCTGCGATCGGTGTGGCTCAGCGCGAGCAGGGCGAAAATGCCGCCCTCACCGCGGTTGTCGGCCCGCATGATGAAGCCGAGATACTTGAAGCTGACCTCGAACGTCAGGGCCCAGAACACCAGGGACAGGGCACCCAGTACGCCTTCGATCCGTTCGACGGGCGGGAGGGTGCGGAGCGTCTCGTTGAGCGCGTAGAGCGGGCTCGTCCCGATGTCGCCGAACACGACTCCGAGCGCACCGATCGACAGCGCGATTTGGGCGCCCCGGCTGAGGGGTGTCGGTTGGTGGCTCATCAGGGAAAGGAAGAGTCTCTACGATGGGTCCGGCTCCTCCAAGCTGTTTTATGTCGCTGGCAACTATCGGCTTGATTCTGCCCGATCGACAACGCGCCGAAACCCTGCACGGTCTGGGGCATGAGTCTCGATTGGAAGGTCGCCAAAAACTACACCGACATCCTCTACCACAAGGCCGGCGGAATCGCCAAAGTGACGATCAATCGGCCCGAGAAGCGCAATGCGTTCCGTCCGGAAACCGTTGCCCAGATGTATGATGCATTCTTGGACGCCCGTGAAGACCCGACGATCGGCGTGGTCCTCCTCACCGGGGCGGGACCGCATAAGGATGGCAAGTATGCCTTTTGTGCGGGGGGCGATCAGGCGGTGCGCGGCCACGCGGGCTACATCGATGCGGGCGGCGTGCCGCGACTCAATGTCCTCGATTTGCAGAAACTCATCCGCTCGACGCCGAAAGTGGTGATCGCGCTGGTGGCCGGCTACGCGATTGGCGGCGGCCACGTGCTGCATGTGGTGTGCGACCTGTCGATCGCCGCCGACAACGCGATCTTCGGGCAGGTTGGGCCGGCGATGGGGTCTTTCGATGGCGGCTTCGGCTCAAGCTACCTTGCCCGGGTGGTTGGTCAGAAGAAGGCGCGGGAGATTTGGTATCTCTGCCGTCAGTACAACGCGCAGCAGGCGCTGGAGATGGGGCTTGTGAACAGCGTTGTCCCGGTCGCGGAGCTCGAGGCCGAGGGCATCAAGTGGGCGAACGAGATCCTGCAGAAGAGTCCGCTGGCGATTCGGCTGCTGAAAAGCGGCTTCAACGCCGAGCTCGACGGCCAGGCGGGGATCCAGGAACTCGCGGGCAACGCGACGATGCTCTATTACATGAGCGACGAGGCGAAGGAGTTTCACCGCGCCCAGCGCGAGAAGCGGAAGCCGGACGCCCGGAAGTACCCCTGGCTGCCTTAGCGCGGGCGGCCCGCCCGCGCGGTCTTTCTCTTGCTCTTCCTCTTTATCTTTCTCCGACCGAGGCCCGGCCGCGCGCCGGTGCCCCCCCCCAATCGTTCTCGTTCTCTTTCTCGTTCTCGTTCTCTCGACCGGCGCGCGCGTGCGCCGGTTGGCAAATGCCTGCGGCGGGGGGCGACCGACCACGGATTGGTGAGAGTAAGAGAAAGAGGAAGAGGAAGAGAAAGATGTGGGGTGATACGCCGCTGAGCGCGGGCGCGTCGGTGGCCCGGCTTGAGAACGAGAACGATTTCGAGAACGAGAACGAGGATGAGGGCGCGGGTGACAAGGCGGGAGGACTATTACCCCCTTGCCGCCGGACGGGTTGCGGGCTTTGTGGGCGGAGAATGGCTCCCACCCTGGTATGGCTCCGTCAGGATCTCCGGCTGCAGGACCACCCGGCGCTGGCTTCCGCCCTTCGCCGCGGCGGTGCGGTCGTGCCGGTGTACGTGCTCGACGATGCCGGTGAGGGCCGCTGGGCATGCGGCGCGGCGGCACGGTCGTGGCTGCACCGTTCGCTGGCGGCGCTCGAGGCAGCGCTGCGGGAGCGCGGCTCGCGGCTGATCCTCGCCCGCGGTGATACCGCGACCGAACTGATGCGGATCGTGCGCGCGACCGGGGCGCAGGCGGTGTATTGGAGCAGAAGGTACGAGCCTGCCGCCCGGCGGCAGGACGCTGCGGTTGCGGCAGCGCTGAAGGCGGCGGGGGTGGAGACCGCGGAGTTTGCCGGCACGCTCCTGTTCGACCCCGACGAACTGCGCAACAAGCAGGGCACGCCGTTCCAGGTCTTCACGCCGTTCTGGCGGCACGCGCAAACGCTCCCGGTGCCGACACCGGAGAAGGTCCCGGCCGGGCCGTGGCCGGTGCCGTCCCGCTGGCCGGCATCGCTGGCACTGGCGGAGCTGCACCTGTCGCCGCGACCGGCTTGGGACCGCGGGTTCTACGGCCCGTGGGAACCGGGTGAGGCGGGGGGCGCGGCGCGGCTGAAGCGGTTCGCGCGCGGTGCGATGGAGGACTACGCGGAGGGGCGCGACCTGCCGGCGGAGGATGGCACCTCGCGAATGTCTCCGCATCTTCATTACGGCGAGGTCTCGCCCCGGCAGGTGTGGGCGGCGGTGGCGGCGCAGGGCCGCGAGTCAGGGGTGTTTCCGCCGAGCCGCGGCGCCGGGGTGTTCCTCAACGAAATCGGCTGGCGGGAGTTTGCGCACCATCTCCTGGTTCACTTCCCGCACACGCCCGAGGCGCCGTTGCGGGAGGCGTTCGCGCGGTTCCCGTGGGCCGCCGATCCGGGCGGAAAAAAACTCGCCGCGTGGCGCGCGGGCCGCACCGGCTATCCGATCGTCGATGCGGGGATGCGGCAGTTGTGGGCGACGGGCTGGATGCACAACCGCGTGCGGATGATCGCCGCGTCATTCCTGGTGAAACACCTGCGGCTGCCGTGGACCGAAGGCGCGACGTGGTTTTGGGACACGCTGGTCGACGCCGACCTGGCGGCCAACACGCTCAACTGGCAGTGGTCGGCGGGGTGCGGGGCGGACGCCGCGCCGTATTTTCGGATCTTTGCCCCGGTGACGCAGGGGCGGCGCTTCGATCCGGAAGGGGCCTACGTGCGCTGCTGGGTGCCGGAGCTGGCGCGATTGCCCGCCGCCCACGTGCACGCGCCGTGGGAGGCGCCGGCCGAGGAACTGGCGCGCGCCGGCGTCGCGCTGGGCGGCAACTATCCGCGGCCGATCGTCGACCATGCGACCGCCCGGGCCGAGGCGCTGGCGGCTTTCCACAAACTGCGCGAGAATGGGGCCGGATGAAGATCGTCATCGCAGGCGCGTCGGGATTGGTCGGGCGGGCGCTCGGAGCGCAATTGCGCGCGGACGGTGATGATGTCCTGCGGCTTGAGCGCGGCGGCGTTGCGGCACGCGATGCGATCGCATGGCAGCCCCCGCAACGGCTGCTGGATCCCGCCGCGTTGGAAGGCGTGGATGCCGTGGTGAACCTGGCGGGCGAGAACATCGGCGCGGGCCGTTGGACGGCTGAGCGGCGGCAGCGGATCCGCTCCAGCCGCATTCACGCCACGGCTACGCTGGTGGAGGCGATGGCGGCGATGCATCGGCCGCCCCGCGTGCTGGTGAATGCATCGGCCGTCGGGGCGTACGGGGATTGCGGCGACGAGATCGTGACCGAATCGAGTCCGTTCGGACGCGGGTTGCTGGCGGAGGTGTGCGCGGAGTGGGAAAGCGAGGCGCAGCGGGCGGCGAAGTTTGGCACGCGGGTGGTGTGCCTGCGCCTCGGGGTGGTGCTCGCGAAGGAGGGCGGGGCGTTGGCGCGGCTGCGGCCGCTTTTCCGGTCCGGCCTGGGCGGCCGTTTGGGCTCGGGCCGGCAGTGGATGAGCTGGGTGCACCTCGACGATGTGGTCGGCGTGACCCAGTGCGCGCTGCGGGACGAACGGTTCGGCGGCGTGCTCAACGTGGTGGCGCCGGCGCCGGTAACCAATGTGGACTTCACCCGCGCGCTGGCGCGAACCGTACACCGGCCGGCGGTTCTGCCGGCGCCGGCCTGGGCGCTGCGACTGGCGTTGGGCGAGATGGCGGACGAGGCGCTGCTGGCGAGCACGCGCGCGGTCCCGACGCGACTTCTGGAACTCGGCTTTGCATTCGCCTTCCCGGAACTCGGCCCCGCGCTGCAGGACGTGGTGTGATCGCGGCCCGCCGGTGGGCTGGCGAGATTCTGGCGACGACGGGAAAGCGGGTCGCGGAGTTGCGGATACGCGCGACCGCATTCTCGTGAGGCGTCGCAACGCTCAACTTCGGAGGAACCATGACTCACGTTTCTGCGGCGGAGGGACCACGTTACCCGAGCCCGCCGCCGTATTACCACGGCACCCGCATCGACCTGAAAATCGGTGACCTGATCTGTCCCGGCTACGCGTCGAACTACGGGCAGCGGCGGAAGGCAAACCACGTCTACTTTGCGGCCACGTTGGAGGCGGCGGTCTGGGGCGCGGAGCTGGCGGTCGGCGATGGCACCGGACGAATCTACATCGTCGAGCCTACGGGGCCGTTCGTGGACGACCCCAACCTGACGGACAAGCGCTTCCCGGGAAACCCCACGAAGTCGTATCGTTCGAAGGCGCCGGTCCGAATTGTGGGTGAGGTGAAGGAGTGGCAGGGGCACCCGCCCGAGGCGCTCAAGGTGATGAAGGACCACCTGGCGCGCCTGAAGGAACAGGGCTTCGAGGCGGTGGACGACTGAGCTGCCGGCCGTGAGGCCGTGACCCGGAATGCGCGGGCGCAGGGGGGCGGGTCTTCCTCTGTGTCCTCCTCCGGCCTCGGTGTGCTCTGTGACGAAGATTGAAGAACGAAAATCGAGAACGAGGGAAGGGCGGCTACGACATCCCGCGACGGCCCTCAATCCCTCAATCCCTCAATCCCTCAATCCCTTTTCCTGCGCCTGAGCGCGCGAGAGGTGTTCCCGGGCTTCGGTCAGGCTGGGGTCGAGGCGAACGGCCGTGGCGAAGTGTTTGGCGGCCTCGGCGAGGCGACCGCTGCGGGCAAGCGCGAGCCCGAGGTTGTCGTGCGTGCGGGCGTCGTCGGGACGCAGCTTGAGCGCGGCCTCGTAGTGCGGGATGGCGTCGGCCACGCGGTCGAGCGCGGCGAGGGAATTGGCCAGGTTGTTGTGGGCGGAGGCGTCGTCGGGGCGGAGCCGCAGGGTTGCCTCGAACTGCGAGACGGCGTCGGCGTAGCGTTCGGCGCGGGCGAGCGCGGTGGCGTAGCTGTAGCGGGCGTCGGCGGCGTCGGGCTTGAGCTGCAGGCCGGACTCGTAGGCGGCCAACGCCTCGGCCAGTTGCCCCTGGTTGAGGAGGAAGTTGGCCCAACTGATGTAGGGCGCGGCGTCGCCGGGCTTCAGCCGGATGGCAGTGGCGAACGCGGTGCGCGCCTCGGGCATTCGCTGCAGCCGGACGAGCGCGGCGGCGCGGTTCAGGTGCGCTTCGACGTAATCGGGCTGCAGCGCGAGCGCCTGGTCGAGGTGGTGCAAGCCCTCCGCGACCTGGCCGCTCCGACAGAGCGCGTCGCCGTAGTTGTTGTGCGCGGCGGGCAGGAGCGGATTCAGCTGCACCGCCTCCGCAAAATGCGCCAAGGCCTCGGGGCTGCGGTTGAGCAGTCCCAGCGTGATGCCCAGGTTGAGGTGCGCCGCGGCCTTGCGGGGACTCAGCTCGACCGCGCGGGTGAGGTAGGGCAGCGCGTCGGCGGGGCGGCCCATTTCGGAGAGGGCCAGTCCCACGTTGGCGAGCGCGGGCACGTATTCGGGATTGAGCGCGAGTGCGGCGAGGTGCTCGCGCAGGGCCTCGGAACGACGGCCGAGGCCGGCGAGTGCCGCGCCGTAGCTGCTGCGCGCCACGGTGTTCGCCGGCGCCTTGGCGACCGTGTCGGCCCAAAGCCCGACTTCCGTCTGGTAAACGCGATTGCGCGCCGCGGTCGCGCCGCCGAGCGCGACGACGATGAGCACGGCCAGCGGGCCCAGAATGACGGGACGGCCGAGGCGAACCAGTGGGGCGAGAAGCGCGACCGCGGCGGCGAGCGGGAGGTACAGCCGGTGTTCGACGACCATCTGCGTCGTGCCGGGAATCAGCGAAGTTGGGGCCAGCACCGCGAGGGCGAGAAAACCGAGGACCCCGAGCTTCGGAAACCGGATGAGGCTCCAGCCGGTGCCGACGAGGAACGCGGCGACGACGGTCGCCTGCAGAAAGAACGCCGCGTTGGGCTGCACGAAGAACGCACCGTAGTCGAAGACCAGCGGATACGGCCAAACGCACAGGCAAGCGTACCGCACGAAAGCCGGTATCTGCGTGAGGACATACGGCACGAAGTTGATCCCGACATCGAAGCCGGCCGAGCCGCCGCGGTTGCCTCCGGTGGTGAGCACGAGCGCGGCGAGCAGGAGCCAGGTGGCGGCGAGCGCGAGGTAAAAGCCGCGCCGGGCGCGCCAGGCGGCGGCAAAACTCCCGCCAACGAACGCGCGGTCGTAAAGCAGCACCAGGAGCGGGGCCGAAACCATGTTCTCCTTGGTGGCCATGCCGAGGGCGCAGGCGACCCAGGCGGCGAGCCGCCAGCCGAAGGGCGCCGTGGACTGCGTGCTGCGGACGAACGCATAGAGCGTCAGCAGGTAGAACATCCCCATGAGCGACTCGGCGCGCTGCACCAGGTACGTGACCGACTCGGTTTGCAGCGGATGCAGGGCCCAGATGGCGGCGAGGGCGGCCGCGACCGGCAACGCGTGTCGACGCAGGGCGTCGGGCGGGGCCGCGAGAAAAAAGGTGCGGCGGAAAAGCCCGAGCAGGGCCAGCGCGGCGCAGGCGTGAATCGCGACGTTGACCAGGTGGTAGCCCTGGACGTCGAGCCCGCCGATCGCGTAGTTGAGGGCGAAGGACAGGTTGAGGACGGGGCGTCCGCTGACGGTGGCGCCGTCGCCCGGCGGACGGAGTACGTCGGCGGAAAGCGCGCGGATCGTCGGGTTGTACGGGATCGACATGTAGTCGTCGTACACGAACGGCCCGGAGAGGGAGTTGGCGTAGCCCAGCGCGATGGCGAGCACCAGAAGCAGGGCGGCCACGAGGACGCCGCGGCGGTCGGGGGCGTCGGACGGCAGAGCGGACAGGGGCGTGATGGGCGACGGCTGGGCGGGCATCGAGCGACGGGCGAGCAAGCCGGACGGTGAGGGCCGTCGCAAATGAAAAGGCGGTCCGTCAGCGGCGGGCCGACGGGCGCGACTCGGCGAGCCAGACGCCGCCGGCCATGAGCGCGCCGCCGAGCAGGAGCCGGGGGACGTTGGCGCTTTCGCCGAAGAACACGAGCGAGCAGGCGACCGCGAGGGGAATCTTGGCGTTGTTGAAGGCGGCGAGCGTGCCGGCGTTCACCCGGGTGGCGCCGATGTTCCACCAGAAGAAGCACACGCCGGAGGCGAGGACGCCGAGGTACGCCAGCGTGGCGCCCTGCGACCACGTCAGCCGGAGCGCAAGCCAGTCCGTGGTGGTGAAGGACCAGGCCAGCGACGCGGCGAAGGCGCCCGCGTAGAGGAGGGCGAAGACGGACGCGTCGGACACCCCGGAGCCGAGTTGCGCGCGGGCGTGGCGCCAGCCGAGCTGGCCGGCGGCGAAGCAGAGGTTGGAGGCCTGCACGAGGAGCACGCCGACGACCGTGCTGGAGAGGGCCAGACCCTGCCAGACGATGACCCCGGCGCCGGCGACGGAGAGCAGGGCGGCGGCGGCGTGGCGGCCGACGAACTGGCGTCGGATGGCGCCGTCGAGCAGCGTGACGAAGAAGGGCGTGGTGATGGTGAACAGCGCGACCTCGTAGGCCTGCAGGTGGGCGAACGCGCGCAGGTAGAGCACGTACATCACGCCGAACTGGATGGCGCCGATGGCGGCGAGCCGAAATCGCATCGCCGTGGATACACCGCGCAGGCGCAGCCACGGCAGAAAGACGAGGAGTGCGAGCGCGAGCCGCAGGGTGGCGACGGCGGTCGGATCGACGCCGGCCAGCCGGCCCTTGATGAGGCCGAAGGAAAACGCCCAGACGAAGGAGACGATGAGAAGGAGAAACACGGGAAAATCGGGGCTAGAGCCGGAACAGTCCGCCGAGCTTGCGGCCCAGCAGGATGGTGAGGCCGGCGACGGTGAGGCCCAGGAACAGCATGGCCCAGACGCCGAGCGCGCTGGCGATGAAGCGACCGTCCCCGAGCCGCTGCAGCAGTTCGAGAATGGCCTTGGTGATCGGATAGTACGCCTGCTTCTGGGCGAGGATGAGCGAGTCGCTGACCTCGAGCATGGCGAAGGCAAACGCGAGGAGACCGCCGGCGATGAGGTTGGCCGCGATGAGCGGCAGGGTGATGCGCACGATCGCGCGCAGGGGCGACGCGCCCAGGTTCTGGCCGGCCTCCTCGAGGGTCTCGCTCGTCTGCTCGAAGCCGGCGGCGGCGGCGCGCACGACGTACGGCAACCGGCGGACGGCATACGCGATCACGAGGAGGATGGTCGGATTACGGGTGGGATTGAGCCAGGCGAAGGCCTTGCCGTCCTGCGCCATGGCAACGTAGCCGAACGCCAGCACGAGGCCCGGCACCGCGAGCGGCAGCATGGCCAGGAGGTCGAGGAGATGGCGGGAGGCGAGCCGCGAGCGGACGATGACGTAGGCGATGGCGATGCCGAGGATCAGGTCGACGACCGTGGCGATGCCGGCGAAGCGCAGGCTGTTCGCGATGGCGGGCACAGTGAGGTCGTGGCCGAGCGCGAGGCGGAAGTTCTCGAGCGTCCATTCGCCCGGGAGCACGGAGCCGTACCAGTCGCGCGCGCTGGCGATGAGCACGACGCCCAGGTGAGGGAGCAGCGCGACGAACGCGACGAAGGCGAAGGCGGCAGTGCAGAGCCAACCGCTCGCGCGGGGGAGGATGCGGGGCTGACGGCCGATCGTGGCCTTGGTCGTGCCGGTGCCGCCGGAGCGACCGAAGAGTCCCTTGCCGACGACGTAGAGCGTGAGGGAGGCGACCAGCATCACCGTCACGAGCGTGTAGGGAAACGGGTTGGCCCCGATGTCCTTCAGCCCTTCGTAGATCTGGACGCTGGTGATGCGGGTGTAGTCGAACACGAGCGGGGTGCCGAGTTCGGTGAAGGCCCAGATGAACACGAGCGTGCCCCCGGCAAAGAGGCCGGGTCGGATGAGCGGCAGCGTGACGCGCCGAAAGCGCCGCCAGCCGGTGGCACCGAGGTTCTGCGCCGCCTCCTCAAGCGCGGGATCGACGTTGGCGAGGGCGGCGACCGTGTTGAGGTACACGATCGGGTAGAGGGAGAACGCCTGGACCAGGACGATGCCCGGGAGGGGAAACTGCGCGCACCAGTCGATGGTGGCGCCGGCGGGGAGGAGGCCGAGGTGGTGGAGCACGGCGTTGAACGCGCCCGCCTGGCCAAAGATCTGGCGAATGCCGATCGCGCCGACAAACGGAGGCAAAACCATGGGCAGCAGGACGAGCGCGCCGAACAGGGACTTGCCCGGGTAGACAAAGCGTTCGTTGAGCCACGCGAGCGGGATGGCAATGAGGCCGGCGGCCAGCGTGGTGGCGAGCGCGAGGAGGAATGCGTTGCGCAGGCCGGCGAGGTAGGTCGCGTTCTGCAGGAGCGCGCCGAGATAGCTGAGGGTGAACGTACCGTCGGCGTTCACGAACCCGCCGCGCACGACCTGCCACACGGGCCAGACAAAGAAGGCGGCGAAGAAGACCACGGTCACCAGCACGACGCCGTGCGCGAACGACGGCGCGGGTCGGTGCGGCGGGCGAAGGAGCGTGGTGGCGGGGGAGGACAAGGGAGGGCGTGATGGCGCGCGGAAAGGGCGGAACTGAAACGCAAAGTCCGCCGAAACGGGAGCGCGAAAGTGCGGCCTGGGCGGAGGCGCGGGCAGATGGGCCAACCCGACGCGCTTCAGGCGCGCCACCGCCCGCCGGCGGAACGGGAACTCAGGCGGGTTCGACCAGGATTTTCCCGGCGGCGACGAGACTCACGGCCAGGGGCGTGCCGGCAGCCTGCTGGACGGTGACGAGCCCCGCGGCGAGGTTGCGGTCGGTGACGCGCACGACGGTGCCGGGCTGCAGGGTGCTCTGTTCCGCGAAGTGGAGGAATTCGGACGACTGGTCGGTCACCCGCACGACGCGCAGCTTCCGTCCGGTGAGGCAGGTGGCGAGGGTGGCGTAGACCTGGGAGTTGATCTTGCCCTTGCGGCTCGGGATGGGGTCGCCGTGCGGGTCGGTGGTGGGGTGGGCGAGCAGGGCGTCAAGCCGGTCGAGCACCTCGTCGGAGATGGCGTGCTCCAGCTGCTCGGCCTCCGCGTGGACGGCGGACCAGTCCATCTTCAGGACGTTGACAAGGAAGGTCTCCACGAGCCGGTGCTTGCGGAGCACGGTGAGCGCGACGCGCCGGCCGGAGGGGGTCAGGCGCACGCCCTCGCGGGGCCGGTGCTCGACGAAGCCCTCGCCGGCCAGCGCCTTGACCATCGTGGTGGCCGTGCCCGGGACGACCTCGAGCGCGGCGGCGAGCGCGCCCATGGAGACGAGGTCGGGGCCGCGTTCGGAAAGCAGGAGGATGTGCTTGAGGTAGTCTTCGACCGTGCTCGTGGCCATGGCGGGAAGTTTCCGGGTTCCTGGGGCGGGGCAATAAAAAAGATCAATTTGACGAATCAAAGAAAACAAGTCACCAGTCCTCAAAATGGAACCACCCTCTGGCATGGCCACGCCGGCGCCCGCGTCGACGACGGGCTGGAAGCGCGAACCCGACGCGCCCAGCCTGGCCGAGTCCCATCGCACGATCTCGATCCCGGCGGGGGCCGGTTTCTGGCGAAAGCTGCTGGCGTTCTCGGGGCCGGGTTACCTCGTGGCGGTCGGCTACATGGACCCGGGCAACTGGGCCACGGACCTGGCGGGCGGCTCGGCGTTCGGGTACTCGCTGTTGAGCGTCATCCTGCTGTCGAACCTGATGGCGATCCTGCTGCAGTCGCTCTGCGCGAAGCTGGGCATCGTGACCGGCCGCGACCTGGCGCAGGCGTGCCGGGATCACTATTCCCGGCCGGTGGCGGTCGGCCTGTGGCTGCTGTGCGAGGTGGCGATCTGCGCGTGCGACCTGGCGGAGGTGATCGGCACGGCCATCGCGCTGAACCTGCTCTTTGGCATCCCACTCGTGTGGGGGGTGTGCATCACCGCGCTCGATGTGCTGCTGGTGCTGTGGCTGGCGAACCGCGGTTTCCGTTGGCTCGAGGCCCTGGTCGTCGGGCTGGTGTTCCTGATCGGGGTGTGTTTCGGCCTGGAGATCCTGTTCTCGAAACCGGCGGTGCGGGACATCCTGGGCGGCTTCCTCCCCACGACCGAACTGGTGACGAATCCCGCGATGCTCTATATCGCGATCGGCATTCTCGGGGCGACGGTGATGCCGCACAACCTATACCTCCACTCGTCGATCGTGCAGACGCGCAAGTATGCGCAGGATGCGCGGGGCAAGCGGGAGGCGATCAAGTTTGCGACGATCGATTCGACCGCGGCGCTGATGTTCGCGCTGTTCATCAACGGCTCGATCCTGGTGGTGGCCGCGGCGACGTTCTACACGCGGGGCCGGCACGACGTGGCGGAAATCCAGGACGCGTTTCAGTTGTTGTCGCCAATGCTGGGTGTGGGGGTGGCCGGTATCGTCTTCGCGGTGGCGTTACTCGCGTCGGGGCAGAACTCGACGCTGACGGGCACGCTGGCGGGCCAGATCGTGATGGAAGGCTTTCTCAACGTGCGGCTGCGGCCGTGGCTGCGGCGGCTAATCACCCGGGCGATCGCCATCATCCCGGCGGCGATCGTGGCGGGCGTGTATGGCGAGAGTGGAACGGCGAAGCTCCTGGTGTTCAGCCAGGTGGTGTTGAGCCTGCAACTGCCCTTCGCCGTGGTGCCGCTCGTGATGTTTACGAGCGACCGGAAGAAGATGGGCGAGTTTGCCAATCCGCCCTGGATCAAAGTGCTCGCGTGGGTCGTGGCCACGCTCATCATCGGGCTCAACCTCAAGCTCCTGCTCGACGTGACCGGCATCACCGGCCGCTGAGCGAACCCCGCCCCCCATGTACAAGAAGATTCTGGTCGCGCTGGAGAACGGCCGCGCCGACGAGACGCTGATCCGCCACGTGGGCGAACTCGCCGGATTGTTGGGTTCCGAGATCCTCCTCGTGCACGTCGCCGACGGCTGGGCGGCGCGGAACTACGACCAACTGAAACTGGCGGAGTCGGACGAGATGCGCGCCGACCGCGAGTACCTGGCCGGCGTGGCGGAACGCCTGCGCGACCGCGGACTCACCGTGCACAGCGAATTGGCGTTGGGGAACCCGCCGGCCGAGATCGTCCGCAGCGCCGGGGCGCATCGCTGCGACCTCATCGCGATGGGCGCGCACGGCCACAAGCTGGTGGGCGACATCTTCCTGGGCAGCACCATCGACCGGGTACGGCACAACACGACGATCCCGGTGCTGGTCGTGCGGGTGGCGGGTGCGAGCACCCCGCCGTTGCCGCAGTCCTGAGCGGCCCCTGAAGCTCGACGGCTCGAGGGCGCGGTGACCGCGGTCCAGCGTCCACTTGCCTCGCGCGGACGGGCGTCCGAACCTTCCGCGCATGCCGATCGTCGACGCGCACGTGCATCTTTACCCGCCGGAAGTGGCGGCGGAGCCGGAGGCGTGGGCGGCGCGGGTGGGGGAGCGCCACTGGGCGGTGCTGTGCACGCGGCGCCGGCGGGACGGCCGGCTGGTGCAGTCGCTGCCGACGGTGGACGAGTTGCTGGCGGCGATGGACGCCGCGCGCGTCGACCGGGCGGTCCTGCTGGGCTGGTATTGGGAAAAGCCGGAGACCTGCGCGTGGCAGAATCGGTTCTTCGCCGCGTGTGTGCGGGAGCATCCCGACCGGCTGGCGGCGTGCGCAACGATTCATCCCGCGTCGGGCGGCGCCGGGGTACGGGAGGAGATGCGGCGGGCCCGGCAGGACGGGCTGTGCGGGCTGGGGGAGTTGTCCCCGCATTCGCAAGGGGTGGCGATGGACGAACCGGTGCTGGCGGAGGCGTTTGCGTTGGCCGGCGAGTATGGCTGGCCGGTGAACCTGCATGTGACGGACCCGGCGAGCCGGCCGTTCCCGGGCCGGATCGAGACCCCGCTGACGGACTTCTCGCGCGTGGTGCGTACGCATCCCGGGACGACGTTCATTCTCGCACACTGGGGCGGTCTGGTGCCGCAGGTGGACCCGGAGATCGCGACGCTGCCGAACGTGTACTTCGATACCGCGGCATCGCCGCTGATGTACGATCCGGGGATCTGGGCGCGCTTCGCGGCGCTGGTGCCGAGGACGAAGGTGCTCTTTGGCTCCGACTATCCGCTGAACCTGTATCCGCGCGTGAGCGTGGCGGCGGAGATGGCGCGCTTCGTGGCGGAAGCCACCGCCGCCGGTGCGGGCGCCGAGGCGCTAGGCGGCAACGCCGAGCGCGTCTTCGGTTGGTGCCAGCACCGAGAACAGGGCGGGACTCTGCGGGTGGTTGACCACAATCTGCAACCCGGTGCTCAGGCCTGAGGGCAGCGTCACCGGAACCGTCAGCACGGGCAGGCCGCCGACGCTGGCCGGCGCGGTGAGCGTCAGGAGCCGGGCCCGGTTTTCCGGTGTGCACTCGGCCTTGGTCAGCGCGCCGCACGGCGTGGCGGGCAGGACGAGAAAGTCGTAGGTGAGAAAAAACTTCGCCCAGAGGAGCCGGAGGCTGGCGCGGGAACGTTCGGCGGCGGCGGACTGGTCGGCGGGGAGTTGGCGGCCGCGAAGCAGTCGTTGCCAGACGGCGGGATCGTAGCGCGACTGGAACCGTTCGGCCCAGGGGCGGTGGACCTCCCACGCCTCGGCGGCGACGATCGTGTTGTAGCAGTCGAGCGCACCGGCGAAACCGTGCCGCAGGTCGTCGCGCGTGGCGGGATCGGCCGGAGGCGCAAACCGTTCGGCGGTGGCGAGGCAGGCGGTGCGCACGTCGTCATCGACGCCCGGCATCTCGAGATAGCAGCCATGCAGCGGGCGGAGGCTGGACCGCAGCCCGACCATGGCGGCCAGCATCTGCTGCATGTCGACGCGCCGGGCCGTGAACCAGCCGGCAGTGTCGAAGCTGGGCGCGAGGGGAAACGCGTCGCGGATCCAGGGATCGCCCGGAGCAAGGCGGAAGCCGTAGAGGCCGCAGAAGGCGGCGGGGACCCGCACGGACCCGCCGGTGTCGGTGCCGAAGGCCACGGGGACGACGCCGGCGGCAACGAGGGCGGCGGAACCGCTGCTGGAGCCGCCGGTGGTGCGACCGGGAAACCGCGGGTGTTCGCAGTCGCCGTAATGCGGATTCTCGCCGGTGATCCCGTAGGCGAACTCGTGCAGGTGACTCTTGCCGGCGCACACGAGACCGGCCTGGCGGGCAGCGCGCACGAGGCTGCCGTCGGCGGTGGGCCTCGGGCGCACGTCCGGAAGAAACGTCGATCCGGCGAGCGTGGATACGCCGGCGAGGTCAAAGAGGTCCTTGACGAAGCACGGTACGCCGGCGAGCGGGTTGTCGCGGGTGGCCGTGGCGGCGGCAAAAGCGGCGGCGAGGTCGGGTTCGGGGGCGACCCAGGCGACGGCGGCGCGGAGTTGGGTGGCGGAAAGGCGATTCCGCAGCCGCGTGTGCACCTCGCGTGCCGCGGCCTCCGGGGTCAGTTGCTGCCAATCGCGGACCGTCATCAGGGCGCAGCTTTGCAGAGATGAATTGGCGGCGCAACGTCGCAGGCAGTGGCGCGGGGCGTGGCGGCGGAGCGGCGGATTTCGGCTTGTCGGGCGCGCCGGGATTTCCGGCACTGGTGGCCATGAATCACCAGCAGGACGACGAACATCGCTGGCCCGTGCGCACCGCGGGTGGCATCCGCTGGCTGAATGCCGAGGAACTGACGCATGTGCTCGAATCGGCCAAGGTCATGCAGGCCGAGCGGGTGCCGGGCGCGACGGGGGCGAAGGTGTGCAGCAAGTGTGGCCGGCATTACGACAAGCCCGAGTGCCCGTATTGCGCGGAGCTGGAGCGCCGCCGTCAGCTCCGCGACGGGTTGCTGGACAACTGAGGAGCGTAGGGGGAAGGCGGTGCGGATTGGGAACAGATCGGACGGATCCGACTGATCCGACTGATCGGTCGGATTCAGGCAGTTGTTGTCGGCCGACGGGCAGCCGGCCGAGAACGAGAACGAGAACCCCGGGGGTAATGCAGGGTCTTTACATCGGGCGACGGGTCGGAATCCTGCTGGCCCATGAACTACGAAGCCAAGCTAGCGGAACTCGGAATCACGTTGCCGACGCCTCCGGCGGCGGCGGGCAGTTACGTGCCGACGGTGCGCACGGGAAACCTGCTCTATTGCGCGGGCACGATCTGCATGATCGGCGGGCAGATGACGCACGTCGGGCAGGTCGGCAAGGAGCAGACGATCGAGGCGGCAAAGAAGGCCGCCGAAGTTTGCGCGCTGAACGCACTGGCCAACGTCAAGGCGGCGGTCGGGTCGCTGGACAAGGTGGTGCGCATCGTGTTCGTGAGCGGCTTCGTGAACGCGATCGACGGTTTCATGGACAGTCCCGCGGTCATCAATGGTGCGAGCGATCTCTTCGTGAAGGTCTTCGGCGACGCGGGGAAACACGCGCGCGCGGCGGTGGCGGTGAATGGCCTGCCGCGCGGCTCGACCACCGAAGTGCAGATCGTGGTCGAGGTGAAGGACTGATCTCGCTGCGGGCGGCGGCAGGTCAATCGACGTGCTTTAACAGCACCTTCGGATTGCGGCCGCTTTCCTCGTACATTTTCCGGCGCGCCTCGGGGAGGACGTCCTTGGACGTTTCCTCGAAGCCGCAGACGTTGCTGAAGAAGCCGAAACTCTGGGTGGAGAGCGCGATGACGATCGTGGCGCCGCGGTCCTTGGCGATCATCGTGGCGTAATCGACCATCTTCTTGCCGATGCCGCGATTGTGGTAGAACGGCATCACATAGAGTGAGCCGATCTCCGCCATGTGCGGCTTGTCCGGGTAGAAGTAGAGCGTGACGCAGGCGATGATGTTCTCGTCGACCTCGAAGACGAAGAACTGGTCGATGTTCTTTTCGATGGCCTGCTGCGTGCGGTAGATCAGCTCCTCGCGGCGCACGGCGTTGCGCGTGAGATTGTAGATGAGCCGGACGTCGCCCTTCCGTGCGCGGCGGATCTGCTGGTAATCGTTGCCGTAGACGAGGGTGCCGACGCCTTCGTTGGAGAAGATCTCGTTGAGCAGACCGTCGAAGATGCGGCCATCGAGCATGTGCACGCGCGGCGTGCCGGTCTCGATCGCCTTGATGGCGTGGATGGCCTTGCTGCGGGTGCTCTCGCTGATCCGGTCCGGCGCGTCCTCGAGGATCTTGCGCAGGGCCTCGACGGAGATGTCGCGCGGAACGTCGCCGTCGATATCGAGCCCGGCCTGCGGCATCAGATAGATGACCTTCGTGGCCTGGAGCGCCTCGGCGAGTTCGGCGGCGAGGAGGTCGGAATTGATGCGGAGCGACTTGCCGTCCGGGGCGAACGCGACCGGCGAGACGACCGGCACCACCTGCCCGGCGATGAGTTCGAGGAGGAAGTCCTTGTCGATGCGGTCGACCTTGGCGGTGAACTGCAGGTCCTGGCCGCGGATGATGCCGGTGGGCAGGGCGCGCACCGCGTTGGTGACGGCGCACTTCAGGCCGTTCTGCGTCAGGCCTTCGATCAGCGCATGCGAGACCCGGGAGGACGCGCGGATGGCGAGATCCATCGTGGCGGCATCGGTGACGCCGGTGCCGTCGGTGTTGGTGATCGGAATCTTGCGGGCGACCGAGAGCTCCTGGATCTGCTGGCCGATGCCGTGCACGAGCACGACCTTGATGCCGAGCGAGCGCAGGACCGCGATGTCGACGAGCAGGTTGCCGATGTTCTCATCGGCGACGATCGAGCCGTCGACCGCGAGGATGAAGATCTGGCCTTGGAAACGCGGGACGTACTTCAGAATTCCGCGGAGGTCCGTCGGCTTGATCGTGGTCGCCGTGGCGGACGTGGGAGTTGGAGGACTGACGTAACCGTTGCCGTTGCTCATCGAGTTGGCGGGGCTGTTGTCGGCGAATGCCTGGGGCTCGTCAATAGTGCGGACCGATCGTGCGTTGCCGCCACGGACCCCTCGGCGGGAAGACCGTTCGCGGCGATCGCGGCCGCGGGACTACGGCTGGACCTGCAGGGACCAGGCGCGGGAGGAGTTCTCGCCGGTCACGGTCACGCGGTAGCGGCCGGGCCTCAGGGTGCCGGGCGGCACAGTCACGGTATAGAAAGAGTCGCGGGTGCGCGCCTGCAGGCCGGCGGCGAGGTGGCCGAAGGAGGGTGCGACGACAATCTCGTCGCCCTTCACGAAGAGTTCGGTGCGGCTGAGCTGCTGCTTCTCGTCGGGTGTGACGCAGCGGAAATGAATCTCGTACGGCTCGCTCGCACGAGCGGCCGGGTCGCCGTGGGCGAGGACGATGTCGGACGGGAGGTGCGGGGTGGTGACGAGGGCCTGGCGGAGCGGGGCAGGCAGGCCGCCGGGCGCCGGGTTGGAGGTGTTGGCGGGCAGGCGGGTGACGGGCCGGTCGGCCGGGAGTTCGACCCGCTGGTAACCGGCGGCGAGCAGGCGGCCGGTGTTGGCGCGGGTCTGCATGTCCTGGTGCGGCTCGTAGGGGCGCGACGTCTTGCGGTAGTGCAGCGTGAGGAACGTGTACGCGCCGATGAAGAGGACGATCGCGAGGACGATCCACTTGAGAGGCCACGGCTTACGCTCCGGCAACGGACGGGACATGGGTTGGTGATGGAGCAGGGTGGCGCGCGACGCGCAAGAACGAAGACAGGCGCCTTGCGCCTTGCGGAGGCCCGGGGCAACTGCTTGCCTGACCGACTTCATGAAACTCTGGTCGCAGTACTTCATCCCGACGTTGAAAGAGAGCCCGGCCGACGCGGAGATCGCGTCCCACAAGCTGCTGGTGCGCGCCGGTCTGGTCCGAAAGCTGAGCGGCGGCCTGTACACGTATCTGCCGCTGGGGCAGCGGGTGATGCAGAAGGTGACCCAGATTTGCCGGGAGGAGCTCGATGTCGCCGGGGCGATCGAGCTGTGGATGCCGCACCTGCATCCGGCCGAGCTGTGGCAGCAGGGACCGCGCTGGGCGGCGGCGCGCGAGATCATGTTCCGGGCGGACACGGCAGGCGACGGCAAGCGCGCGCCGCGTGATCCTGAGTTTGTGCTGGGCCCGACGCACGAGGAGGTGGTGACGCCGCTGGTGAAGGCGGAAATCACGAGTTACCGCGACCTGCCGAAGAACTTTTACCAGATCGCCACGAAGTTCCGGAACGAGATCCGGCCGCGCTATGGCCTGATGCGGGCGCGCGAGTTCGTGATGATGGACTCGTACTCCTTCGACGTGGATGACGAGCACGCGATCAAGAGCTACCTGAAGATGAAGGAGGCGTACGAGCGCTTCTTCCGTCGGCTCGGCGTGCAGGCGATCGCCGTGGAGGCCGACACCGGCGTGATGGGCGGCAGCTTCTCGCATGAGTTCATGGTCCCGGCGGAAGTCGGCGACGACGACGTGATCTACAACGAGGCGAGCGGCTACGCGGCGAACCGCGAGAAGGCGACGAGCGCGCTCGTGCCGAAGGATCTCGCGGATGCGGCGCCGGTGGGGGCGCTCGAGGAGTTCGCGACGCCCGGCGTGGTGACCATCGCAGCGCTGGAGGCCGCGCCGTATTCGGTGCCTGGCGACAAGCAGTTCAAGACGCTGGTGTACATCGGCGACGGCAAGCCGTTCCTGGTGATCCTGCGCGGCTGCGATGACCTGGAGGAGGCGAAGCTCGGCGCGCTGGGCTTCACGCTGTTCCGGCCGGCGACACCGGAGGAAATTGTCCCGGTGATGGGCGCCGCGCCCGGCAGCCTCGGGGCGATCAAGGGTTCGATCAAGAACCCGGCGGCGCTCGCGGGCGTCTTCGCCGACCACGCGATCCGGCTCATTGGCAACGGGGTGACCGGTGCCAACAAGGACGGCTTCCACCAGCGCAACGTGAACGTCACGCGCGACCTTGCGATCACGCGCTTCGGCGATTTCCGCCGCGTGCGTCCGGGCGAGCCGGACGTGAAGTCGGGCCAGCCGCTGCAGGTGCGCCGCGGCATCGAGGTGGGCCACATCTTCAAGCTCGGGACGAAATATTCCGAGAAGTACAACGCGGTGTACACGGACGACAAAAAGGAGTCCCACCTGATGGTGATGGGCTGCTACGGCATCGGCATCAGCCGCACCATGCAGGCGATCATCGAGCAGGGGCATGATGCTGACGGCATCGTGTGGCCGTGGAATGTGGCGCCCTTCCAGGTGCTGATCTGCGTGCTGGACCCGCAGTTGCCGGAGGCGATGGAACTGGCGAAGCGGCTGGGCGCCGCGGCCGAGCGGGCGGGCGCGGATGTGCTGATCGACGATCGCGCGGAGCGTCCCGGTGTGAAATTCAAGGACGCCGACCTGATCGGCATCCCGCTGCGCCTGACCATCGGCGGCAAGGGCCTGAAGGAAGGCGTGATCGAGCTGAAGCCGCGCGCGAAGAAGGAAATCACCAAGGTTCCGGTCGCCGAAGCGGAGGCGCGCCTGGCCGAGGTCATTGCCGCGTGCCGCGGCCAGTGACCCCGGTGACGGACGACGCGACGCGGGCGAAGGCGCTTTCCCGCCGACGGTTCGGAGAAAGTCCGGCCGTTGGGCGGGTGGGCGTGCCGCCGGCGCGACGTTTCAGACCCTGCGGAGTTGCGCACGCCGGGCCCGCCCGTTTATTGGACCGCCAACACGCATGACGAGCAGCACTCACGCCGTTCCCGAGATGGAGACCCACGCCGAGCTGGCGCTCGAGGGCGTGTGGCGCGTCGTCGTGCTCAACGATCCGGTCAACCTGATGTCGTACGTGGTGCTCGTCTTCAAAAAGGTCTTCGGCTTCGACGAGCAGACGGCCCGGCGGAAGATGCTGGAGGTGCACGAGCAGGGCCGGTCGATCGTGTGGAGCGGCCTGCGCGAGAAGGCGGAGGCCTACGTCTATACCTTGCAGCAGTGGCATCTCACCGCCGTCCTGGAGCGCGATGAAACGGATTGAGGTGAAACTCGCCCTGCCCGTGGTGGCACCGCTGCTGGACGTCATCCGGGAGCTGGCGGACGGACTGCGCCACGACCTGGCGGCGCCGCTGGCGTTGAACGACATCGACGAGGACCTGCGCGAAGCCTGGGTGGGCGATCTGCTCGAAGCGCAAAGCACCGAGGTGCAGGCGTTGCTGGGCCTCTTCAACGAGGAGTTTTTTTCGGAAGGCGTGGTCGCGTTCGACGAGGAGAACGCGGAGACGATCGTGCGCGCGTGCGCGGCCGTGCGGCTGCGCTTGCGCGAGCATCACCTGAAGGACCTGGCCGACGAGGTGCTCGAGGCGGGCGAAGTGGACCTGCAGGCGCTGGACGAGACCCTGCGCCGGGCGTTCATGTGCTATCTCTTCCTGGCGACGATCCAGGAGCTGATCATCCAGCACCTCGACGAGAGCATTCTCGACGGTTGAGCCGGACGGGCCGGGAGGGACGCAACACGGACGCCGCGGCGCACCCGCGTGGCGATGCGGCACGCGGCGCCGAAACGGAACCGCGGCTCAGGGTTGCGCGGGCAACTCGGTCTTGTCGGCGACGTACGCGCGCAGCTTGGCGGAGAGCTCCTTGACGATGTCGGCGTACTGCGGGTCCGTCACGAGGTTCTTCGTTTCGGCGGGATCGTTGACCGGGTCGGTCAGCATGGCGCCGGCGCCGCGGCCGAAGAACTCGGCGTAGCGCCAGCGCTCGGTGCGCACGACGGCGCCGGTGATGCCACGATTGCGCTCGTTCCAGACGGTGAAGGCGGGGTGGTTCCAGTCCTGATCGGGCGTCTGCAGGAGCGGGGAAAGGCTGCGACCCTCGATGCCGGCGGGGCGGGGCAGGCCGGTGAGTTCGACCAGCGTGGGAAAAATATCGACGGCCTGCACGACGCGCGGGGACGACGTGCCGTTACCCTTGGCGCGGGGATCGTGAATGATGAACGGGACCCGGGTGCCGTTCTCCCAGAGGGAGCCGGCCTTGGACCACTTGCCCTTTTCGCCGAGCTGGTAGCCGTGATCGCTCCAGAAGACGACGATGGTGCGCTCCCGCAGGCCGAGGGCGTCGAGCTCCGCAAGCACGCGGCCGGCGTTCCAGTCGACATAGGAGATGCAGGCGAGATACGCGCGGATCATGGCGCGGGCTTCGTCGGGCGTGGCGGCGCGGCGGACGAAGAGGTCGGCGTTGATGGGCCGGATCGAGCCGACCGGAAATCCGGCGGGGACCGTCGGCAGCGGCGCGAAGTCGACCGGAAGCGCGATGTCCTCCGTGCGGTAGAGGTCGAAGAAGCGCTTGGGCGCGACGAGCGGGCTATGCGGTTTGGAGAAACCGCAGGCGAGGAAGAATGGCTGCCCGCCCTTCTGGTTATACTCGCGCAGGTAGGCGATCGCGCGATCGGCGACAACGGTGTCGCCGAGCTTTTCGGGGGCCTCGCCTTCGACCGCTTCCCAACGATCCGATTCCGGGGCGCGCTTCACGTCGGAGGCGACCATTTGGGCCACGCGCTGCTTTTCGTCCGTATCGGAGAGGGTCGCGCGCGGGGTGTTGGCGAGGGATTTCTGTTCGCCGTAGCGATGCGGCTCTCCGCCCTGGGTCCACGCGGTGAAGTCGTCCATCCCGCCGTGAAAGATCTTGCCGGTGCGGAGCGTGAGATAGCCCTGGTCGCGGAAGTAGCTCGGGATGCTGGGCCACTCGGGGTGGGTGACGCGGAACCAGTCGCGATTGCCGTACACGTTCGTCGTGGTCGTGTGCCGGCCGGTGAGCATCGAGGTGCGCGACGGGTTGCACAGCGGGTACTGGCAGTAGGCGCGCGGGAAAACGACGCCCTGTTTCGCGAGGCGGTCGAGATTGGGGGTCTGCGCGCGGCCGGAGTAGGACCCGAGCTCGGCCCGCATGTCGTCGGCGATCAGGAACAGCACGTTCATCCGTTCGCCCGGCGCGGGTGCGGGCGCGGCGGCGGCCGCGCTGCGAGATACGGGCAGAAAGCTGGCCAGGGTCGCAAGAAGGAGCAGGGGTGAAATTCTCATGAGGGCAATGGATTGACGCGCGAGACGCCCCGATGATGCGAAGCCGAGGCGAGGAGTCGGCGGCGGCGTGATCGGACCGTGGGAAGTGGCGGGCGCGGCGCAAGGAACGCGGAGGCGAGCGCAAAAACGGATTGGTGAGGATGGGGGAGGCTGTGCTAGCTTGCGCGCACTACCATGGCTGACTCGTTCCAACTGAACCTCGTGCAACGTCCGCGTCGGCTCCGCCGAACGGCCAGTCTGCGGGACATGGTTCGGGAGACCATCCTGCGTCCGGCCGATTTCATTGCGCCGCTCTTTGTCGTCGAAGGGCGCGAAGCGCCGGACGAGATCAAGTCGATGCCCGGCGTGTTCCGGCTTTCGATCACCGATCTCGTGAAGGAATGCCGGGCGCTGCAGAAGCTGGGCGTGCCGGCGGTGGCGTTGTTCCCGAAGCTCGACCCGAAGTTGAAGGACGAGGAGGGCACGCTGGCGCTCGACGAGGACGCGCTCGTGCTGCGGGCGGTCCGCGCCGTGAAGAAAGCGGTGCCGGAGCTCACGATCCTGACGGACGTGGCGCTCGATCCATACACGTCGCACGGCCACGATGGCGTGCTCACGCCGGCCCAGGACGACGTGGAGAACGACCGCACGGTGGGCATTCTTGCGAAGATGGCGGTGCTGCAGGCGAAGGCGGGCGTCGATCTCGTGGCGCCGAGCGACATGATGGACGGCCGCGTGGGCGCGATCCGTCAGGCGCTGGATGCGGCCGGCTACACCGGCACCGGCATCATGGCGTATTCGGCTAAGTTTGCCTCGGCGTATTACGGCCCGTTCCGCGATGCGGTGGGCAGCTCGCAGGCTGCGGGCACCCGACTCCTGAGCAAGGCGACGTACCAGCTCGATCCGGCAAACCGCCGCGAAGCGATCTCCGAGGTGCTGCTCGACGAGGCGGAAGGCGCGGACATCGTCATGGTCAAGCCGGCGGGCATGTACCTGGACATCATCCGCGACGTGCGCGAAGTGACGCGGAAGCCGGTCGCGGCGTATCAGATCTCAGGTGAGTACGCACAGATCCAGGCTGCGGCCCGGCTGGGCTGGCTCGACTTGGCGCGGTGCCGCCACGAGTCGCTGCTCGCGATCAAGCGGGCGGGAGCCGACATGATCCTGACGTATTTCGCGAAGGACATGGCGGCGGAGCTGCGCAAGTAGCCGCGGGGACGACGGCTCCCCGGCGCAACGCGCCCGGGAGTGCCGGATCGTGGGCCCGCGTCGCCGACCGCGAAGGTCGCGCGGCCGGGAGGCAGGTTGCGAGGGTGGGACTAGAAGGGAGACCGCGGTACCTGAAGCGAGTCGCCCGGCACCAGCTTCGGGTCGTTCGCGGGATTTTTCTGGGCGGCCTTGATGTCGATCACGTAGGCGGCACGGTCGCGGACCAGGGTCACGGCCGATTCCTTGGCGTAGAGGGAGAAGCCGCCGGCGGACTGAATGGCCGTGGCCGCGGTGAGGTCGGGCGTCCACACGACGCGCCCGGGATGCTGCACCTCGCCGCCGACGTACACGAAGCGTTCGGTGACGCTGACTGACACGTCGACGTTGGTGTAGATCTTCCGCTGCACGTAGGTGGTGCGGACGCTCTGCGAAAGTTCGGCGGTGCTGAGTCCGGCGGCGGGCATGGCGCCGATGAACGGCAGCGTGATCAGGCCCTTGTCGTCGATCGTGACCGCATTGTTGGTCGGATCGGGGACGCCCTGGAGCGTGACCGTGAGGCTGTCGCCCGGCCGGAGTTGGGCGCTCGTAACCGGCACCGGAATGGCCGGAGACGGATCGCCGACGCCCGCGGTGGTGCAGCCGGAAAGGAAAGCCGCAAGGGCGAGAAAGCAGCTCAGCAGTCCGCGGGTAAACAGGTGCATGCGAGGTCGTTTGCTGGCGAAACCGTTGGGAAAAGGCAATGTCGCGCGCGGGTACGGCGCGGAGGTCGCGTCGGGCGGCCACAAAAAAGCCCCGGAGTTTTCTCCGGGGCTGAAAGGGTCTCAGCGTTTCTTGGCGCGGGAGCGAGGCTTCTCCTCTTCGTCGTCGTCCTCATCTTCGTCCTCATCCTCATCCTCGTCGCCGTCTTCGTCGTCCTCGTCGCCTTCCTTCTTCTCTTTGCCCTCTTCGTCTTCGTCGCCCTCCTCATCCTCGTCCCACTTGAGCGACTCATCATTCTTGAGCTTCTCCTCTTCCTCGGCATCGAGCTCGGGCAGGTCGTCCTCCTCGTCTTCGATGTCCTTGGCGGGAGCCTCCTCATCGGTGTCGTAGCCGGCGGGCATGTAGTCGAGGATGGCGGTGAGCTCCTCGAAAGTGTGTACGGCTTTGCCTTGGATGAAATTGGTGTTCTGCTCCTCGCGAATCTCGTCCTCGACCTCGTCGACGGAGAGCTTGGATTCGAAGGCGAAGAGATCGTTGAGCATCTTCACGCGGCAGCGCGTGAGATGATCGAGCAGGTCGGCGTAGGGTCCGTTCTCCTCGTCGAGGATGTCGGGCAGGCCGAAGAGTTTCTCGTCGGACTCGAACAGCGATTCCTTTACGCGCTTGAGGCGCACGCGGCCGTTGGCGGCGTCGCGGTCGATGCGGAAGGGAATGAAAGCAGCGTCGAAAACGTCCTGGTCGAAACCGTAGTCGCGCAGCGGCTCCACCAGCTCAATGAGGTGTTGCACTTGCCGCGGGTCGACAATGCTCAGGCCGTCGACATCCCAGCGGACAGGGTCGCTCGTTTCGACGACCCACCAGTTGTGGTCGTCTCCGAGACGGACGATGCACCAGTCGAGAGTGTTTGGCTTGGGCATTTGGAACAGTTGGGAATTTTTCGCGCAGCGTGCGAGTGAGGTCTGAAAAAACAAGCACAAAACTGCAGGTTTTTTTGGCGGACGAAATTTGGGGTTTCTCCACCGGAAAATGCTCGCCGTCCGGACCTTGAGTGAGGGGCGCGCTTGCCAAGGTGCAAGCCGGATTTCAACCTGCCCCGACATGGGGATTTACTACGAAAAGCTCATCCGGCCGGTGTTCTTCCGTCGCGATCCTGAACACGCGCACGAGCAGGCGGTGGCCGCCTTGCGCCGGCTGGCGGCGGTGCGACCGCTTTGTCGGATCCTGGAGTCAATGACGCAGCTCTCGCCGGCGATGGCACGACCGATCGAAGTGTTTGGCCTGAAGTTCCCCAACGCGGTTGGCCTGGGCGCGGGTTTCGACAAGAACGCGCAGGCGTGGCCGGCATTGGCGGCCCTCGGTTTCGGCCATGTGGAAGTGGGCACGATCACGGCGCTGGCCCAGCCCGGCAATCCGAGGCCCCGGGTGTTCCGGTATCCGGCGCACGAGGCGGTGATCAACCGGATGGGGTTCAACAATGACGGCGCGGAGGCGATCGCGCGCCGGTTCGCGCACCTGCCCAAGCCCGGGCAGCGGCGGATTCCGATCGGCATCAACCTGGGCAAGTCGAAGGTCACGGCGATCGAGGACGCGCCGCAGGACTATATAAAGAGTTTCAGCCTGTTGGCGGATCACGCGGACTATGTCGCACTGAACGTCTCGAGCCCGAACACGCCGAACCTGCGTCAACTCCAGGACGAGTCGCGGTTGCGCGAGTTGCTGGCCGCGGTGACCGGCGCGAACCGGGAGCGGGCGAGCCAGCCGGGCAAGGCGAGGGTGCCGGTGCTGCTGAAGATCGCGCCGGATCTCACCTGGCCGCAGATCGACGCGGTGCTGGGCGTCATCGCGGAGTATGGCCTCGACGGCATCATCGCGACGAACACGACGCTGGCGCGGCCCGGTTTCTTCGAGACGGTCAACGAAGCGGGCGGCCTGAGCGGCGCGCCCCTGCGGCGGCGCTCGACCGAGATCATCAACTACATCTCGCGGGCGACCCGCGGACGGCTGCCGATCATCGGCGTCGGCGGCATCGTCGATGCGGCGAGCGCGGGGGAGAAGATCGATGCCGGCGCCACGCTGGTCCAGATTTACACCGGCATGATCTACCGCGGACCGTTCTTTGCCGCCGACCTCGCCCGGGCCCTGCGCGATCGCCACGGCTGAACGGATGGGCGGTTCCGGGACGTGCGGTAATCACCCATCGGCCGAGTGAGTTGCAGTTCTGGCGCCAGGGACGGCGGACGACTTTCTTTTTTCGTTTCCGTGCTTTACTTCCCAGAAGCGATTCCTCTTAGTCCGCACTCCTCTTTTTGATAACTGCTCAGGTGGTGGAATTGGTAGACACACACGTTTGAGGGGCGTGTGCCGTAAGGCGTAAGGGTTCGAGTCCCTTCCTGAGCACCATTTTAAAACCGCATTCGTAACCGGATGCGGTTTTTGCATTTCTGGAAGAGGCGAGGGGGCCGACCGGTTGGGAGGGCAGGAAGTGACAACGGCTTATAAGACACAGGCGGCGACTCGCGCAAACGGCCCGGTTGGGCACATTCCGGCCCCGGTTCTGCCTCATCTCTCACTGTTCTCCCATGCCCACGCCCACGTCGCCTGAGCCTGAGTCACTGTTGCTACCCGCCCGCCACCCGTCATCGCGCCGCCGTTCCTGGATCCTCGCCGTCGCCGCTATGATAGTTCTGGCACCGCTCGCCTTGTGGCTGGGCGACGTGCCCAACCGGTACCGCGTGTCCGAGTTGTCCAAGTCCGCGCAGATCGCGCTGCTTTCATCCGACTTCCCAGCCGCCTTGCGGGCCTACCGGGCCGCGCTCGTGCTGCGACCCGGGGAACGGGAGATGCAACGCCAGTATCAGGACACGCAGGAGCGTTGGGTCCAGACGCTGGAACGGCGCCTGGAGGGACGGTCTCCGGAACAGGCGTATGCAGAAGTCCGTGACGTTCCTCCGCGTCTCGAACTGCTGCTGACCGAGCCACAACTCGGCCGGCTGCGGCAGCGGGTCGAGGGAGTCGCCACCACGATGCGCGAACAGCTGGACGCGGTCCGCGCGGCGGCGCGCGCGCTGGCCGCCGGGGGCAATTTTGAGGGCGCGCATGCGGCGTTGCAGCCGCTCGCGGCGTACCCGGCGCTGGTGCCGAGGCTGGCCGACGATCGGCGCGCGATCGAAGTCCTGCAGGTGGAAACCGCGATGGCGAAGGCCCGCGAACTGGCGGCGGATGGCCAACCTGGCGCGGCGCGGGAAATCCTGGAACCCGTGGCGGGTTTGGCGGGCGGCGTATCCGAATTTGCCGAACAACTGGCCGCGGCGCGTGCGGCCGAACTGGAACAGCTTGTGACCGCAGCCCGGTCCGCGGCCGCCGACGAAGCACCTGGTTTCGAAGAGGCGTGGCAGGCACTCGCGGTTGCAGAGAAACGTGGGCTGGCCCGGGAACAGGTGGAGGCGACGGCACGATTCATTTCGGAACGCGCCCTGCGGCATGAGGGGGTGGCCTTGGTAAAGGCGGTCGTGGGCAACTGGCCCGAGGAGGTTCGCGCTGCGCTCGAAGGGCTGCAGCGCAACGCGCGGATCTCCGCAACGGAGGCGGATCGCGTGCAGTTGTCGGCGACGACGCTCGAGTTTGAGCCATTCCGGACCTTGCTGCATCGGCTGCAACTTGACCGGGTGGACGACGCCTTGGGCTATCGGATGGACGCTCACCTGATTTTTGCGGTGCTCGACCGGTTCAAGGATCGGTCGGCGGCTGAGGCGTACCTGGCAGAGATCTTTCGTGGCTGGGCGAAGGCGCACGCCGGCGCGGGACACCCCGCTGTCGCCCAGTTGCTGGATCGCCGTGCGATCAAACTCGGTGCGCCTGAGGACGCTGCCTGGAGCCGGGCGCAGGCGGAAAGCATCCGGGCCCAGAGCGAGGTGACGATTGCGGTGCGCAGCCGCAGCCCAATCCCGGCGAGTATTTCGGCTGCTGAAATTGCCCGTGCCGCGCACGAGGCGCTGCGGGGAAGGGAGCGTGCCGGGGCCAGCGGCACGTGGCCCCGAGTGGTGCTGAGCGACCATGGCACCGAGACGGCGGGTGACGCGGCCCGCCGGATCACGGCCGAGACTGTGGTCGAGGTGACGACGAGTGACACCCCGCTGCGGGTAAGCCGCTCGGTGCGCTATCAGAGCGGCACGCGTGAGGTGAGGAATCCCGACTGGGATAATCTGATTGCGCAACGCGATGAGTATCACGCGCGGTTTCGCAGCTTGGAGCGGGAGGTGGCCGCCGCCAAGCGACGTTCTGCGGATGCGCAGAACAATCCGAACCTCACGCCGAACCAACGGGTGGGGGAAGTCGTCGAGGCGGAAGCACTCGCGCTGGCCAAGACGATCCAAATGAACAACGCCCGCTCCGAGGGCATGGCCATCGAGGGGCAAATGCGGAACACGCCGTTGAACGTCACTGAGCCGGTGTACGCAGATGAGCCGTACACGGAGATCACGCGCCAGCGCCGGTTCATCGCGCATTGCACGTTCACTTTCTGGTCGGGTGGAGAGGAGATCGGTACGCCCTGGACGGTGTCCGCGGAGACCACGCGCAAGACGTTCGAAGTGGTGGGGAACGCCTCCCGGGGTGTGCCGGTGCGCTCGGAGACGGCGATCGACCAGGCCAAGCTCGGGACGGAACTGACGAGCGCACTCGTCGCCAAGATCGCGCGCCTTGGCACCTTGCCCAATCTGCAGAACCTGACCTGGGCCCACGCGTTGCGGCGCGGCGCGGAGGCGGCGGATCCCTTCGGCGTGGCCGAACAGCTGCTGCGGGTCGCCTCCCGTTGGGAGGAGCAAGGCGTCCGGTTTTCGCGGCAGCCGGACGCCGAGCGCGCGCTCGATGCGATTCTGTTCCCACAGTAGGTGGAGTGTCGCCGCGCCAAGGCGCGTCTGCTCGCCGGAGCCGATGCGTCGGAGGCGATCGCGGTTCCAGCTGCAACTTGGGTAATTACAGCTGCACCCCTCCTCCCACGGGCTCCGGCGTTGTGGCCCGGAGCCGTGCAACTACCGCATCTCGACGTTGCTCTGAATCGACGCGGTTTGGCGGCGGAGCGCCGGCATGCCTCAGCGTTTGACTGGGCCGGGGCGTTACCTTCTTCTGCCGGTTCCAGTTTCCAAGTCATCGTTCAACGGCATGCCCACCTCACCCCTTGCTGGTCTCAATGTGCTTCTCCTCGAGGACGAGCTGCTGCTGCGCAAACGGCTGGCGGGCTTCCTGGAGAAGGAGGGTGCTGACGTCACGGCGCTTGGTTCGGTCGCCGATGCGCGCCGCGCGGTGCAGGGGCTTTCGTTCGAGGCGGCGCTGCTGGACGTGAACCTGCCGGATGGCCGGGGCACAGACCTGTTGCGGGAGAAGCTCTTCCCGGCCACGACGACGGTGATCGTGATGACCGCGGAGGGTGGGGTGGCGGGCGCGGTGGAGGCAATCCGCGCGGGAGCGTCGGATTACCTGGTCAAGCCCTTCGATCCGCAGGAGCTGCCGGTCCGGTTTGCCCAAGCGCGACGCGCGCGGCAGGCAAAACGCGTCGACGAGTTTCGGCGGGGGCAGGAAGCGGAGCTGGTATTTGGCGAGAGCCTGGCCGGCGTGCGCGAACAACTGCTGAAGATCACCACGGCCGACCGTCGGCTCGGGCACCACCTGCCGCCGGTGTTGATCGAAGGCGAGACCGGCACCGGCAAGACGGCCATCGCGCGCTGGATCCACCGCAACGGCCCGCGCGCCGAGGAGGCGCTGATCGAGATCAACTGCTCGGCAATGCCGGAGGCGCTGGCCGAATCCGAGCTCTTTGGCCACGAGCGAGGCGCCTTCACCGATGCCAAGGCGGCGCGCATCGGCCTGATGGAAGCGGCGGACGGTGGATCGCTCTTTCTAGACGAGCTGCCCTCGTTGGCGCAGTCGATGCAGGCGAAGCTGTTGACGGCGCTCGAGGACCATTCAATCCGACGCGTCGGCTCGACCCGGAGCATCAGCGTCGATGCGCGCATCATTGCCGCGACGAATTCGGACCTGAATTCCCTGGTGGCGAGCGGACGTTTTCGCGAAGACCTCCTGCATCGGCTGGACCTCTTCCGCGTGCGCCTGCCGCCGCTCCGCGAACGTGGGAACGATATCCTCATCCTGGCGGAGGAACTCCTGGCGCGGGTCTGCCGCCGGTATGGCATGCCGGTGCCCGAAATCCCGACGAACGGCCGCCGCCGCCTGCTGGCACACAATTGGCCGGGCAACGTGCGCGAGCTGGCGCATGAAATTGAGCGCGCGGTGGTGTTTGGCGGCGAGGAGGGGCTTGCCTTCCGGCACCTCGGAGGCGACGCCAGCGATCTCTCGGGTGCGGGCTGGCTGCGCCCGGGCTTCAACTTCCCGGAGTCTGGATTCTCGCTGGAGCAGGCGATCGACGAGTTGGTGGCGAAGGCCGTTCAGCAGGCCGATGGCAACGTCTCCGCGGCGGCGCGTCTCCTTGGGGTGTCGCGAGATGTGGTGCGGTATCGGATGAAGACCAAGGAGAGTGCCGAAAGTGGGAAATAACCCAGATCCCGCCGGACGAATGGGGAATTTTCCTCGTTTTTACCTGGGGCAGCTTGATTGCGTGAAGCTATTAGTAATTCGAGAATAGATATTTAGCTCTCTTGGCCCTTCTTGGCATGCTGGGTGCAAAGATTAGCACGCTTCAAAACACCATGATCCTGATGCGGAAAACCCTTCTCCTGATCGCGCTTCTGGCGGCGACGGGGATGGTGCGCGCCGCGAACCCGGAGGCTCCGGTGATCAACAAGTCGGAGATGGTGACGCCCGGTAAGCCGGCCGACCTGCAGAAGCTCATGAAGGAGTTCAGTGCGCGCCGGGATGCGATTCTGGCGGACCGCGAGGCGTTCATGAACCAGCTGAAGACCGCGACGGTTGAGCAGCGCAAAGAGATTCTCGCCAAGATGCAGGCGCAGCAGAAGGAGCTCGTCGAAGCCCAGCGCGCCATCGGTCGGCAGATCCGCGATGAGATGCGGAAACTCAAGCTCGCGTCGCCCGCCGGCCGTTGATCCCTTTTTTCAGCGTTACCAACACTAGTCAGAAGGCAGTCGCTCCCCGGAGCGGCTGCCTTTTTTTCGCGTTGTTACAGGCGGGTGCTTTCGCCTGACTTGTCGACCGTTGTCTGACGGGGACAACCTGAACCTCCTAGCTGTGAACCGCCTTTCTTGTCTCATTACTCTGCTCGCCATCGGCTTCGGTGTCGTTGGCTCGGGCGCGTATGCGGAGGAGACCAAGCTGCCGGCGGCTCAGAACCAGGCCGAGTTGGAACGCGATCTCGCCGAGTTTCAGGCCCTGCTGGAGGCCGCGCAGCCGAAGTGGACGGCCTCGGCGTCGGTGTTCCTCGCCGCGGGGGTTAACGACAACCTGCTGCTCAGCCCCGACCCGAAAGCCAGCCCGCAGGATCCGGAGCGGAGTTCCTTCGTGCGAGGCGGCGTGGAAGCACTGCTCTGGCGCGTGCCCAAGGGGAAGATTGACTACTTCGGGTTTCTGAACGCCGAGCGCACCCGCTACTTCTCCGGCGATTCCGTCGACCATGATGCGCAGGCCTTTGCGGGACTCGAGTGGCGGTATCGCGAGCCCGACCGGCTCAGCCTGCTCGTCGACCTCCAGGGCTACTATCTCGACGAGGTCTTCGACATCTCCGACACCTACGTGCGACGCCAAGTCGCCGAGCTGCAGCTCACCGGGGCAAAGTTCGGGCCGACGTTGCGCTGGTGGGTGCGGCCCTGGTTCTGGGTCGAGGGCACGGCGACCGGCTCGCGCCAGACATTCGACGATGGCGTGAACAACGCCACGCTCCGCGATTCCGCGGCGGCGGCGGCGTGGGTGCCGACGGACCGGGTGGAGCTGCGGCTCACGAAGGCGGAGCGCCGGCGCGATTATGACCAGCGCACCCTGTTCGACAGCGACGGCGCGCCGGATCCGCAGGGGCGGCTGATCGTGATTCATGAGCGCTCCTGGGAAGGGCAACTGCAGCTCACGCTCGGCCACAGCCGGCATTGGAAAACCACGAGCGCGGCCGGCGAACTGCGCTACCGCGACAACGGCTCCGGCTTCCTCGACTATTTCCAGCAACGCGTTCGCCAGGAGGTGGAGTGGTCCGCCGGCAACTGGCTGGCCCGCGTGAGCGGAGACGCCAGCCGCAAGGACTACCGGCTGCAGACGGTCGGGGAGGGGTTCCCCCAGTTCCTGCCGCATCTCTTCAAGGAGGAGCTCGGGGCCACAGTGCGGGTGGAACGCGCGTTGACCAAACACTGGACGCTCTTCGCGGAATATCGGTGGGGACGCACCCGTTCCAACGATGAGTACGCAGTTTACGAGATGAACGAAGGCTTGCTTGGGGCCCGCTGGAACTGGGAAAAATGACCTCTCGTCGCCCAGATGCCAATTCACCCCACGTCGCCAGGTCGGGCTGCTCCCGCTGCCGTGCTCGCAGTGACGCTGCTGGTGTTCGCGGGCGTGGTGGCCTACGTGAGCCTCTGGCTGCGGCAAGGATTGCGTGAGCAGGTCCTGCGGCGCGAGGCGGAGACGCTGACGGAGATCGCGGCCTTCCAACTGGCCACGGAGGCTGAGAGCCTCGCGAAGCTGGGCCTGCCGGAAGCCCCGGGTGAACTGCTCAACGCGGTGCTGAAAACGTCGAAACTGCGCGGGGTGTTCGCCGTGCGGGTGCTGGACGCCGATCAGAATTTCGCGGGCGCGCTGCCGCTGCCCTGGACCGAAACGCCGCCGGCGGCGAAAGACTGGGCCCAGTTGGCGCAAGGCGTGCCGGTCGCCCGGCTGCACGCGCGGGAGTCTGCCGCCGAGGTGATCGGGCTCGCGCCGCCGACGACGGCCGGGCGCGCCGCCGAGCCCCTCGTGGAAACCTGGTTGCCGTTGCGGGCCACGGACAAGGCGCCACTGGCCGGCGTCGCGCAGATGTGGACGGATGGTCATGCCGTCGCGATGGAGTTTGCGGCGATCGATCGGCGCGTGTTGCTGCAGGCACTCCTGGCCTGGACCGCCGGCGCGGCCATCATCTCCGTGCTGCTGACGTGGGCTTTCCGGCGTCTGGCTCAGGCGAACCGCATGCTCCAGGCGCGCAGCGAGGATCTGTTACGGGCGAACCGCGAACTGACGCTGGCGGCCAAGACCTCCGCGCTCGGCGCCGTCGCCGCGCACCTCGTGCACGAACTCAAGAACCCGGTTGCCGGCCTGGAAGAGTATGTCGCGAGCCAGTCGGAACAGGGCGCGCGCGGCGACGGTGGGGGCGAACTTGCCGCAGCCTCGGAACTCACGCGCCGGTTGCGGACGATGATCAACGATGTGGTCGGCGTGATGCGCGACGAACAGCAGGACGCCGGCTTCGAGCTGACCGCGGCCGAGGTGCTGGAGCTCGTCTTTGCCAAGGCGCGACCGCTGGCCGAGGCGCGCGGTGTGCAATTGGAGACGGCGGTTGCCGGTGATGCCGCAACGCTGCCGGCGCGGCGATCGAACCTGACCCGGCTCGTGCTGCAGAACCTGCTTCAGAACGCGATCGAGGCGACGCCGCGTGGACGCAAGGTGCGGCTGAGCGCCGAGTCCGCGGGCGGCACGATGAGCTTTGCCGTCGCCGACGAAGGCCCGGGCTTGCCCGCGGCCGTCCAGGCGAGGCTGTTTCAACCATGCCCGAGCGGCAAACCCGGGGGCAGCGGCCTCGGGCTCGCTCTGAGCCAGCAACTTGCCCGCCAGGCCGATGGCCGGATCGTCCTCGAGCGCACCGGGGCGACCGGCACCTGCTTCCAGCTCGTGCTGGACGCGAGGGTGGAAACCTAGCAGCAGTTCTGCAGTCACCACTGCATGTCATTGAGCCGCCAATCGCCTAACTCGCCGACAGTCCGTCGCCTCGCGGCGGTGTTGCGCGGGTGGACGGGGGCTGGGCTCTTCGCCTTGGTCACGTCGGTCTGCCTCGCGGTGGATGGCGGATCCAAATGGCCGGGACCGTACGCGATGGGTGGCACCACCGTCGCGCCGGCCATCTACTCGGCTCCGACCCTCGACGAGGCGGGCAACATCTACCTGACGGTGACGTACGGGACTTCGGTCGAGACCGGCGCCCTGCGGAAGTTCTCCCCGGCGGGGGTGCCGCTCGGCCGGGCGGACTTTCCCGCCGCCGTGTCCTCACCACCCACGTTGGGCGCCAACGGCATCCTTTACTTCGGGTGCTACGACGGCCGCGTCCTAGCCTACGACTCCCAGCAAGCAGGCAGCGCGAACTGGCAGCCAAAGTGGGTCTATGACTCCAACGAGCTCACCGGCGAACTCACCTACATCAACAGCGCGCCCGCGATTTCCGCCGATGGTTCGACGCTCTATTTCGGGTTGTCGACCTGGGGTGCCGGCTCGGCCTCATCACCCGGCGGGTTGCTCGCCCTGACCAGCGACCTCCAGCTCAAGTGGGTGGTATGGTTCGGCGACCGCGTGGAGTCCTCGCCGGTGATCGCCGCCGACGGCACCATCTACGCCAGCTCCTGGGATGGAAACCTCTACGCATTCAATCCCGACAAGTCCGAGAAGTGGCGCCGCCCGCTCAACGCCTCGATCTTCGCGTCGCCCGCGATCGGGCCCGACGGCACCGTGTACGTCGGTTCGATCGCGAAGCAGTTTGTCGCCGTTTCGCCTGCCAATGAGCTGAAGTGGACCGCCGAGGTTTCGGCCATCGGGGCGGCTTCGGTCGGCCCGGATGGCACCGTCTATGTTGGCAACTACGCCGACGCGACGCTCTGCGCCGTGAATCGCGACGATGGCTCGGTCAAGTGGCGCGCGGTGGGGCCGCCGAGCACGACGGCGATCGGCTCGACGCCGACCATCCGCGGCGATGGCCTCATCCTGTACGGCGGTGCGGATCGCACCTTGCGCGCCTACCGGCCCGACACCGGTGACGTCGTGTGGTCATACGCGGCCACGGGCGAAATTGGGACGGCGCCGGTGATCGCGCCGACCGCCGACCACAGCATTTACCTGTGCACCGTCGACGGGAAACTGCATGCGCTGCAGGGCAACGGGTCGGGCGTTTCCCAATACGCGTCCTGGCCCACGTTTCAGCGCGACATGGCGCACCGCGGGCTCGCTCCAGAGACCATGAACGGCGGCCGGCTCGCCAACCTCTCCACGCGCGGACTTGTCGCGCCCGACAAACTGCTGATCGCCGGCTTCGTGCTCAAGGGAGGGGCAATCCAGCGCCTGCTGGTGCGTGGGGTGGGGCCGACCCTGAAGTACTTCAACCTCCAGCAGCCGCTCGCCGATCCGCGCATGGAAGTGTGGACGCATTCCGCGTTCATCTGGGACCGCAACGACAATTGGGGCGACGGCGATGACGCCGCGGCAATTGCCGAGATCGGAAACGGGCTCGGCGCGTTCCCGCTCGACGCGGGAAGCCGCGACGCGGCCGTCCTTGCCCGGTTCGATCCGGCGCTGACCTACACCGAGGTCATCGGCAGCGCCGACGGTTCGACGGGCGTGGCGCTGGCGGAGGTGTACGAAATCGACCCGACCTCGGCCGGCCTGCACAACCTGTCCACTCGCGGGTACGTCGGCACTGGGGTCGATGTGCTGATCGCCGGTCTCCACATCTCCGGCACCGGCAAACTGCGGCTGCTGATCCGCGGCATTGGCCCCGGACTCAAGCAGTTCAACGTGCCCGGTACGATCGCTCGACCTCGGATCCAAGTGTCGACCTTGGACGGGACGGTGATGGCCGAGAACTCGGGCTGGTACGCCGCGGGTCTCTCCGGCGACATCAATGCGGCCACCGCGCTTTCGGGCGGGTTCCCCCTCAAGTCGACCGATGCCGACACCGCCTTGGTGATGGCCCTGAGCCCGGGGTCGTACACCGTCATCCTTTCGGGCGTCGATGGGGACGTTGGCGTGGGGATGGTCGAGGTTTACTACCTGCCGTTTTGAGCCGCGGAACGCGCCGTCCGGCCGCCGACGGCGTCGGAGATCTTCCGAGGCGGATGCCCCCGGTCCCTCGTCGGGAAACTGCTTGCCAGCGGGAGACCGGCTGAGAGACTGCCCCGCCGCTTTTACCATCGGCCCACGTATCTAACCTCGCACCTCCGCGGGCTCATGCCCGCTTTCTGACTACATGGAAGACGACGCCCCCAAGGAAAATCCGCCCGCGGATTTCAACAAACTCGATCTGAGCCAATTACAGGGTTTCAGCTTCGGCACGCAGTGGACGCAGGACAAATCGACCTCTTCGCCGCGCTCCGATCGTGAACCCGGAGAGGAGCGCTCACGCCGGGATGACCGGCGTGAAGGCGGCGCTCCCGATCGGCGTGATCGGCGTGGTTTCCGTCGTCCCGCGGGCGAGCAGGGTGGCGGCGCTGCGGCGCCGGCCGGCGGCCCGGGAGCGGGTGCGCCCGAGCGTCGCGAGTACGCGCCCGATCGCGGTGGCCCGCGGCGTGAACCCCGCGGTGATTTCCGCGGCGGCCCGCGTGGCAACTTCCGTGGTGACTCCCGCGGTGGCTACGGTCGGCGCGAGCCGATCGAACGCGGCCCGTATGAAAGTCCTTATTACGCGGTCACGTTCTACCCGGAGGACACGAGCTTCAACACGCTCGTGCAGACCATCCGCAAGTCGTGCCGCACCATCGAGCTCTTCGAGATCGCGCGCACGGTCGTGGCCAAGCCCGACCGCTTCGTCGTGGTGTTGACGCACAAGTCGGCGGCTCCCGCGGAAACGCAGGGCCAGCCGGCGCAGGCGTCCGCCTCGCTGCCCGAGCCGACGGCCCGCGCGCCCAAGCCGGTCTTCCACATTTCCGTGCCGGACGGCATGCCGTTCGAGTCCGACGATGCCGCCGTGGCCCACGTGCTTTCGCGCCACCTCGACAAGTTCTTCGACACCGCCGAGGTGGAGGTCGAGGCGCCCAAGGGCAATTTCCAGGTCATCAATCGCTGCGGCGTGACGGGCGAGTTGCTCGGGCCGCCGAATTACCATCGGTACAACCAGATCGTGCAGCAGCACTACGCCGCCAAGGTCGCGGGCCGGATGCCGTTCGAGGCGTTCCGCAGCCGGATCGAGACGGTGCGTGATGCCGAGGTCGTGAACCAGTGGCTGGCCAAGATGAAGAAGACCACGCGGTACACGTGGAAGCTCACCGGCAAGCCCGCTGCTGCTCCCGCGCCCGCCGCGACTCCCGCTCCCGAAGCGCCCGCCGTCGAAGGTGCCGCGGCCGAGGCGGCCGCCGCGCCGGCCGAGGCTCCGGCCACGCCGCCGCAGGTGATCCCGTCCTTCGACACGCTCGAGGATGCGCGCGTGTACCTGCTTTCTCAGGCCCGCGACAAGGTCGTGCGCACAACCGAGACCGCCCGTTTCCACGGCAAGACCGCCGAGCAGCTGCCGCCGGGTGAGATCCGCCGCGCCGTCGAAGGCTCCCTGGATCGCCAGCGCCGCTTCCCGCTCGACACGGCCAACGCCCTCCGCGGCCGCCTTCGCCGCGAGCACTTCACGATCTTCAAGAAGGGCTCCAAGGGCGTCTCGTACGTCTGTGCCGTGAAGCGCAAGTTCCGCGTCCCGGGCCAGACGTTCTCCGACACGATCGGCGCGCTCATCACCTACATCGAGGCCAACCCGATGGTTCGCCAGAGCGAGCTGGCGGTGAAGTTCCTCGGCATCACCACCGCGATCCCGGCCGCTCCGGCCGCGGCTCCGGCTGCCGCCGAGGCGCCTGCGACCACCGAGCAGCCCGCGGCCGACGCCGCGCCGAAGCCCGAGGCTCCGGCCGAGGCCACCAAGGCCGAGTCGACGCTTTCGATCGAGGAACGCGGCAAGATCTCCCGGATGCAGGGCGACCTGCTCTGGCTGGTCCGCGAAGGCTACGTCACCGAGTTCATCGATGGCCGCCTGTTCGCGCCGCCGCCGATGGTCGAGGCCCGCAAGCGCGAGGTCGAAGCCTCCGAGCACGATCCCGAGAACTTCCCGGAAGCGCCGGCTGGTGAAGCGAAGCCCGAAGCGGCTCCTGAGGCCGCCGTCGAGGCGCCCGCCGAGGCGGCTCCGGCCCCCGCAGCCCCGGCTGCGCCTGAGGCGGTCGCGCCGGCTTCGGAGCCCGTTGCTCCGGCTCCCGAAGCGGCGCCTGCGCCCGCTGAAGAGCCGAAGGCTCCGCCCGCGAGCTAAGGGCTCGTCCGAGATTGCTCCTTTCGAGGGCAGGCGAAACCGCCTGCCCTTTTTTGTGCCCGTGATGTGGCTGACGCGGGAGTGAGGCGTTCGGCCGTCGCGCGCGGTTGTGCGAATGCGCGGCGTGCGTCGGCGGCGCGGCTTGAGTCGGGCGACCGTCGGTCCTGCTTACGGCTCCAACGTGCGCGTCTGCTCCAGCGGCAGGTCGTGCATCTTCAGCTCCGGGTTCTTCTCGGCGAAGTAGCGCATCGTCCACTCGTTCGGGAAGAAGATCACCGGGTGGTCAAACTTGTCGGTGCCGAAGCTCACGCCACTGGCGACGACGATGCGCGAGGTGTCGGCGAGCGAGGGATGTGGCTCGAGCCAGCGCATGATCGTCCAGTTCGTCGGCGTCAGTCGCGACTCGGCGTTGTACTCGCTCTGCAAGCGCCACTGCACGACTTCGAACTGCAGCGGGCCGACGGCCGCGAGGAGCGTCGAGCCGGGAGGACCATTGCGGGCCGTGAACGCCTGCACGACGCCTTCCTGGAGGAGCTGCTCCAGGCCGGCGCGGTACTTCTTCGAGTCGGAGGGATTCGGGTTGGAGATGAATGAGAAGACTTCCGGGGCAAAGCGCGGGATCTCGTCGTACACGATCTCGCGGTCTTCGGTGAGCGTGTCGCCGATGCCGAATTCGCTGTGGCCCACCAGGCCGATGACGTCACCCGGCCACGCCTCGTTCACCGTCTCGCGCTCCTGGCCGAAGAGCTTGTGCGAGGACGACAGCCGCACCGTCTTGCCGGTGCGCGAATGCACCACGGTCATGTCGCGCTCGAACTTGCCCGAGCACACCCGCAGGAACGCGATGCGATCGCGATGCTTCGGGTCCATGTTGGCCTGGATCTTGAAAATGAAGCCCGAGAACTTCGGCGCCTCCACCGGGACGATGCCATCCTTGTCCTCGGCCGTGACGGTCTCCGACGTGATCTCGACCGCAGTGCCGGGCGCGTGCAGCGCGCGGCGGCGCGGGGCCGGCGGGACCGAGTCCTTGAGAAAGCCGTCGAGCAGGAGCTGGATGCCGAAATTGTTCACCGCGCTGCCGAAGTAGACCGGCGTCTGCCGGCCCGCGCGCACCGCCTCGAGGTCGAAGGGATGGCCCGCGCCGTCGAGCATCGCGAGCTGCTCCTGCACCTCGGCAAACGTCACGTCGTCGAACTTCGCGCGTACCGTGGGGTCCTCGAGCGACGTCACCTGCACCGGCGCCTGGAACGCGCCGCCGGGCACGCGCTCGAAGAGATGCACCTGGCGCGAGCGCCGGTCGAACACGCCGCGAAACGAGGTCGGCCCGTTGCCGAGCGGCCACACCACCGGCGAGGACTGCAGGCCGAGCACGGTCTCCAACTCGTCGAGCAGCTCGAGCGGGTTGCGCGTCGGCCGGTCGCACTTGTTCATGAACGTGAAGATCGGGACGCCGCGGCGCCGGCAGACTTCGAACAGCTTGCGGGTCTGCGTCTCCACGCCCTTGGCCGCGTCGATCACCATCAGCGCAGCGTCGACCGCCGTGAGCACGCGATAGGTGTCTTCCGAGAAGTCCTTGTGTCCGGGGGTGTCGAGCAGGTTGACCGCGTACCCGGTGTAGTCGAACTGCAGCACCGTCGAGCTGATCGAGATGCCGCGCTGCTTCTCCAGTTCCATCCAGTCCGACGTCGTGGCGCGCTGGTTCTTCCGGTCCTTCACCGCGCCGGCGAGGTGGATGGCATTGCCGTAGAGCAGGAACTTTTCCGTGAGGGTGGTCTTGCCCGCGTCAGGGTGGGAGATGATGGCGAACGTGCGGCGACGGGCGATTTCAGCGGCGGGTGACATTGAGCGGAAAGGAAAAGAGACGCGGCAGCGGGAAAGGAGGAGGAAAGGACGTGCGCGGCCAGTCGCCGCGGAACCGGTGAACAAACGAAATCGAGGGGGTCGTGTCCAGCGGTGATTCCGCGGCCCGCGCGAGGGGACCGCCCCGCCCACACACCTTACTCTTACTCTTCCTCTTCCTCTTTCTCACACCGGAGGCCGGCGGAAGCCGGCCGAGAACGAGAACGGGAACGAGAACGCAGCCCGTGGGGCCGCGTCCGACCTTGGGGGAGAAAGAGTAAGAGGAAGAGAAAGAGTAAGACCGGGACCCTCCCTCAATCCCTCAATCCCTCAATCCCTCAATCCCTCAATCCCTCGAGAGAAAGAGTAAGAGTAAGAGGAAGAGAAAGAGTTAGGCCGCGGCGCGCTCCGCGCCTCCCAAACGTGCGCCACACAACCGGGCAGCTTGCGAAACCGCGCAGCCCTCCTAAACAGGTGCTCCCATGCCGATCTACGAGTATTACTGCCCGGACAATAACACGATCTATCAGTTCTACGCGAAGACGCTGGCCCAGGGACAAATCATCCCGCGCTGCCCCGACAACCCCGCGTTCCAGATGCGCAAATTGGTGTCGGCCTTCGCCGTGACGCGCGGCGGACGCAAGGACGACGGCGCCGAGCCGAAGGGCCCGGCGGGAGCGGACGCCGGTGGCGATCCGGCGGAAGACGCGCGCATGGAGGCTGCCATGGACGCCATGGAGAAGGAGTTCAGCAGCGTGGATGAGAACGACCCCAAGGCGATGGCGCGGATGATGCGCCGGATGTCGGAGCTCACCGGCGAGAAGATCGACGGCGAGATGGAGGAGGTCGTGCGCAAACTGGAGGAGGGGACCGACCCCGACTCGCTCGAGGAGCAACTCGGTGGCGCCGACGAGCCGGGCGCGGGCATGGACGATCCGTACGGCGAAGGCCCTGCCGGCGACGCCGCCAAGCCCGACCCCAAGGAACCGAAGCACCGCTTCAAGGCCCGCCGCCTCCCCCCCCGCCGCGACCCGAAGCTGTACGACTACGAGTGAAAGTGAGAGTGAGGGTGAAAGTGACGGTGACGGCGGAGTTGGAGGACTGCTGAGACGCTCAGATCGAGGCACTCGACTGCCGCCGCCGTCGACCGTCCGCCTGATTTCGTGACTCGCGTTGGGCCCGCTGCGGGCGCGAGGATTCCCGCCTTCGCACCGTCGACCATTGGCTGACTCGGCCACTTTCACTTTCACTCTCACTTTCACTCCTGTTTTTCATGTCCTCCCCTGAACTTCTTTCCCGCGTTGCTGCTGCCAAGCGGGCTGTGCTCGCGCAGGTCGATCTCCTGCACCGCGAGTTCGGCCGCGCCGAGAGTCACTGGAAGAGCGACGGCACCCGTGTGACGCCGGTCGATATCGCGATTTCCGAAGGCATCTTCCGCGAACTGGGCGCGCAGTTTCCCAGTGACCAGTACTTCAGCGAGGAGCTGTCCAACTGCGACGCACCGCTGCCGGTGACGGCGCGGTTCTCCTGGGTGTTGGATCCGGTGGACGGCACCAACAACTTCGCGCTCGGCATCGCGCACTGCGCCATTGCGCTGGCGCTCTGCGAAAACGGCGAGCCGGTGTACGGTGTCGTGTACGATCTCAGCCGTCGCACTCTCATGCATGGCGGACCCGGGTTCGGCGCGCTCGATGGCGACCGCGAGATCCACGTCGCTTCCGGTCCCGTGACGAAGGAGACGCTCGTCGGCTTCCACAGCCCGTTCGACAAACGGCTCACCCCGCTCGCCGCCGGCATCATCTCCAACTTCAAGATCCGCGGGCTCGGCAGCGCCACGTTGCACCTGGCGTACGTCGCCGCGGGCATGCTCGACGGCTGCCTCGACTACAACGTGAAGATTTGGGACCTCGCGGCGGCGATCCCGCTCGTGCGCGCCGCGGGCGGCGAAGTCCGTTTCTTGAACGGGGAGCAGCTCCCGCTGAAGCAGTTCGATCTGAAGATGCGCCGCATCATCTACGTGGCCGGCGGCCCCAAGATGTGCGCCCGCCTCGCCGAGCTCGTGACCGAAGGCGACAACGCGAAGCTCCTGAAGTAGAAGAGCCGGGCTCTCGCGTAGTGCCCTCGCCGTCGGATCCGGCGCGCACCGCGCCGGCCGGTCGGCATGCCACGCGCATCGCGGCCCCGCTTACGGCCAGGGCATCCGCCAACCCCTTCGCCTTCATCCGCTCCCTCCCGTCTTCCACCCACTCGGGGCGCCAGCCCCGTCTTATTGGCGGATGCCGTCCGCCAAAGCCTAAACCTGGTAGGTCTGCAGCGGGACGGGATCGAGAACCTTGGAGCCGGTTGCCTGCTGCGCGAGCTGCTCGGCGAACCAGGCGCGCGCGGGCGGATCGCCGTGGGTCAACACGATCGAGCGCGCCTTCGTCTGCACCGCGAACTCGAGCAGCTCCTCACGGTCGGCGTGGCCGCTGAGCTCGAACCGATCGACGCGGGCCTTGACCTTCGCCTTCACGTGGGCGGCCTCGAAAAGGAAATCGTCACCCGGTTTGGACGCCAGCAGCTCGCCGCCGGGGGTGTCAGGGTCGCAGTAGCCGACGAAGCCGACGGTGTTGCGCGCGTGGCCGACCAGGCCCGAGGCGAGCGTGTAGCTGGGCGTGTTCGCCACCATCATGCCGGAGCTCACGACGTACACGGCGTTCTGCTTCGGATCCTCGCCGGCATTGAGCTTCCGCGGCAGCGGCTTCACCCGGAGGTCCTTCATCATGTTCCGGTTGAAGATCACGTGCTTCGTCTTCTTCGCGATGTCGTCGAAGTAGTCGGAGAGGTCGACGCCGAGGCCCGAGGCGTAAATCGGGCAGTCGACGAGCCGGCCAAACTTCCGCGCGTCGTGGAGGATCGACATGATCTCTTGCATGCGCCCCAGCGCGAACACCGGCATCAGGAATGAGCCGCCGCGCTGGATCGTGTCGTTGATGGACGCGACGAGCCGGGCGACCTCGTGCACGCGCTCCTTGCCGAGCGGTCGCTCGGTCGTGCCGCGCGTCGTCTCCATGACGAGCGTGTCGAAGTGACCGGCGGGAAACTTCGCGGCGGGGATGGTGCGCTGGTTCTCGAAGAGCACGTCGCCGGTGAAGAAGATCGCGCGCCGCTTGTGGCGCAGTTCGACGCCGACCGCGCCCGCGACGTGGCCCGCCCCGTGGAAGATGATCTCGATCTCGTCCTTGGCGCCGCGGAAGTGTTTTGCCTGACCGAAGGGCAGGGGAGTGAACCGCTTGGCGCAGCGGTCGATCTCCTCGTGCGTGAAAAGCGGGTAGTCGGGAATGTTCTCCGCCTCGCGCTGGCGCATCATCACGTTGGCCGAGTTGTGGAGCATGCGCTCGAGCAGCAACCGGCTCGAACTGCTCATCAGGACCGGCGTGTTGGGGTGCTCGCGCATCACGACCGGCAGGCTGCCGATATGATCCAGGTGACAGTGCGTGATGATGATCAGGTCGAGCGTGACGCCGCGCAGCGCGCGCAGGTCCGGGGTCGCGGCGCGGCCGACCTTCTTCGGATGCAGGCCGCAATCGATCAGCAAATTGAGTTCGCCAAGCTGGATGAACAACGAGTTGGCACCGATGCCGCCGTCGCGGTTCAGGTCTGTGAGCTTCATGAGCCTCGCAACTGAAACCAGAATCGCGGCCATAACCAGAACGAAGTTCCGGCGTGACGCGGGGCGAACGCGGCCACGGGCGGCGGGCGGAGCGCCAGACTGACGTCAGCGCGGTCGCGGCGCCGGCTCAGCTATGCGGAATCTCGAGCGCAAACGGCGCGAGCATGACGTGCACGCGCTCTCCGGTTTCGTCGACGCCGTGGAAGCTGCCGTGGGCCGTCGCGTCGACGCCCGTCACATGGTAGCTGTTGTAGGAGAACTGTTCGCCGGGCGCCAGGCGCGGCGTCTCGCCCACGATCCGGTCGCCCTCGACCACGAGCCGCGTGCCGTCGGCGTGGACGATCACCCACTTGCGTCCGAGCAGGGTGACCACCCGGTCGGAGCGGTTTTCGATCGTGATGAAGTAAACGAACGCGTGCGGTTTGTCCGGCGGGAGGCTCGCGCCACCATGGTGGTAGCAGAGCTTGTCGAGGCGGGCAGTGAGACCGGGAAGTTCGCGAGAGCAGGACACGGGGAAGGGGAAAGGAGAGCCGGGTTTGGCGCATCAGCAAGCGCGGACGCGCAGCGCCGCCGCCGGCGGCGCTGCGCTGCCAGAGGCCAGAGGCCAGAGGCCAAAAGCCGGAAGCCAGAAGCCAGAAGCCGGAAGCCAGAAGCCGGAAGCCGGAAGTCAGAAGCCGGAGGCCAGAGGCCAGAGGCCAGAAGCCGGAAGTCAGAAGCCGGAGGCCAGAGGCCAGAAGCCGGAAGGCATAGGCCGGAAGCACTCGGAGGCCGGAAGTCGGACGGGAGGCCAAAGAACGGTTGCTAGGTCGCGCCGTAGCGTCTGGGGAAGCGTGAGCCTGCTCCGGGCATCAGATGCCAGACGTGCGATGAGGCCGCCTGTGGCGGTCCTCTGGCTTCCGGTCTCAGGCTTCCGACCTCCGACACCGGCTTGCGACCTCAGGCTTCAGGCCTCCGGCCTCCGGCTTCCGGCCAGGCGGCTCGTTTACGGCTTGCTGGGGTGACTTGCGGACGCGGAGGATGCGCGGCGCCATGGCCAAATTCGCTCTTCTCTCCGTCTCCGACAAACAGGGGCTGGTGCCGTTCGCCACCGCACTCGTCAAGCAGCACGGGTTCACGCTGCTTTCCACCGGCGGCACCGCCAAGCTCCTCGCGCAGGCCGGCCTCCCCGTCACCGAGGTCAGCCAGCACACCGGCTCGCCCGAGATCATGGAGGGCCGCGTGAAGACGCTGCATCCGAAGATCCACGGCGGGCTGCTTTGCCGGCGCGACAAGCCCGAGCACCTGGCCGAGGCGAAGCAGAACGGGATCGAGCTGATCGATCTGGTCGTGGTGAACCTCTATCCGTTCGAGCAGACCGTCGCCAAGCCGCACGTCGAATTCGAGGAGGCGATCGAGAACATCGACATTGGCGGGCCCTCGATGCTGCGCAGCGCGGCCAAGAATCACGAGAGCGTGACCGTCGTGTGCGATCCGGCGGACTACAATGACGTGCTCGCCGCCATGGCCGAGCCGGCAAAGCTCGGCGCCCTTCGCCGCAAGCTCGCGCTCAAGGTCTTTCAGCGCACCGCCAGTTACGATGCCGCCATCGCGCGCTATCTCGAGGCGCAGACCGCCGAGCCCGACCTGGAGGCGCTCAGCGGCTTCCCCGCGACGCTGACCCTGAGTTGGAAGAAGGCGCAGGCGCTGCGCTACGGCGAGAACCCGCACCAAAAGGCCGCGCTTTACGGCACGTTCCACGAGCACTTCCAGCAACTCCAGGGCAAGGAGCTCTCGTATAACAACATTCTGGATATCACGTCGGCGGCGTACCTGATCGGCGAGTTCGAGCGCCCGACCGTCGGCATCCTGAAGCACACGAATCCCTGCGGCATCGCGAGCGCCGACACGCTCATCGAGGCCTGGGAGAAGGCGTACGCGACCGACCGCCAGGCGCCCTTTGGCGGCATCATCATCGTCAATCAGACGCTCGACGCCGCCGTGGCCAAGGCGATCGCGGAGATCTTCACCGAGGTGATCATCGCGCCGCGCTTCAGCGAGGAGGCCCTGGCGATTCTTTCCAAAAAGAAGAACCTGCGGCTCATGATCGCGAAGAGCGGGCCCCAGGGCGCGACCGATGCGTTGCAGGAAGTGCGCTCTGTGATTGGCGGCGTGCTGGTGCAGGACCGCAACCGGACGCTCGGCGATGTCGCGAGCTTCAAGGTGGTGACGAAGCGTCAGCCCTCGGCTGAGGAGATGGCGGCGCTGCTGTTTGCCTGGAAGGTCTGCAAGCACGTCAAGTCGAACGCCATCGTGTACGCGCGCGGCGAGCAGACGCTCGGCGTGGGTGCGGGGCAGATGGCGCGGGTGGACAGCTCGCGCATCGCGGTGTGGAAAGCGGGCGAGGCGGGGCTCGACCTGAAGGGCTCGGTGGTCGCGAGCGAAGCGCTGTTCCCGTTTGCCGACGGCCTCATCGCCGCGGCCGATGCGGGTGCGACCGCAGTGATCCAGCCGGGCGGTTCGGTGCGCGACGCCGAAGTGATCGCCGCCGCCGACGCCCGCGGCATGGCGATGGTCTTCACGAGCATCCGGCACTTCCGGCATTAATGCCGGGGTCGCGGCATATCGCCGCGACCTGACGATAGACGTCAGATGTCGGATGTCAGATCTCCGGACGTCAGACATCGGATGGCTGATGTGGCCGGCCCCCCAACGGGGCCGGTCTTTTTGCGGTGGATGGTCGCGGGTGGATGCGCCGCGGGCGCGTGGATTCGGCGGGGTGGGGCGCGCGATCGTCGAAACGGGGCGCGGGCATTGGGGAATGGATGGTGCAGGAGAGCGCCCCCTGGGGCGCGGTGATGCAGAGCTGGGGGCGTGCGGAAACGCGAGGCGGGGCGCGGGGTTTTGCGATGGGTGGGCGCGGAGATATGCGGACCGGGTTGCGGAAATCTGGGAAAGAAAGGCGCGGTGATTCACAGCCGTGTGCGCGCGAAATGGGATGCCGTCTGAGAGGAATGCCACGCGAGCGGGGCAAAGGTGTTGTCAGCCGTCCTGCGGGTCGCCGCCCCGTTTTGCCGTTTCGGGGCGCGGAGAAGCGCCGGCGACGGGCGCGGGCGATTGAGGATCAACTCACGGTCGGATGTTCGAACGCGGGTGGGGACGGCGCTGAGATCTGCCCCGCGCGTGCGGCACCGCGCCCCCAAATCGCCTCAAAAGCGTCCCTGGGTCGCGCCCCGCGCCCGCGCGATCCGCCTTGGATCCGCCCCGAAAGCGCCCCGGATCCGCCCCCGAACCGCCCCCTATAGCTCCCCGGGTCCGCCCCCGAAGTGCATGAGTTCGCCCTCCGCGCGCCCCGAGTTCGTCGGCGAAGTAGCCCCGCCGTCTGGCTTTGCGGCTCCCGGAGGCGCGAAAACCAACGATGCATAGGGTTCGATGGCTGCAATTATAACATCCCGTAAATCAGCAGCTTGCCGAATAATGTCCAGATACTCGGGGATAATGTCCGGATACTCGCGAATAATGTCCGGATACTGCCGCGAAAACGTCCGGATCTTTTGTTTTCGCCGCCGGCGAAAACACAAGCAGCGGCGCGTGGGTTTTGACGAATGTCGATGTAAGGACTCAGCGATTCTCTGCGCCGATCTCAGCGAAATCCGCGCGGAGATCTTCGGGCTCCCTGCCGCGGACTGAACGAGACCAACTCCGGCCTCGTCACGGAATTACGAGGGACCACAGTGGCCTTCGATGCGAATGAAGAAACCTCTCGCCAGAATTCGATGGAGATTGGCCGCGGTTTTGACGTTCGCGTTGACGCTTGTCGGATGCGGGCGATCGCGAGCGCCACAGGCCGCCGCCGACCTGCTCCCAGTCGCGGCAATTTTTCAGGTGAGTGGCTGGGATGAAATTGGCGAGATGCGGACGCCGCGAGTGGTGGTTTACGGCGATGGCACGGTTCTTCGGCGGGAGAATGAGTACTATGCTTCCGGCAACAGTAGGGAGGTGTTCTGGAAAGCGAAGCTGACGCGTGAAGAAGTGACCGGTCTCGTGCAGCGGCAAACAAAGCTCTTGCGCGCCCCAGCGTGTTCGGGGCAGATGAACCTCGGTTCGCCGACTGAGGAACCGATCACTGTGATCTACAATGGAGTCGCGAGTGGCGGAAACGTGGTGCCTGCGTACGGCCTGAACATTGATGACGTCGAGTCCGCTACGCGTCCGCGTTCGTTGAATCGAAGCCCGGCCGCGCTCGTGGAGTATTATGTGTTTCTGGTGCACTTGGTGCATTCGACGCGCGACTGGGCCAAGTGGCAGCCCTCGACTTTCGCCGTCGGCCTGAGCCGCAATCTTCACGGGACGCCGCCCGTCCCGTGGCCCACTGATTGGCCGGCGTGGGATACCGAAAAAAACCCGCCCCGAATCGGAGCGGAGATGGTAGTTCCGGTGAAATCGGTGGCGGAATTTGATGCGAAAGCATCGCCTGGCGTCTTCGCCCTGGGGGCCGACTCCTGGCGAGCTGAGTGTTATGTCCGATTGCCGGGGGCAGACCGGTGGCGACCGTTCGTCGTCTGGACAGATCCTGACCTCGAATCTGAGGGCCATTCCGCTCAGCGGCATCGATTCACCAGCCCTACGCTTCCGCCACCCCCCGCGCCGTCGCAAATCACGCTCGAGCCCGTCACGCCGCAGTCACCTCCGCAGGAGCCGTGGGTGTCAGTGAAGCGCCCGCTTTCTGAGCACACGCCTTGAGTCCGTCGTGCGCCATGCCGCGCGGGGCCCTCCCGGGGTTCCCTGTTGCAGAAACGTACGAGGCGCGCGTCTCACGGTCGGCACCGGCGCTGTTGGGCGAAGAACCGATCAGGGCCCACGGGGTCGTCGCTTTCCGCTTTCCTTTCGTAGGGAGCCGATGCCGACGCATCACTGTCTTTTGTGGTGATCGCGCGAAGGAGCGCGCGTGAATCGCCGCGGCGACCGGCGTTCGGGCGGCGAGAAATGAGGCGACGTCGGCCGTTGCCGTGTCAGAGAGGTAAAAGGTAAGCGATGACGCCTTCGCCTGGGTTCCTCCTTCAGTTCATAGATCGGCTGCAAGGCCGGGTAGTCGCCGGAAAACCTCGGTAAACCGGTAGCGCTGCTCCGGTGTGAGCCGGTCCACGCGGGTGTCCGTCTCTTTGGCCTTGTGCCAGCTGCGTGTACAGATTAGCGAAATTGATTCTGATTCGATGCCGCTGGGATGCTCCGCACCTACGCCCCGCGAATCCGCGAACGAGACGCCGCAACGCTGGGATAGTCTATGCACCGCAGCGGATAGATCGCTCCCCAATATGAACTCCGACGTGTCAAGATGAGGACTGTATACCGCACTTGTTTCACGATTAATGGTGGTCCCGAGCAGAAAGACATTGACCCACTTGTCGCCCGGAAGTGCTGGACTTGGGTAGCGGAGAAGTCCGGGGCGCATGATTTGAAGACGTTGGGTGCAGAAGCGCGGCAGGTGGCCGTCCTTGGCCCAATGATGACGGTAGAATCGGCCAAGGTCGAACTCGACGGGCAAAGTGGTTGGGGGCTCCGATTCCGACATGCTGACGCAGTCGACCCAGCCGTTCAATGGACTACCGATTTGACGCTTCTGCGCGGCGACCCTGGCAATACTCTATTTTCTTGTTCCCTTGGTCTCGGCCGAGTGGATGGGGCATATGCTCCGACCGGACGCTTTCCAAGTCGTCCACGGATTGTATTGGAGATTGTGAATGGTTTCAAATGCTTCGCGCCGTTCCGGCTATTTTCCCGGCCGTTGCCGGTACGCAAGCAGGATGTACCGGATTTCACGCGTATGCTGATTGAGCCGAAGCGCCGACACCCGCTCGTCGTCGTTTCCTGCGATTCCACTAACAAGTTCCTGATCCATCCAGGCCACCTAGCGAGCCACCTCGCAGGCCTTGCATATGTCTTGGCTCCTGTCTCCGCCGAGGTAGTAAGGGATATGTGTGGACACCTACCTTCTGGGCTCGAGGTATTTGACGGTGCGCTTCGGCTATATTGGCCAGGCTACACGCCACACGATCAGAAATATCGGCATCCACTGTGGACCCCTAGGCGCGTGTTTGCGATTCAGCAGTGCGGGGAAGCTGAGATAGCAAAAAGACTGTTGGCGCAGGTGTCGGCTGTCGCCGCAAGTAGCCTGCACCAAGATTTTCTCACTTGGGAACGTTTGGTAGAGATGGGCAGGCGGAAGGCCATTCAGGAAGCTCAAGGTGCAAAGGACAAGTCGGAGCTTGTCCAGCTATACGAAGAGGAAAACGGAGACCTCAGGGCGCGACTTACAGCAACCGAGCGCGAGTTGGCAGACAAAGCGGCTGCCGTTCATGGATTGACTTTGCAGTTGGCGGCACTCAAGGCCGCGCGGACAAGACAGGAAATCGAAACCGCTGAGATATCCCAGCTCGAGAGCGTTGCCGATGCAGTGGACATGGCAATTGAGCACTTCGCCGAACAGTTGGTGTATTGCCCGAATAGTAAATCAGACGGTGATCGCAGCTTATTCCAGCCGGCACGGGAAGTGTTTCAAGCGATCGAGTGGTTGGCGACCGTCTACCATCGAGCCAAGTCTGGCGCTCAGGGTTGCGTGGACTTTGATCAAAGTATTGCAGGAACAATCGCAGGGTGGCATTACTCCGGCCACCAAAAGGATTCCACCGTAAAGGCGAACCTCGAATGGTATCGCTGCACTTGGAATGGTGAAACGATGATGCTTCTCGAGCATCTAAAGTGCGGGAGTTCTAAGCGACCCGAAGAGACAATTCGGATTGCTTTCGCTTGGCATGCGTCATCAAGCCGCGTAATTATCGGCTATATTGGTCAGCACCAGAAGAATACCCTTACGTAGTTGGAATATGGTATGTCGATAACTAACTCGAAGCAGTTGGCCAGTGCGGTTTCGGAGGCCAGTCGTTTGATACAGGAGATTCAGGACTATTGTGGTCGAGGACTATGCCCTGAATCGCGAATTCGATTTCCCCGGGGATTCATCAGGACTGCGGCGGCCCAAAGGGAACGCATGCCATTCATCGTGGATTCGACCCTTAAGGATAATATTGCATACACTCTGATCTTGGCAGACGTGCTTCACTGGAACTTGGTTAGGACCGACGTGAAAGGCACGGCGGAGCAAATGCTAACTAAAGCACATATGTTTTTGCTTGGGACGATCGTCGAGAGCCTTACGAAAGAGTTTATCAAGGGACGGGAGGCGGGAGCCTGTTATAAGAAGCGGCTCGAAGCCCTTGAGGCGATGGGGGTCATAGATGCTACTTTGCGCTCTGAGCTGGAATGGTTGTGGGCTATGCGTAACAGAATGCATCTGTTTCTTATATCCGAGGCGGAATACAACCTTTCGCTCTACTCGACGTTTACGCACAACCGAGCGGTAAAGGCGTTTCGGGCCTTGTTGGCCGCCTTGTCTGCGGCGACGACGACGGATGTCGCGATGACGTGATGCACTGCGGGTAGCCTGGCCCTTTGACGCCGGAGGGCGTGGCCTTCACGGGAATACGAAGGCGCTGGGGCGGATGGACGTGTCTGCCTGCGCGATAAGGATGGGAGCCGATTCGATAGGGTCATCCTTACCTTTTACCTCCGGATAAGGCATCGGCAGTTCCGCCGAGGGCGGCTTTGCCACGCGCCTTCCAATCAACCCGGGAATCGAAGGTGGCCAACTTGGCCGCGTGCGGTCGCAACCCGACCCGCCTTGGCCGACGACCACGCGATGAACTCCGGCGGCCAAAGGTAACGGCAAAAGGTAAAAGGTGAGGGATCACCCCGTTTGATCAATTTCCATGTCAACTTTTGCCCGACCGGAGGCTGAAGGAGGTCCACGCCGCGACGCATCCCGGTGCGAAGCTGTCGCCGCCGGATACCGGCCTTGCGGAAGACGGCCCCATGTCTAGCGTGCCGGCATGACCTATATGGAGCGCATCACCTTCAACCCGAACCAGTGCGGCGGCCGGCCCTGCATCCGGGGGTCGCGCATCCGGGTCAAGGATGTGCTCGACCTCGTCGCGGCCGGCATTTCCGAAGCGGAAATCCTCGCGGATTATCCCGACCTTGAGGCGGACGACATCAAGGCGAGCCTGGAATACGCCGCCGCCCAGCTCGATCACCCCGTGCTCGTGGAAATCCGCTGAAGTCGCCTGCTCTGAGCCTATCGACGGGCTTCTTCCTTTCGCCGCTCCACCGCACCGCCTCGGGCCTTGCCCGGTGCAGCGAATGGCGAATCGGCGATGGGCGTCCGCGGCTCAGCTGCTGCGGGCGGAGTCGGCGTAGGCGTCAAGGATGCCGAGGGTGGGGTCCCAGTCGCGGGACCAGCGTTCGAAGTCGGCGGGGCTGATCGAAAAGGCCTGGATGGTTTGCGCGTTGAGGCCATTGAGCTGAGCGGTCACGGCGCCGACGAAGGCGGGGCGCTCGGCTTCGGCGAGGTGGGCGCTGTTCATCGTGTTCACCACGACTTGGTGGGCGGTGTAGTTGTTGAGGTGATTGAAGACGATGGCGCGGACGAGGTACATGATCCGCTGCCGGTGCTGGTCGGCCATCGCGGCGACCTGGGCGGGGCTGGGGCGTTTGGCGGGCGATGGACGGCGCGCGCGCGGGGCTGAGGACGCGGAGCCCGCGGGGGGCGTCGGGGCCGGGGATGGCGGCGGGGTGGGCGCGGCGCGACGCAACCCGCGCTGGCGTTGGCGCGCGAGCCGCGGGTCGGCCGCGGGCACCGCGGAACCGTCGGCCGGCGTCAGCGCGAAGCTGAGCCCAAGGGCCGTCAGGACGCGCTCGAGGGCGTGCAGGGTGATGACGCCCTCTTGTTCGAAACGCAGGTACGTGCGGGTGGGAATGCCGGAACGGGCGATGACCTCGGCCTGGGTCCAACCCAGCCGGAGCCGCTCCTGGCGAACCCGTCCGGCGAGAGCCGAAGCAAGCGAAGTGCTCATGGTGCTGCCGCCAGGGTAGCGGCTGCGAAGCGAGATAACTAGCCAAATTTGGCTAGTTACGTCGGATAAGTAGCCAAAACTGGCTAGTTATCTAAGACGCGATGAAGCTGGAAAATGACGCGCTTCCCTCCGTTTGGCCGGAGCCGAGCGCTGGATTGTCGGCTTGCAGCGCTCAGTGACAGTGGGCCGTCGCCGCTTCGGGGGGCCCGTCGCCGCGTCATCGGGCGGCGGCAGACGATGTCGGAAAGGGCCATCATGCCCGCCGTGCTCGATCAGGAGGCGCGGCCGCGCAGGCGATCCGCCTCAGGTCCGGCGACGAAGAACAGGCGGTGAGCCGCTGGGCCCGCGCTCGGCGCGCCGGACTCTGCCATCGGCCTCTCGGTCCGCGGCTCGGAGCTCGGTGCCGCCTTCCCGTGATCAACGACCGGACGCATTTGGCCCCGCTGGCATCTTCCCGCGCTGCTTCGGGGAGCGGATACACGAAGGACAATTCGCTTGGCTTGGCGTGGGGGCGGATGACGCTGTTTCGCCCCCCAAGCCAGATCGGCTTCCTCGATGAAATTGCGCTGCATGAAACTGAAACTGCTCCTCGGGTTGCTCGCTGGTGCGCTCGCTTTTGCGTCGGTGCGGGCGGCGGAGGAGGCGGCGCCGCGGCAGGCCAAGCCCGAGCGTTATGCCAAGGCCATCGAGGCCTTTGCCGCGCAGGCGCCGGCCAGGCACGGCATCGTCTTCATCGGCAGTTCCGCGACCACGCGCTGGAAGAGTCTGGCGGATGATTTTCCTGATTTGCCGGTGGTGAATCGCGCCTTCGGGGGCAGCCGGATCAACGACCTGATCTTCTACTTCGATACGATCGCGCGGCGGCATGAGCCGAAGCTCCTGGTCATCGATATTGGCGGCAACGACCTCAACGCGGGCTTGAGCGTCGATGAAACGTTTGCCGAGTACCTCCGCCTCCTGGAGGTGGTGCACACGAAGCTGCCGCAGGCGCGGGTGGTCATCAACTCGCTCGGCATCAGCCTCAAACGCGTCGCGCAGATCCCGCAGATTCTGGAGATGAACGCACGCCTCGCGCGCTGGGTGCAGCAGCACGACTGGGCCCGGTATGTTGACCGCACTCCGTACCAACTTCGCGCGAAGGGCCAGCCGGTGCGCGAGGACTATGTGGACGACCTGCTGCACCCCAGCCGCGCGGGCTATGTCGATTGGATGAAGGTGCTCGGCCCGGTGCTGCGCGAGGAGTGGGCGAAGGTGCGTGGAGTGTGAAACTGAGCGGGCAGCGGCGGCACCGGGGACCCGCTCAGCAGAGCGTAGCCGCTAAATATATCAAGTATTTAGCGCATGCATTTAGCTAGTTCGCAGTTTTCGCCGCGTTGGCTTCCTGTACCTTCTGATCGCAGATCCCGATGATAGCCAGGGCATGGGTCTTGATGTCATCGAAACCTGCCGACACTGATCCAAGTGCTGCTTTCAGAGACGTTATAGATTGCTCCAGTTGATTAACTTTACCCTCCAGTACAGTCTTCTCACTGACAAGAGTTTGTATTTGAGAGGTGAGTTGGGAATATGCCGCGGCGTCGATTCCTTGAACGACAGAGATAAATGCAGTCGCGCTCGAGTGTTGGCCGACGTTGTCAGTAACGGTCAACGTGATCACGTTGACCCCGAGTGGGAGTGTGACCGTGGGCGATGCGCCGGTCGCAGAACCAAAGGCACCCACCCATGAATAGGACAATTGCGCATTCTCTGGGTCTGTCGAACCGGTCCCATCAAGTGTGATGACAGCCTCGGCTGATGTGCCGGCGTATACAACACGATCACTGCCTGCATTTGCCGTCGGAAGAAGATTCGTCCTGACAAATTGTTCGGATCTACGTGCGCCGCCTCCAAGCAGCAGAACTGAACCGTCCTGCAGCGAGCAAAGAAAATGAGGATTCCGAGTGACCGACGGCATGGAAGTGGGGAGTGCGAAGGTGCCGTATGCCGGGTCAAATATCTCAACCTTTGGCGTGTCCGGAGATGAAATCATCACCTTGCCGTCGTCGGTTAGGCTAACGGCCGGGTATTGCCGGGCCGTGTTCATGTGGTAGGTCGCTATGATCCTGTTGGTGGCGGGGTCGAAGAGCTCACACACGTTGGTTCCGGCGCCGGAAGGTGGAGTGGGACCGCCGACAAGCAGCACTTTCCCGTTTGGGAGGAGGATACCCGCAGGGTCCCGAGGTTGGCTCATCGACGCAATCGAGGTGAATGTGTTTGTCGAAGGATCAAATACCTCCATCGAGGCAGTCATTGAGCTAGTCCCGCTGTATGTAAGTCCTCCGGCGAGAAGAACGCGCCCGTCATTCAGTCGGACGAGGGCTCCGCCCGCGCGGCCGACCCTGAGCGAAATCAATGAGGCTGCTCCTGTGGTCGGGTTGAGGACAATCGCTGTGCCACGTACCGACCAGTTCGCTCCCCAGTTTCCCGCAAGCAGAACTCTTCCGTCGAGAAGGGTTACGGATTTTCCTGCAAAGCATCCTTCTGGAAGACTAAAACCATTTGAAAAAGTGTTTGTAGTAGGGTCGTAGATCTCAGTTGAGTTTAGTGCAGTGGTTCCGACTGTCGATCCCCCGCCGGCGACGAGGACCCGACCATCGTTAAGCTTCGCAACGGCGGGCGCAAAACGTGCAGTTGCGAGCGACGCCGCCCAACTGAATTGACCGCTGCTCGGATTGTACAATTCGGCGGCGTTCACCCCTAGTGTTCCGACTACGAACACACGTCCATCATCGAGACGTGTGATTGCTTCGCCCGATCGCGTAGCCAACATGTCGCCCCTGGCGACGAATTCAGTCTGAGCACGCGTCGGCGGGGCAATGAGACTGCTTACGCAGATTGCCGTAAGCAGGAGGAATTTATTAGTTGAGTTCATATGGTTTCGATGACGGAAAGGTTGGGTGTCGGGCCGACGTCGTCCATTTGTGGATCTCGGGATAACCCGATCCGGCGTGCGGTGACCGTGCCCAAGGTGGTAGTTGGGCCGGTATTCAGAGAACATCACATCGCCCTAACTTTGAATTTCTTAAATAGATTTGAATATAACCTGCGAGGTTGTCGATCCTCTGGGGCGTGAAGCGCCCATTCCGCGCATTGCTACGTCATGGCTTCCTCAAGTTGGGGAATCCAGCGATGGCCCGATCATGCATTTGGGCTACTTCGGCGCTGTACGACAGGAGTTCGATGTTGAGCGCATCTCGTCGCCCGTTTCTGGACCCTATAAGATTACATACCGAAGAACCGTGACGGCCGAAGCGCCGCCGACCCGCGGAGGAGGAGGATACTTTGGTGGAAGCTCCTGGGTATGTATGGGGTCGGCGGCATTCGTTGCCTCCCAGGGCACCTATCACCTAATCGCTCCGTACCTGGCGCGACTGGCCGACAAAGGGCCGGCGCAGGCCGGCAACACGTCTGATTGAGCCGTTGCTGACGCTCACCGCGAAGGCTGCGAACCGGGCGCGAGAGTCTGCGGCGCTCGCTCCCGGTCGCGACTCCCACGCTCGGTGCCGACCACCGCGCGGTTTCGCGCGCGTTGGCGTACTTCGCGGTTGCTAACGGCGGCTACTTCGCCGTCTCGGCGAGGGCTTCGCGGATGATGGGCTCCATCACGTTGGCCTGGCGCCAGAAGCCGAGGTCGCTGGCGTGGTCGCCGTCGGTCGCGCCTTCGGAGTCGGTGCCGTAGAGAGCGTCGCCAGGAATGTAATACAGATGCTTCACGCCGGCCTGCTTGAGGCGTTCGTACTCGGCCTTGAGGGCGGCGTGGTTCTTCGCGTGAAACTGGCTCGTCTCCGGCCGAATCCAGGCATTGGTCTCGCGCCGGTCCTCGACGAGCACGATGGGCGTGTCGGGTCGCGCGGCGCGGAGCTGCTGCACGAGCGGTACGGTCTTCGCGGTGACGTCGGCCGGCTGCATGTTAGGCAGGCAGTCGATCACGTACACCGCCGCATCGATCTGCGTGAGAAACGCGCCGACGGCGGCGTCCATCTTACCGTTGCCCGAGAAGCCGAGGTTCAGCACGGGCCGGTCAAACCGGCGGCCGAGGATCGCGGTGTGCACCATGCCGGGACGCGACGCGCAGGCGCCGTGGGTGATGGACGTGCCGTAGAACACGATCGGCTTGGCGGTGCGCGGGGCGAGACCCTCGAACCGGGCGCCCTTGGGCACGCCGATGGCCAATGATTTCACGCCATTGTAGAGCGGCAGGTAGGCGGCGTATTCGCGGAAGCCAGGCGCGAGTCCCTTCACCAACGCCGTCTTCACCTCCTGTTTGGCGGGACGGGCGGCCTGCACCCAGCGCCACTGGCCCTGCTCGTCGCGCGCGTAGAGGTCGAGCCCGCTGACGCCGGTCGCCGGCATGTGCGGCTTCGCGAGGCGATCCTTCGTGAGCAGGTAATGGACGTGGATGCTCGTCGCATCGGTCTTGAAGCGGACCATCATCCCGGCGGTGTCGCGGCTGAGATTCCAGACGTTCTTGGTGACCGTCTGCTCGGCGGCCGCGGGCAGGCGGTCGAACCAGAGTTGCCGCGGCTGATCGACCCAGGCGCGCCCCTCGGCGCCCCACGTCGTGACGTCGTGCCACTCGACGTCGGCGGCGTCATCGGCGCTGGCCGCGAGCGCGGGATCGGCGCGGACCGCGGCGTCGACCGCGGGGGGCGTCGCCGCCGGTGCGGGCTGGGCCGCGGACGTCACCGCCGCGAGCGCGGTGGCGAAAAGGAGTGAGAGGGGCAGGCGAGCGACGGCGAACCGTTTCATGGTCGGAGGGGCGGCAGGTTGGGCCGCGGCCCGGTCGCGGGTCAAAGCCGTTGAATATTCGGGCGCGTTTTCGCGGACGCGAAAACGCGCACTCAGGTTGGGAGGATGCGCACTTGCGAAGGCGATTTCGCACACTGGCGGGTGCAACCGGACCGCCAGCCCGCACTACGACCTCGCGCCGCCGCCTTGGCCCCAAATGCGCCTGTGATCCGCAGCGTGGAACAGTGCCTGATTGACGGGTTTACCACGACAGGTAAACACCGAGGCCAGCATGCAGGAGCGCGATGATACTCCAGCTTCCGCACTGTGGAACGCCGCCTACGCAGGAGACGTCGCTGCGGTCGAACGGTTGATTGCCGAGGGCGTGGACGTGAATGTGTGGGATAAGTGGGGGCGGAATGCGCTCTCGCTCGCCGCGGGTGCGGGGCATCTGCAGGTTGTGCAGCAACTCATTACTGCGGGGGCATGGGTTGACCCTTTCGAGGAGGGAAGTGTGTACAAGACGCCGCTCATGGTAGCGGCGGAAGGAGGACACACGCAGGTTGTCGAGCACCTGCTCGACGCCGGCGCTGACCCGACTCGGACTGGCGGCGTGAGCATATGTACGGCGGAGTACTACGCCCGCCACTCCCACGGGTATGTGGCGGCCATTCTCCGGCTGGCAGAAGATCGATGGCGGCGCACGAAGCGCAGCGTTGAGGAGTGAAGACGGTCTTCTCGGTGCGATGCCGGCTCAGTTCGGGGCTCGCTCCGTGCGCTCCTCTGAACTCGGTGGCCTCGGTGTCCTGCTCGGTCGGGCGTTTCCTCAATCCCTCCGGGCGGGACACGGAGCGCACAGAGGTCGGAGGAGGGGCACAGAGGGAGAACCGGCATCGAGCTGGTTTTCCTCGGTGACCTCCTCGGGACTAGGTGCACTCCGTGACGAGAACGACCTCCGGAGTGAAAGTGAGAGTGAAAGTGGGGAAGCAACTGGCGGTCCCTCAATCCCTCCGGGCGGGACACGGAGTGCACAGAGGTCGGAGGAGGGGCACGGAGGAAGAGAACCGGCTTTGTGATGGTTTTCCTCGGTGACCTCTTCCGGCCTCCGTGGACTCTGTGACGAGAACGACCTTCGGAGTGAAAGTGAGAGTGAGCGGGAAAGTGGTGAAGCAACTGGCGGTCGCTCAATCCCTCCGGGCGGGACGCGGAGCGCACAGAGGTCGGAGGAGGGGCAAGAAGGGAGAACCGGCATCGTGCTGGTTTTCCTCCGTGACCTCTTCCGGACTCGGTGCACTCCGTGACGAGAACGCCCTCCGGAGTGAAAGTGAGAGTGAGAGTGAAAGTGGGGAAGCAACTGGCGGTCCCTCAATCTCTCCAGGCGGGACACGGAGCGCACAGAGGTCGGAGGAGGGGCACGGAGGAAGAGAACCCGTTTTGTGATGGTTTTCCTCGGTGACCTCCTCCGGCCTCCGTGCACTCCGTGACGAGAACGACCTTCGGAGTGGTCCCTCAATCCCTCGAGAGTAAGAGCAAGAGGAAGAGTAAGAGGAAGATATATAGAGGTCGTTGGACGGAGAGCAAGGGTTTGAACTTGGGCATCGGGCGGATATCGTGGGCCTTGAAATTGTTTCTATGAAACACTTCGCCATCTCTGTGCTTGGGCTTACCGCGCTCATTGCTGAGTGCTTCGCGACGACAGGATTGATCGATACGACGTTTGTGCCGGCTGGGAAGGGGCGCGTCTGGACAATCGAAGACGCCCCAAACGGCGGTGTATATGTCGCTCGAAATACCCTGAAGCGTTTCAATTCCGACGGCACCGAAGACACCCGATTTGTGTGTCCGATCGTGGCTGAAGGCATGGTAGCGAATCTGCGCATGGTGTTTGCTGGCGCCGATGGTAGTCTGCTGGTGGCAGGGACATTCGCGATCGATTCCCAGCCCGCATTTACCGCGCGGGTGTTGTCCGACGGCGCGATCGATCCGAGCTACCATCGCGCAAACTTCGGGCCGGCGATTCCTGCGGCCATTGTCACGGCCGGCGCGGTGGACGCAGCCGGTCGGCTGCTGCTGGCCGGGCCGTTTCACGTCGTGGACGGGCACTCGGTTTCCTATCTGACGCGACTCCTGCCCGACGGCCGCTGGGACGAGACGTTTACCCCGCCGGCGTTGAGCGGCGTTCCGGCCGCACTCGGGGTTTTGCCCAGCGGACAGATTGTAGTGGCAGGTGGAACAGGTGTGATGCTGCTCAAGCCCGACGGATCGCCCGACAATTCCGCGGCGACCTACACGGGAATGAGCGACATTGGGGCGGTTGCCATTTCGAGCACCGGCAGGATCGCCGTCGGCGGAGACTCGCGGGTGGTGATGCTTCGCGAGGACTTAACTGAGGACACGGCGTTCGCATCCGATTTCCGCTTTCAACTCGGGGTCGACGATCTCCGGTTTGATCCGGCCGGTCGCCTGGTCGCTGCCGGGATCTTTGCCGGCTTTCCGGCCGTGTTCGGTGTGGTCCGGTTTCTCCCGAACGGGGCGACTGACTCCAGTTGGGCGAGGCTGGGCGGGACAGACGGGCGGATCGAGCGCGTGCGGCTCAGCCAATCTGGCGATGTGTACGTGTCTGGGCGATTTGCGACGATTCAAGGCGCGGCGCGCGCGGGCGTCGCGCGACTCCATGGCGCCAACTCAGGGGCGGTAGGCTGGGTCAACACCTCGGCGCGCGCCACCATTCGTGACGGCGAGCCGCTGATCGCGGGTTTTTTCGTCAACGGCGACCAACCGATTCAAGTCCTCGTGCGCGCCGTGGGCCCGGGATTGGCGCAATTCGGGGTGGATGCCCCGTTGCCGCATCCGAAGTTTGTCGTGTACTCCGGATCGACCCCCGTGTTGGAAGCCTCGGGCTGGAGCGACACCGATGAGATGCGGTCGATTCAGAGCGCCGCGGGCGCGTTTCCCCTGCCTAGTAACAGCACGGATTCCGTCGCCATGATGGTGCTTCCCCCTGGCGCATATACCGTGATCGTTACCGGGCAGAACGGCGAGGCCGGCGCGGCGCTCTGCGAAGTGTATAGGCTGTAGTAGGAGTTCTCCGTTGCGTGGCTCACGTTCGGCGCGCTGGCCCGCTCGCCGGGGCGGGTGAGCGTGTCGGGCTGCTTCAAGATCCGGCGGCACAACCACCCGCGGCTTACGGCGGTTCGTGGGTTGATCTGGAAGACGAACTCTTGGGACGACAACGAGGGCACGAACTGAAGGCGATCGGGGAGGTCTGGAGGGCGGTTCCCATGAAACGTTTTACCCTCGTTTTTGTGCCGCTCGCGGTGGCGGTGATTGCCGGTTGCTACACGAATCCCGTGACGGGGCGGAAGTCGCTCGTGACGGCCACGCCGGAGGAGGAAGTGAAACTCGGCGCGCAGGCGTTCGCGGATGTCACGAAGGATGAAAAGGTGTCCACCGATCCCGCGCTGAACGAGCGGGTGCGGCGCGTGGGGCAGCGGATTGCGCGCGCCGTGGGCAACGACCTGCCGGGCGCGCAGTGGGAGTTCACGGTGTTTGAGTCGGACCAGGTGAATGCGTTCGCGCTGCCGGGAGGCAAGGTGGGCGTGTACACGGGATTGCTGCGGCTCGCGGCGACGGATGACGAACTCGCGACGGTGATTGGGCACGAGATCGGCCACGTGACGGCGCGGCACGGGGCGGAGCGGATGACGGAGGCGCAGATTGCAGGCGGGCTCGGTGAACTCGGCGCGAGTGCGCTGCAGACGAAGATCGGGGATCCGAAGCAGCTCGAACTCTACAAGGCGGCGTACGGCGGACTCGTGACGGTGGGCTACACGTTGCCGCATTCACGCGCGCAGGAGAGCGAGGCGGATCGCATGGGCGTGGTTTACGCGGCGCGGGCAGGGTACGATCCGCGGGCGGCGATCACCTTCTGGGAGAAGATGGTCGCGCAGCAGAAGTCGTCGGCGGGGCAAAGCATCGTGGCGAAGCTGCTGTCGAGTCACCCGGCCGACGAGAAACGGATCACGGACCTGCAGGCGATGATGCCGGAGATGGTCCCGATCTATAACGAGGCGAAGCTCCGGCCGTGATGGACAACGGATCTCTTGGTGGCCGCAAGAAGGCGCAAAAGGCGCAAGGGGAGCGGGACACGGAGCGCCTCCGTTTACTCCCTTAGCTCCTGTGAAAATTGCCTGGAAGTTCGGTGGCTCGAAACAGACCAACCCCCGATCCGTCTTACAGGAGGCAACTGAGCCAACAGAGGGTTTGAGCTGAAATTACGTCGAAATCGTGAACCGAGCGTCGAAGGCCCGCATCGGGTTGGTTTTCCTCCGTGTCCTCCTTCGGCCTCGGTGCGCTCTGTGACGAGATCGAGACGCCTTCTGGGTGAAAGTGAGAGTGGGGAGCCCTCAGCCCGAACGAGAACGAGAACCTCCCTACTTCAGTTCTCGCGGAGCGAGAACTGCTCAATCCCTCTCTGAAGAGTAAGAGAAAGACCTCGGTGACTGGCTTCCGGCCTCCGGCTTCCGGCCTCTGGCTTCGGGCTTCGGGCCTCCGGACTCCGGCTTCTGGCTTCCGGACTCTGGCTTCTGGCTTCCGGACTCTGGCTTCCGGACTCCGGCCGGTCACGGGCGGAGCGAGCTTCGGAAGAGGTTTAGGAGTTCGAGGGCGGCGGAGAAGACGGGCGTCTTGCCGGCGCCGACGGCGGTTTCCAGGGCGGCCATGCGGTCGCGGATGGCGGGGGTGGCGTAGAACTCGGTGCGGAGGCCCTCGGCGATGAGGGCGTGCATCCACTCCACGGCCTGCACGCGGCGGCGGTCGGCGAGGGCGCCGATGGCTTCGACGTGCTGGAAGTAGGCGGTGGTGGTGTTCCAGACGTCGGGGATGCCCGCCTTGGTGAGCGCGGAGGCGAGGAGGGCGGGCGTTTCCCAGCCCTCGGTGGCGCGGTGAAGGTAGTGCAACACGCGCTTCATCTCCGCCTGGGCGGCGGTGGCGCGGTGCAGGTTGTCGCCGTCGGCCTTGTTGATGACGAGCGTGTCGGCGAGCTCGATGATGCCCTTCTTGATGCCCTGCACCTCGTCGCCGGCGCCGGCGATCATGAGGACGAGGAAGAAGTCGACCATGGAGCGGACGGTGACCTCGTTCTGGCCGACGCCGACGGTTTCGACGATGACAACATCGAAGCCGGCGGCTTCGCAGACGAGCATGGCCTCGCGGGTCTTGCGGGCGACGCCGCCGAGGGAGCCGCCGGAGGGGGACGGGCGGATGAAGGCGTTGGGCTGCTGGCTGAGTTTCTCCATGCGCACCTTGTCGCCGAGGATGGAGCCGCCGGTGAGGGTGCTGGAGGGGTCGATGGCGAGGACGGCGACCTTGTGGCCGAGCTCGGTGAGATGGCAGCCGAAGGCCTCGATGAACGTGCTCTTGCCGGCGCCGGGGATGCCGGTGATGCCGATGCGGCGGGACTTGCCGGTGTGCGGGAGGAGGCGGGAGAGAAGCTGTTGCGCCTGCTCCTGGTGGTGGGCGGCGTTGCTCTCGATGAGCGTGATGGCGCGACCGAGGATGGTGCGCTGGCCGGCGAGGACGCCCTCGGCGTATTCGTCGAGGCTGAGCTGGCGGCGCTTAATGCCGGAGCCGGCGCGCGCGCTGGCGACGGGCGTGGCGCCCTGCATGACCCGGGTCGCGAAGGCGGGACCGGCGTTCTCCGGCACCCAGTCGGGGCGCGGTTGCGGGCAGTGGGCGTGATGAGGGTCGGACGCGGACATCGGCGGAAAATGGGAGCGGGCTGGGTATAAAGCAAAGTGGCGCCGGCCCACAAGGAGCCGGCGCCACTCGAGAGACGATCTAGATCAAATGCGCTCGAGCAGCAGGTCGAGCACGCGATCGGTGGACTTCGGGATGACGGTGCCGGGGCCGAAGATGGCCGAGGCGCCGTTGGCCAGCAGGAAGTCGTAATCGGGCGCGGGGATGACGCCGCCGCACACGATCATGATGTCCTCGCGGCCGAGGGCCTTGAGGGCGTCGCGGAGGGCGGGGAGGAGCGTCTTGTGACCGGCGGCGAGCGAGCTCATCGCGACCACGTGGACGTCGTTTTCCACGGCCATCTTGGCGGCTTCCTCGGGCGTCTGGAAGAGCGGCCCGATGTCGACGTCGAAGCCCAGGTCGGCCATCGCGGTGGCGACGACCTTGGCGCCGCGGTCGTGTCCATCCTGACCCAGCTTGGCGATCAGGATGCGGGGGCGGCGGCCCTCCTTGGCTTCGAACTTGGCGATCTTCTTTTTGATCTCCTGCACGGATTTCTCCTCTCCGAATTCCTGGCGGTACACGCCCGAGATGGAGCGGATCTGGGCCTGGTAGCGGCCGAAGACCTCCTCGAGGGCGCTGCTGATTTCACCGAGGGTGGCGCGCGCCTGGGCGGCGGCGACGGCGAGTTCGAGCAGGTTGCCCTGGCCGGACTTCGCGCAAGCGGTGAGGGCGGCGAGGGCGGCCTTGCAGGCGGCCTCGTTGCGGGCGCCGCGCAGTTCCTTGAGGCGCTTGATCTGCGACTCGCGGACGGCGGTGTTGTCGACCTCGAGGATGTCGAGCGGGGCCTCCTGCTCGAGGCGGTACTTGTTGAGGCCGACGATGGTCTCCTTGCCGGAGTCGATCTTGGCCTGGCGGCGGGCGGCGGCCTCCTCGATGCGGAGCTTCGGGATGCCGGCCTCGATGGCCTTGGTCATGCCGCCGAGCTTCTCGACCTCGGCCAGGTGGGCGCGGGCCTTCGTGATGAGCTCGTTGGTGAGGTATTCGACATAGTAGCTGCCGCCCCACGGATCGACGACGTTGCACACGCCGGTCTCCTGCTGCAGGTGCAGCTGGGTGTTGCGGGCGATGCGCGCGGAGAAGTCGGTCGGGAGGGCGATGGCCTCGTCGAGGGCGTTGGTGTGCAGGGACTGCGTGTGACCGCAGACGCTGGCGAGCGCCTCGAGGGAGGTGCGGGCGACGTTGTTGAACGGGTCCTGCTCGGTGAGCGACCAGCCGGAAGTCTGCGAGTGCGTGCGCAGGGCGCTGGACTTCGGGTTCTTCGGGTTGAACTGCCCGACGATCTCGGCCCACAGCGTGCGGGCGGCGCGCATCTTCGCGACCTCCATGAAGAAGTTCTTGCCGATGGCCCAGAAGAAGGAGAGCCGCGGCGCGAAGGCGTCGACATTGAGGCCGGCCTTGACGCCGGTGCGGAGGTACTCGAGGCCGTCGGCGAGCGTGTAGGCGAGCTCGAGGTCGGCGGTGGCGCCGGCTTCCTGCATGTGGTAGCCGGAGATGGAGATCGAGTTGAACTTCGGCATCTTCTGCGAGGTGAACGCGAAGATGTCGGCGATGATCTTCATCGAGGGAGCGGGCGGATAGATGTAGGTGTTCCGCACCATGAACTCCTTGAGGATGTCGTTCTGGATCGTGCCCGCGAGCTCCTCGAGCTTGGCGCCCTGTTCGAGCGCGGCGCAGATGTAGAACGCCATCACGGGGAGGACCGCGCCGTTCATCGTCATCGAGACGGAGACCTTGTTCAGCGGGATGTCGCGGAACAGGACCTGCATATCGAGGACGGAGTCGATCGCGACGCCCGCCTTGCCGACGTCACCGACCACGCGGGGGTGGTCGCTGTCGTAGCCGCGGTGGGTGGCGAGATCGAACGCGACGGACAAGCCGGCCTGGCCGGCGGCCAGGTTACGCTTGTAGAAGGCGTTGGACTCCTCGGCGGTGGAGAAACCCGCGTATTGGCGGATGGTCCACGGCTTCTGGACGTACATGGTGGCGTACGGCCCGCGGGTGAACGGGGCGATGCCGGGCATGGTGTCGAGGGTGGGCGCCGGCGGCAGGTTGGCCGCGGTGAACACCGGCTGCACCGGAATTTGCTCGTACGTCTGCCAGGCATCGGCCGCCGGGGCGGCGCCAGCCGAAGGCTTCGCGTCGAAGGCGAAGGAATCGTAGGCGAGCTTGGTGAAATCTGGCGCGTTCTTCATTTAAGGGCTCCGATCAGTTTCAGGAAGTTGGCGAGCAGGTCGTAGACGCTGGCGCGGATGTGGATGAACTCGTCGATGCCGGCGGCGCGGAAAGCGGCGACGGTTTCCTTTTCGGCGGGGAGGCCGGCGAGCACGAGCTTGAGGTCGGGCTTGGCGGCCTTGGCCGCGGCGGCGAACGCCGGGACGAGGGTCGGGTAGGTGTCGTCGGTCGAGCAGAGGACGGCGATCGCGGCGCCGGACTCAGCGGCGGCCTTGGCGGCGGCCTCGGGCGTGTCGAACGCCTGCTTGGCGACGATTTCAAAACCGCCCGGGGCAAAGAAGCCGGCCGAGAAGTCGGCGCGGGCCTTGTGCTGGAGGACGGGGCCCATCTTCGCGAGGAACACGCGCGGGCGCTTGCCACCGTTGGCGGCGGCGTAGGCGTCGGACGCGGCGCGGAGGGTTTCGAAGCCGGCGGAGGCGCGGAAGGCGGCGACCGGCGTGGCCTCGGCTTCCGGCGCGCTGGTGGCGACGGTGAGCTGGGCGGCGGCGGTGCCGGCGGCGGCGGCCTTGACGGCGCTGGCGAAGGTCTCGGACCAGTTGGCGCCGGCGGTGACCTTGGCGGCTTTGGCCTTCGCGGCCTTGGCCTTCTTGGCGGGCTTGGCGGCCTTCGGGGCGAGCGGCTTCTCCTTCAGGTTGGGGAAGAGGTTCGTGCCGATGAGGCCGAGGCGGCGCTTGCCGATGGCGTCGGTCTTCTCGTTGGCGGCGTCGGTCGCGAGCTTCTGGAGGAAGCCCTCGCGGACGGCGGCGGCGTAACCGCCCTTGGCCTCGATGCTCTGGAAGAGCTCCCAGGCCTTGTGGGCGAGTTCGTCGGTGAGCTTCTCGACGTACCACGAGCCACCCGCGGGATCAGCAGTCTGCGTGAAGCTGAATTCCTCGGCGAGGACGGTGTGGACGTTGCGCGCGATGCGGCGGGAGAAGTCGTCGGTGGAACCGGTGACCTCGTCGAACGGCGCGATGTGGAGGCTGTCGCAGCCGCCGAGGACGGCGGAGAGGGCCTCGGTGGTGACCCGCAGCATGTTCACGTGCGGATCGAGGAGGGTCTTGTTCCAGCGGCCGGTGGCGGCGTGGACGGCGGACTTGGCGGCGGTCGCGGGGGCGGCGCCGAAGGCGACGAGGACGCGGGTCCAGAGGGAGCGCCAGGCGCGGAACTTCGCGATCTCGGTGAAGAACTGCGGGCCGACGGCGAATTGGACGCGGACGCGGGCTCCGGCGACGTCGGCGCTCACGTTGCGCTCCTGCAGGGCGCGGAGGTATTCCGCGGCCTCGGCGAGGGCGAAGGCAAGTTCCTGGACGGCGTTGGCACCGGCATCGCCCCAGACGCGGGCGTTGACGCCGATGGTGTGGAGCGCCGGGGCGTTCTGAGACGCCCAACGGGTCCATTCGGCGAGGTTGGTGTAGAGGTCGGCCAGGCTGTGGGGCAGGTGACCGGTCTTGACCCACTGGCTGAGCGGGTCGGCGGCGACGCTACCGGTGAGCTTGGCGAGCGGGACCTTGCGCTCTTCGGCGAGGGCCACGTAGAGGGCCGCGACCGGCAGGGCGTCGGCACCCGCCTCGAGGTGGGCGGGAATGGCGTCCAGCGCGACGCCGTCGAGGGCGGTGCGCAGGTCGGCGAGCGAGGAGACCGGGAGGCTCTCGCTCAGGACGACGCTGTCCTGGCCGCGCATAAGGTCGGCTTTTACTGCGGCGTTGAAATCCTTGGGCGTGGAGGCGGCGATCTCCTGGGCGATTTCCCAGGCGCGAGCCTTGTAACCCGTGGCGGACTTGCCGCGCAGGAAGGGCGCCTGGCCCGGCTGGGTCGCGACGTCCCGGAGGCCGACGAGATCGGCCCGCGTGTAGAGGGGTTGCAGGGCAACACCTTCGAACGTGCGGGTGACGAGTTTTTTATCGAAAGGCGCGCCCTTGAGCTCGGCTTCGACGGTTTTTTTCCATCGCGCGAACGCGTCGGTCACGGCCTCGATAGGCGCCGTATTGGTATTAGTATCTGGCACAGAGGACATCGTATGTGCAGTTGTGAGTTGTCAGTCGGATCCGAGGATACGCTGGCGGGTAACCGCTTCGCTCCGCAGAAATTGTCAAGAATCGGGCGTCGACCGGCGTTTCATCGGGACTATAAGCGTGCGGCATGGTCGATGACCCGCCAAGAAACGGGCGGGAACAGGCAAACCATGCGGCGCGCCCGGAGGTGCCGCTATGTAAGTATGATCAACAACTGGGCCATCGCGGCCCATCCAACTTATCACATCGGCTATGATCACTCGTATCGATCACCTGGGAATCGCGGTTCGTTCGCTGGACGAAACGATTCCGTACTACGAAAAAGCGCTCGGTCTGAAGTGCGAGCACCGCGAGGAGGTTCCCTCGCAGAAGGTGCGCACGGCCTTCTTCACCGTGGGCGAGGTTCACCTCGAGTTGCTCGAGCCGACGTCCCCGGAGAGCCCGGTGGCCAAGTTCATCGAGAAAAACGGGGAGGGCGTGCATCACGTCGCCTTCGCCTCGACCGACATCGTCGGCCAGCTGGCGCAGGCCGCCGGCGCCGGTACCCGCCTGATCAACGACAAGCCTTTCGAAGGCGCGGCCGGCAAGCTCGTCGCCTTCCTGCATCCCAAGTCCACCCATGGCGTGCTGACCGAGATCTGCATGCCGAAGAACAGCTGAGCGCGGGCTCACCAAATTACTGCCTATCATGGCGATTCCAAAATCGTATCTTGAAGAGCTGCAGAAGCGGCGCGAGGCGGCCTATGCCGGCGGTGGCGCCGACAAGCTCGCCGAACGCAAGAAGAAGGGCCTGCTGAACGCACGCGAACGCCTCGAGGCGCTGTTCCAGCCGGGCAGCTTCCTTGAGTCCGGCCTGCACGCGCAGCACGACTGCCACAACTTCGGCATGCAGTCGAAGACCCTGCCGACCGACGGTGTCATCACCGGCGTCGGCTACATCGATGGCCGGCCCATCGCCGCGTTCAGCCACGACTTCACCGTCGGCGGCGGCGCGCTGGGCAAGATCCACTCGAAGAAGGTCGCCGACGTCATGGACTACGCCATGCAGGCGGGCATGCCCATGGTCGGCATCAACGACTCGGGTGGCGCGCGCATTCAGGAGGGTGATGACTCGCTCTCCGGCTACGGCCAGATCTTCTTCCGCAATGTGCTGCTCTCCGGCGTCGTGCCGCAGATCTCCATCATCGCCGGCCCGTGCGCCGGTGGCGCGGCGTATTCGCCGGCGCTGACGGACTTCATCATCATGACGAAGAAGAACGCGCAGATGTTCATCTGCGGTCCCGACGTCATCAAGGCCTCGACCGGCCAGACGACGACGATGGACGAGATCGGCAGCGCCGCGGCGCACGCCACGATCTCCGGCAACATTCACTTCGTCGCCGAGGATGATCACCACGCGTTCGACATCGCGCGCAAGCTCCTGTCGTTCCTTCCGCAGAACAACATCATGGACCCGCCGCACCGCCCGGTGCCGGTGCCGATGGAGCGCGACGAGCGCATGAACGAGCTCGTGCCCGAGGATTCGAAGGCGCCGCTCGACGTGCTGAAGGTCATCAACTTGCTGGTCGACGACGGCGACTTCCTCGAGGTCCAGAAGGACTTCGCGAAGAACATCGTCGTGGGCTTCGGCCGCATCGGCGGCCTGGTCGTCGGCATCATTGCCAACCAGCCGGCGGTGAAGGCGGGCACGCTGGACATCGACTCGTCCGACAAGGGCGCGCGGTTCATCCGGTTCTGCAACGTCTTCAACATCCCGGTCGTGACGCTGGTCGACATCCCGGGCTTCATGCCGGGCGTCGCGCAGGAGCGTGGCGGCATCATCCGCCACGGTGCGAAGATGCTCTTCGCCTACGCGGCCTGCACGGTGCCGAAGATCACCGTCATCATGCGCAAGGCGTACGGCGGCGCGTACTTGGCGATGTGCAGCCGCGACATGGGCGCGGACTTCGTCTACGCGTGGCCGTGCTCCGAGATCGCGGTCATGGGCGCCGGCGGTGCCGTCGGCGTGCTCTACAAGAAGGAAATCGCCGCGGCGGCCGACCCGAAGAAGAAGGCCGCTGAGCTGGCGGACGAGTATCGGAAGACCTTCGGGTCGCCGTATGCCGCCGCCGCCAAGGCGATGATCAACGACGTCATCGAGCCCGCGCAGACGCGCGGGATCGTGGCGATGGCGCTGCGCAACACGCTCTCGAAGCGCGAGACGCGGCCGCCGAAGAAGCACGGCAACATTCCGCTCTAATCGGATTGGTCGGGCAGCCGTCCGCGGCGCGCGTTTCGACGCGTGCCGCCGCCTCCGGCGCAGGACGGCCGCCCGGTTTCTCCTTACTCTTCATCCATCATGTCGTTTCTCGCTCCAACCCCGGTCCTCGCCAATGCTCCGCTGTTCGGGAACCAGTGGCTCGCGCTGTTCGCCATCCTTGGCGGCGTCGCGGGCTTCATGGCCCTGATCATCGTGGTCGGTCGCTGGCTGGCGGCGACTCATCCGGATGCTCCGTCTCGGAGCAGCTCGGCGTCGGCTCCATCTGCTCCCGCCACGACGGCGGCCGCCGCTCAGACCATCTCTCCCGAGATCCTGGCGGTGATCGCTTCCGCGGTCGCCGTGACAGTTGGGCCTCGCGCCCGCGTTGCCGCCGTTGTTCCGGTCAAATCGCAGGCACCGTCCGTCGAGATGCTGATGCAGCAGTGGTCAATCGAAGGCCGCCGTCAGATCTATTCCTCTCACCAAATTCGCTGATCCAAACTTCTTCTCATCCATTTCATGAAAAAGCTTCGCGTTACCATTGAAGGTAAGAGCTACGACGTCCTCGTCGAAATCCTCGACGGTGGCACTCCGGCTGCCGCGGCCCCCGCCGCCGCTCCGGTGGCCTCCGCCCCGGTCTCGGCTGCCAGCGTGAGCGCGCCCGTCTCGGCGGCGCCCGCTCCGGTGGCCAAGCCCGCCGCCGGCGGTCCTGGCGACGTGCGCAGCCCGCTGGCGGGCAAGATCGTCTCCATCGACGTCAAGGTCGGGGCGGCGGTGCAGGAAGGCGCCCAGATTGCCACGATCGAGGCGATGAAGATGAATACCTACATCTTTGCGCCGAAGAGCGGCACGGTCTCGGCCGTGCACGCCAAGGCCGGCGACGGCGTCGAGGAAGGCGCGCTGCTCCTGCAGATCGCCTAAACTTGCCAACCGGTCAGGCCAGGGTGGGGCGGCAATCGCCCCGCCCGGCCTCGTGCCCGTTTTGGTTCCAGAACCACGATGAAAACCGCCATTCTTAGCGCCCTCACCATTTACGCGCTCGCGTTCGCGATCTCCATGCTCGTGGCCGGGCTGATCAAGGTTCTCTACGCCGTCGTGCAGCGGCTGAACCGGTCGAAATAGGACGTGTGACCGAGTCACGCTCCTCGTTAGCGGAATACCTCTAAATGCAATTTCATGATCTCCTAAATGTCTTCCAGGGCATCACGACCCTGTTCGACTCTCCGACCCCGATCTTTGTCGGGCGAATCGGCCTCATGCTCCTCGGCATGTTGCTCGTGTATCTGGGCCGCAAAGGCGTCCTCGAGCCGCTGCTGATGATTCCGATGGGTTTGGGTATGGCCGCGGTGAACGCGGGCGTGCTCTTCCTTGATCCCATGACCGCCGCCGCGGTCGGCGAGGGCACCGCTGTGAAGCATGGCACGCTGATGATGGCGCCGCTGGTCCAGAAGACCGATAACCTGATGTACATCCTGCAGATCGATTTTCTGCAGCCGATCTACACCTTTGCCTTCAGCAACGGCTTGATCGCGTGCTTCGTCTTCATGGGCATTGGCGTGCTGCTTGACGTGGGTTTCGTGCTGGCGCGTCCGTTTCTCAGCATGTTCCTCGCGCTCTGCGCCGAGCTCGGCACGATCGTGACGTTCCCGATCGCCGTGGCGATGGGCCTCAATTACGGCGAGGCCGCCTCGATCGCGATGGTCGGCGGTGCCGACGGCCCGATGGTGCTCTTCACTTCGCTGACCCTGGCGAAGGACCTGTTCGTGCCGATCACCGTCGTCGCGTACCTGTACCTTGGCCTGACCTACGGTGGCTATCCGTATCTCATTCGGCTGCTCGTGCCGGAGAAGCTGCGCGGTCTCAAGATGCCGCCGAAGCCGATCGTGAAGATCACGGCGGACGAAAAGCTGACGTTCGCGGTCGTTGCCTGCACGGTTCTCTGCCTGCTCTTCCCGTCGGCGGCCCCGCTGTTCCTCTCGCTCTTCGTGGGCGTCGCGGTGCGCGAGGCCGGCCTCAGCTACTTCGTGGCGTTCATCGACGGTCCGGTGCTGTACGGGTCGACGCTGTTCCTCGGCCTGCTGCTCGGCGTGCTGTGCGAAGCCTCGATCATCCTCGATCCGCGCGTGCTGATCCTCCTGGTTCTCGGCATCCTGGCGCTGCTGCTCTCGGGCATCGGCGGCATCGTGGGTGGCTACATCGCGTACTTTGCCAGCGGCCGAAAGATCAACCCGGTCATTGGCATCGCAGGTGTGAGTTGCGTGCCGTCCACCGCGAAGGTGGCGCAGAAGGAAGTGTCCAAGGTTCGACCGGACTCGATCATCCTGCCGGAGGCGCTGGGCGCCAACATCAGCGGTGTGATCACAACGGCGATCCTCACCGGTATCTACGTGACGCTCGTCCCGCTGCTGACGAAATGAAGAACGTCCTCGGCAACGCCCGGTATTGGGTGACGGGCACGCTGACCGCGACGGTCGGCGTGCTGCTCGCCCGCGTCGTCGCCCCGCACGCTGCGGCGGGGCTGCGCGTGCCGGCGGCCCTGGGCGGAGAGATCCTGGCGATCGGCGGACTCCTGGTGATCTGCTTCGGCGTGAGTCGGCGCGTGAACCGGAAGGAATCCGCCGACGTCTGACGCGTTCACCGTGAGCATCGTCTCTGAAACCATCCCCGCCGCTTATCCCGCCGATGGGTGGGATATCGCGGTATTGGACGAGGTGGACTCGACGAACACGCTCGCGGGGCGCAAGCCCGCCTGGACCGCGCTGCGCGCGCACACCCAGACCGGCGGTCGCGGGCGCACGCGTGACCGGCGCTGGGTTTCGGATTCGGGCGGGCTGTGGTTGTCGGCGGTTTTGCCCTGTCCGGGCCCGCGTACCGCGTGGGAGATCCTGCCGCTGGCGGCAGGTTGGGCCGTGCTCGATGCGCTGCGCGAACTCGGCGTCAGCGGCGCCCGTCTGCGCTGGCCGAACGACGTGATGGTCGGCCGCGGCAAGCTCGCCGGTCTGCTGGTCGAGCGCTACACGGCCGAGACGGCGGTGGTGGGCATCGGCCTGAATGTCTTCAATCACCCGGAACGGGCGGCCGCCGACCTGGCCGGCCAGACGGTGCGCCTGGCGGACCTGGTGCCCGGCGACCAGAACCTCGATGCCGTGATGCGGGTGGTGCTGCGGTCGCTGCGGGAGGCGCACGAAACCGTCCTCGGCCCGGGTTTCGGCGTGATCGCGGACGAGCTCAACCGGGCGTGGAAGGAACCGCGCCGGGTCGAAGTCACGCTTCAGGGCCAGACCGAGCCGCTGGTCGGGCAATTCCACGGCGTGGACCTGCAGGGCCGGCTGCGCCTGACGGTCAAGGGGCGGGCGCCGGCGTATTACGACGCCACGCAGGTGGCACTGCTGCGCGAACTCGCCTGATTATTCCTACTGCGGCGAAACCAAAACCGCTCCTTCATTCCCACTTCTTCCAACATGTCCCTCGTTGCCTTCAATAACACCGTCCTCCGCGACGGCCATCAATCGCTCGCCGCCACGCGCATGACGACGGCGCAGATGCTGCCTGCAGCGCCGATTCTCGACGAACTTGGCTTTGCCGGCCTTGAGACCTGGGGTGGGGCGACCATCGACTCCTGCCTGCGGTACCTTGGCGAGAACCCGTTCGACCGGTTGCGCGCGCTGAAGAAGGCCGCGCCGAAGACGCCGCAGATCATGCTGCTGCGCGGCCAGAACATCGTCCAGTACACGAGCTTCCCCGATGACGTCGTCGAGGCGTTCGTGCGCGCCAACGCGGCCGCCGGCCAGGACATCTTCCGCATCTTCGACGCGCTGAACGACACCCGCAACCTCGCGACCGCGATCAAGACAGTGCGCAGCTGCGGCAAGCACGCGCGCGGTGAGATCTGCTACACGACCAGCCCGGTGCACACGATCGAGGCGTTCGTGAAGCTCGGCGTGGAGCTCGAGAAGATGGGTTGCCACTCGATTGGCATCAAGGACATGTCCGGCGTCATCGCGCCGCGCATTGCCTACAACCTGGTCAAGGAGCTGAAGAGCAAGGTGGGCCTGCCGATCACGCTGCACACGCACGACACCGCCGGCCTTGGCGCCGCAGCGTACCTGGCCGCGATCGACGCGGGCGTGGACGCGGTGGAGACCTCGATCACCCCGTTCGCCAACGGTACCGCTCAGCCGGATACGGTGCGCATGCTCGCGCTGCTCGAAGGCCATCCGCGCTGCCCGAAGTTCAACACGGCGAAGCTGCAGCAGCTCCGCGAGTACTTCACCGGCGTGTACAAGGAGCTCGAGAAGTTCACCTCGCCGGCCAACGAACGCGTCGACTCCGACACGCTGTGCTACCAGGTGCCGGGCGGCATGCTTTCAAATTTCCGCAATCAGCTGAAGGAGCAGGGCATGACCGACAAGTTCGAGCAGGTCATGGCCGAGATCCCGTACGTCCGGCAGTGCCTGGGCTGGATCCCGCTGGTCACGCCGACCTCCCAGATCGTCGGCACGCAGTCGATGCTCAACGTGAAGTTCGGCCGCTGGAAGAATTTCTCCCAGCCGGCGATGGACATCGCGCTCGGCAAGTACGGCCGCACCCCGGGGCCGATCGATCCGCAGGTGCTCAAGCTCGCGTTGGAGAAGTCGGGGCAGAAGCAGATCGAAGGGCGCCCCGCCGACGCGTTGGCGCCCCGGATGGCCAAGCTCCGCGAGGAGCTGGCGGCCGCCGGCCTGCCGACCAACGACGAAGCCTGTGTGCTGCATGCCATGTTCCCGCGCGAGTTCTCCGCGCTGTACAAGAAGCCGGCGGCCCCGGCGGCCGCGGCCGCTCCGGCGGCGGCTCCCGCCAAGGCGTCCGGCCCGGTCTCGCGGTATGCCCTCACGGTGAATGGGCAGCGCACCGAGGTGACGGTCGCCGAGCTGAACTGAGCGGCGCGAGGCTGACCGCCTCGGCGTTTTGAATTCGCGGCCCGGGTGGCGATGGCCCCCGGACCGCGTTTTGTTTTGGGCGGGTAGGGGCTCGGCGGCGGCGTGCGATTTCGCCGGCGGACAGCTTTTACGTTGGCGAAGGGCAGCGAGTTGGACACGTTGGCCCGATGTTCGACCCGATTGAAAAACTGAAGGAGTTTATCCGCCACCCCAGCGTTTCCACCGATTCGAAGTTCCGGGACGGAATGTTGGGTGCCCAGAAATTCGTCGCCGACCTGCTCGGCTCGATCGGCTTCCAGGTCGAGGTCGTCCGGACCGAGAAGCACCCCCTCATTTTTGCGCAGCGCGGCGGCGACAAGTCCTGGCCGCACGTGGTGATCTACGGGCACTACGACGTGCAGCCGGCCGACCCGCTCAATTTGTGGAAGACGGAGGCGTTTGAACCCACGATCATCGGCAACCGTATCTACGGCCGGGGCGCGGCGGACAACAAGGGACCGCTGATGACCAACATCGCCGCGATCGCCCAGCTCCTGGAGGAGCAGCCCAACCTGCCCCTGCGCATCACGTTTCTGATCGAGGGCGAGGAGGAGATGGGCAGCCCGAGCTTCCCAAAATTCCTCGAGCAGTATGCCGACCGCCTGCGCGAGGCGGACTTCGTCTATCTGTCTGACACGGCGCTGCCGAATGAGAACCAGGTTGTCATCACGGCGGGCCTCCGCGGCCTGACGCTCTTCGACCTCGTGGTCACGGGCGCCAAGGGCGACATGCACTCAGGCCTGCACGGCGGGGCGTTCCGCAACCCGATCCAGGCGCTGGCCGAGATCATGGCGACGCTGCACCTGCCCGACGGGCGGGTGAACGTGCCGGGCTTCTACGACGCGGTGCTGCCGGTGCACGACTGGGAGCGGGCGGAACTGAAGAAGCTGGGCGTCGATGAAAAGGCGTACGCGGAGTTCCTCGGCGTGGACATCTTCTACACGCCGCCGGGCTTCTCGCCGGCGGAGGCGATCCGGTTCCAGCCGACACTCGAGTTCAACGGCATCGGCGGCGGTTACCAGGGCGAGGGCACGAAGACCGTGATCCCGAGCAAGGCCTTCGTGAAGGTGAGCTGCCGGCTCGTGCCGAACCAGGAGCCGGACAAGATCAAGCGCCTCGTCATCGAGACGATCAAGGCCCGCGCGCCGAAGGGCGTGAAGCTGGAGTTCATCGACCAGCACAAGGGCGAGGCGTACGTGGTGGTGCCGCCGGACCGCAGCAACACGCCGAAGGACCAGTCGCCGGTGCTGGCGCGCGCGTTCCGGGCGACGGACAAGGCTGTAACCGAAATCTGGGGACGCCCGCCGCTGTACCTGCGCGAGGGCGGAAGCGTGCCGATCATCGCGGAGATCAAGCGAGCCACTGGGCTCGACTCCGTGATGCTCGGGCTGTTCCTGCCGGAGGATAACCTCCATGCGCCGAACGAGAGCTTCAATCTCGACGTGATGAAGAAGGGTATCGCCACCGCGCGCCGGATCTTCGCGGAGATTGCGAAGGGCTGAGCGCGTGGGTAGATCGGGCCGGGGAGCGAAGGCTTCCCGGCCGGAGTTCTCCCGCAGCGATGCCGCGGAGAGGACACAAAAAACGCCGCGGTGAAGACCGCGGCGTCTTGCTTGGGAAGGATGACGCGCTCAGAGCGGCGGCACGGCGCCGGCGGCGGGAGCCGAGGCCGGGGCGGCGGCGGGAGCGCCAGCGGCCGGGAGGGCCCCGGCGGCCTGCACGACGATGAGGTCGACGCGGCGATCCTTGGCCATGGTGGCCTCGTCGGCGTTCTTGGCGGCCTCGAGACTGCCCTTGGAGAGCGTCTCGATCCGGTCGGCGGGGACGCCGAGGGACTGCAGGTACTTCTTCACCGAGTTCGCACGACGATCACCCAGCGCGAGATTGTACTCGGCAGTGCCGCGCCAATCGCAGCGACCCTCGAGGAGGAGGCGCTGGCCGGCGTTCTTGTCGAGATAGTCCTTGGCGGCCTGGAGCTTCGCGCGCTCGGCCGACTTGATCGAAGAGCTGTCGTAATCGAAATAGACCGTCTGGTCCGCGAGGGCGGCGCGGTTCTGGCCATTGGCATCGAAGCCGGCATCGCGCTGCTGGAGTTCACCGCCGGCGGAGGTGTTGCCGGCGAGATCGGTCGGGCTAACGGAGCCGAGACCGGCGCCGGCGCCCTGCGGGCCCATGGCGGTGGCGGACGGATCCGGCCGCGCGGGCTTCTTGGTGCAGCCGGCGAAGACAAGCATCGCGCTCGCAACGACGAGGCAGAGACTCTTGGAAGGAAGGTTCATGAGAGAAAGGGAGGTCAGAACGGAAAGACGAGCTTATGGGGCCAACCGGCCCCCTCCCGCAAGGCCATTTACACAGGCTTCTTGGGCTCGATCAGGCCGACTTCCAGGGCGTAACGGGTGAGGCTGGCGACGTCGTGGAGGTTGAGTTTCCGCATCAGGTTGGTGCGGTGGTTGTCCACCGTCTTCACGCTGATGCCGAGTTTGGCGGCGATCTCCTTGGTGCTGTGGCTCTCGGCAACGAGCTGCAGAATCTCGCGTTCGCGATCGGTCAGGAAGTCAGGCGCACTGCTCGTGGCGGGGTTGGCCACGACGTTGCGGAGGAGGGCGGCGACGGCCGGCCCAAAGTAGGTGCCGCCGTTGGCGACGGTCTCCAGGCCCTTCTTGAACTCGAACAGCCCGGCGGTCTTCTCGACGAAGCCATGGGCGCCGGCTTCGAGCATCTCACGCACGAGCACCGGGTTCTCGTGTCCCGAAAACACGAGGACGCGCATCTCGGGGAGCTTCTTGTTCAACCGGCGGAGAATATCGACGCCGTTCAGCCCGGGGAGCTTGGCGTCCAGCACGCAGACGTCCGGGTGGGCTTCCATGCAAAGGGTGATGGCAGCTTGTCCATCGCCAGCCTCGCCGACGAGTTGGTAGTTGGCGTCCAACCGCAGAATCTCGGCCAACATCTCGCGAATCGCGGTTTGGTCTTCGATGATGACAAGGCGCTTCATTGGGGTGCGGTAGTATGGAATTACAGATGGTGGGTCGACAGGGATTCGAACCCTGAACCAACGACTTAAAAGGACGCTGCTCTACCATTGAGCTATCGACCCCCACTGACCGAAACGAAGGGGGAAAATGGGTTTTCGCTCTCTGGGTTTGCAAGAAATTTCTCCCCCTCCATATCAGGCGGGGCCATTGACCGGCAACGGCAACTCACCTATTGGCTCGCCCTTCGAAAGTGGGAACAATTCAGAACTACACCAATCACAGCGAGGCAGAACGTATGTCTGCCAAAGCCCAGGAAGTTGCGCTCGATCGCCTGTTGGTGGACCGCTTCAAGAGCGGCGACCAGTCCGCGTTTGACGAAATGGTCGCGCGCTACTGGGACCGGATCTACTCGATGGTGCATCAGCTGCTGCGCAACCAGCAGGATGCCGAGGAGGTAACGCAAGATGCCTTCATTAGGGCGCACCGCGGGCTTGTGAATTTTCGGGGAGATTCAGCCTTTTCGACCTGGCTGTACCAGATTGCGACGAACCTCGCGCGCAACCGGTACTGGTATTGGTGGCGCCGCAAGCGTGACCAGTCCGTCTCCATTGACGCTCCGGTCGGCCCCGAAAACGACATGACCCTCGCAGAAGTCATCCCGGCTGAAGTCGAATCGCCCGACGATATCGCAGTGACCGACGAATTCGTCGCCCGGATCGGCAAAGGGATGGAACGCCTTAGCGCCAAGCACCGCGAGATTCTCGTCTTGCGGAACATCAAAAACCTATCGTACGAGGAGATCGCCGCGATCTTGGGCATCTCTGTTGGAACCGTAAAGAGCCGGATTGCACGTGCCCGCGAAAGCCTGCGCGCGAAACTCGGCGAAGACTTCAAATGAAAGACTCCGAGTTTATCGAACTGCTCAACCTTTACCTCGACCATGAGATCAGTGCGGCCGATGCCGCCCGGCTCGAGGCTGAGGTGCAGGGGAATCCGTCCCGTCGGCGCATTTATCAGGACTATTGCCGCATGCAGAAGGCGTGTCGGATGCTGGCGGAAGACTTTGTCTCCGAACCCACGCCGGAGACCTCACGCAAGGTCATCGCTTTCAATGCTCAACCGCGTCGTTCGGTCCGCGCCAAGGTCTATGCGCTGGCCGGCGGTCTGACCGCCGCCGCGGCGTGTGTGGCGCTCGTTTTCGTCGGCCAGTCGCCCAGCCAGAAATCGACTCCACTCGCCGCGCCGGTCGCCCAAACCACGCCGACCGTTGCGGCACCGACGGTCGCCGCGGTCGCCACCACCACCGCCGCTCCGGTTACGCGCGGTGGCATCGAGCGGCGCAGCTCGAGCGCCTTTTCGCTGAACAGCAACCTGCAGGCCGCCAGCCTGGTTTCCGCGGCCAACGGGCAGAACGATGCGCGCTTCGCGTGGCTCAATGATGTTCGCCTGACGCCGATCCAGGTCCCGGCGCCGGCTGACCCGCTGCGTTTCCAGGTGACGCCGGCGCTCTCGAACGAGAGCCGGACCTTTACGAGCGGAAACCGTCCGGCGCCGGCCGACATCCCCCACATCTCGATCCGGTTCGAGCGCTGAGGAGACTTTCGCCAGGTCCATCCGAGCCCCGCGGAGGGTGTCCGTGGGGCTTGTGGTTTTTCGGGCCGGCCGTTGGCCGTGGAAGGGGGCGTTACTTGACCGCCGCCCAGACGCGCTGGACGTCGTCGTGATCCTCGAGGGCCTGCAGAAAATCACCCACGTCGGCGCGCTGGGCGTCATCGAGATTCGGATACATCTTGGCGACGTAGCCGAGCTCGGCCGTGACGATGCTCCAGCCATTCTGCTTCAGCCAGGTGGAGGCGGCGTGCACCGCGGTGCGGTCGGTGAGGAAGCGGGCGCCGGTGCTGCCCTCGGGAATGTCGTCGTTCTGCTCGGAGGTGAGCCGTTCAAAATCGTTGGCCCCGGCCTCGATCGCCGCCGCCTCGATATCCGCCTGCGCATCGGCCTTGTGCGCCTCGACGATGCCGACGTGGTCGAAAAGGAACTTGTTGCTGCCGGCCCCGCCGAGCTGGCCGCGCTTGAAGAGCAGGCGGATCTCGCCGGCGGTGCGGTTGTGATTGTCGGTCATCACCTCGACGATCACGGCCACCTTGTGCGGCGCGTAGCCTTCGTACGTGACATGCTCGAGCATGAGCTTGTCATCGCCGACGCCCGCGCCCTTCTTGATGGCGCGTTCGATGACGTCTCGCGTCACGCTGGCCTTCTTGGCCTTTTCAACGGCGGCAAACAGCCGCGCGTTCGCTTCGATGTCCGGACCACCAAGCTTTGCGGCTACGGTGAGTTCCTTGACGAGTTTCCCGACAACCTGACCTTTCTTCAGGTTGACGATCGCACGTTTCGCGTGAAGCCATTGACGTCCCATGCGCGCTCAGCTTGGGAACCGCCGGCACCTCGGCAAGCTGAACTGTCAGTGATTACAGTCCCCGCTGTAGCAGAGTACGCACAGGACGAGGATCAGGACCGAGAAGATCGCCAGCAAAAGCATGAAGGTATCCGGGGGGACCGAGCGGGGAGGTAACTGAAGCTGGATGAAACGAAGCGACGTCTCCGAGGGAGGCCAGCCCAAAAACCGATTCTGACGGAGAATTCAGTTTCGCTTTGCCGCAGCCAACGGGTTGCAGGAGGGTTTTGGGGTGTCTTTGCCGCTACCGACCATCGTCCACCTCGACGCGGATGCGTTCTTCGTGTCCTGCGAATTGGCGCTGAAGCCCGAGCTTCGGGGGCGGAAGTGTGCCGTCGGCGGTCGGGAGCGGGGGATCATCTCGTCGGCGAGTTACGAGGCCCGGGCCTGTGGCGTGTACACTCCGATGCCGACCCGCCGGGCGTTGCAGGTGTGCCCCGACCTGGTGCTCCTGCCCCATACCGCCGGGCTCTATTCCCGGGTGTCGCGGCAGATGTTTGACCGCTGCGAGGAGATTACCCCGTTGGTGCAGCGCAATTCCATCGATGAGGGCTACCTCGATGTCGCGCCCTGTGGCTTCACGTCCTCGGCGCAGGTGGAGGAGGCGATGCGGGGCCTGCAGCGACGGCTTTGGGAGGAGCTCCAGATCCCGGTGTCCTTCGGCCTGGCAACGAACAAGCTGGTGGCCCAGATCGCGTCGAAGTTGCGCAAGCCCCGGGGGTTCGTGGTGGTGCCGCCAGGCACGGAGGGGGAGTTCCTTTGGCCGCTCGGGGTGGGTAAGTTGCCGGGAATCGGTCAGAAGACCGAGGTCACCCTGGCAGAGCGCCATGGGATCCGGCTGGTGCGGGACATCCTGGAGCGGTCGGAAACGGAGCTGCGGGTCATTTTTGGCCAGAGCTGGCCCGAGGTCGTCGCCATGGCGCGGGGCAGGGATGACCGCGCCGTCGAGGTCGATGACGAGGACGCCAAGAGTTACTCGCAGCAGGAGACGTTTGCGCGCGATGTGGCTGAGGTCGCGTTTATTGAACAGGTGGCCAAGGGCATGATCGACGAGTTGATGGCCAAGGTGCGACAGGATCATAAGCGGGTGCGGACGATGACCCTCAAGGTGCGGTATCCCGACTTTTCACAGGAGTCGCACGGGCGGACCCTGCCGGCGGCGACCGACCTTGAGGCACACTTCTATCCCCTGGTCATGCCGCTGCTGCAGGCGGCATGGCGGAAGCGGCGTCCGCTGCGCCTGATCAGCGTGCGGTTTTCCGGGGTGGAGGATGGCGGCGGGCAACTGGAGATGTTCGCGGATCAGGACGAAAAGCGCCGCCGGTTGGCGGGGGTGCTCGATCGCCTCAACATCAAGGGAGGCTCCCCGGTGGTCCGGCATGGCCACCAACTGCGGAAACCGTCGTGAGCACGTGCGTCCAGTCTGACCGGCAGGTGCACCTGTCCTACCAGAGCTGATACCTGCACGCGGGACGGCGTGCAGGCCGCGCCCGGATGTTATGCGCTGGTCAGTGACTCCGGAATCACTACTTTTCGCCGTGCGTTGACTCGTCGCTGCCGTACCCCAGCCATGAACCAGTCCGAGAACCCACGACCGCCCATCCTGCGGCTGGAACTATCGCCGGAGGTCCGCGATCCGCTGCTGCACAATTCATTGTGGGCGGCTGGCATCGGCGGCGGGCTGCTGTTGTTCGCAGCCTCACTGGCCAACCCCGAGCTGGATTGGCGGTTCACGCCGTTCCTGATCGCGTGGGTGCTGCAGGTTGCGGTGCTCGCCATGGCCCTTTGGCGGCGGGGCCCGTTCGGGGCCCGGGCGACGGTGCTGATGGTTTACGTGAATGCCCTCGCGCTGGGCGCGCTGGTCTACCGTACGTCGTCCGCCAACGCCGTTTTCCTGCTCGCCTTCGCGGTCTTGGTGCCGGGACTCCTGTTCGGCCGGCGCCTGATGATCGTCGGCTTTTTCCTGGCCCTGCTGTGGCTGGTGATCGCGGGGTACGGCTGGTCCCGGGGCATATTCCCTCCCCGCGGAGCCGTGCCGTCTCGGGCCCGCAGCGAGCCGCTCTACTGGATCGAGCAGGCGGGCGGCTTCGTGATCGGCGGCGGGGTGATCGTCATCGTCGTGCTGCTGCTGGTGTGGCAGCTCATGCGCCACAACGTCGAACAGCGTGAGCTCGCCCAGGCCGTGGAGCGGGAGCAGCAGCGCCGCGCCGAGGCCGAGATGGAACACCTCAAGGCCGAGCTTCAGGCCCAGGCGACGGTGCAGCAGCGTGAGCAGGAGATCCGCAGCGTCTTCCATGCCGCGCCGGTCGGCATCGCGCTCATGCGGCGTCGCGTGTTCCGCCGCGTCAACGACCGGTTCGCGGATATGTTCGGGTACGCCGAACACGAGCTCATCGGGCGCTCTCCCCGCCTCCTTTACCCGGACGACGAAAGCTACGAGCGTGCCGGCCATGAGCTGAGATCCCCGGCCGGGGCATCGCCCGTTCCGACCGAGAGCACCTATGTGCGCAAGGATGGGGCCCGGGTCGAGGTTCTCCTCAAGAGCGCGCCGATCGAGGGCGGTTCGGGGGAGGATCATGTCGTCACCGTCCTCGATATCACGGAACGGAAGCGCGCGGAGGCGGCCCTTCGCGAGAGCGAGAACCGTTTCAACCGCATCTTCCATCTCATTCCCAACGCCATCACCCTGTCCGACCATGCCAGCGGTCGGCTGATCGAGGTGAACCGGGGGTTCGAGGAGTACTTCGGCATCAGCCGCGAGGAGGCCGTCGGCCGTACCGCGCTGGAGTTGGGCCTCTGGGCCGTGCCCGCCGAGCGCGCCCGGATGCGCGAATTGCTCCAGCAGACCAATGGGGAGACCCGCGGCTTCCAGACTGCTTTTCGCCGGCGTGACGGCAGTGAGTTTCGGGCGGAGGTGGCGGTGCGCGAATTCCGCTCGGGCGATGCGACGACGGCGGGGCTCACCATCATCAACGATGTCACCAGCAAGTGGCAGGCGGAGGCGTCGCTCCGTTTGAGCGAGGCCAACTATCGCGGCATCTTTGAGAACGCGCTGGAAGGCATCTTCCGCAGCGTTCCCTCGGGCCGGTACGTCGACGTGAACCCCGCCATGGCGCGGATGCACGGGTACGCATCGCCCGCGGAGATGATCGAGACCGTGACCGACATGGCGACGCAGGTGTATGCCAATCCCGAGGATCGCCAGCGTATCCTGGATTATCTGGCCCGCACCGGCCGCGTTGACGCCTACGAGTACCCGGCGCGCCACAAGGACGGGCACGCGTTCTGGGTCCTGCTCACCGGCCGTTGCGTGTACGACGCCACGGGCAAGCTCCTGCACTACGAAGGCACGTGTCTCGACATCACCGAACACAAGCGCCTCGCGGAGATGCAGGCCGCCAAAGCCCAGGCCGAGATCGCGAACCGCGCCAAGAGCGCGTTCCTCGCCAACATGTCGCACGAGATCCGCACGCCGATGAACGCCATCCTCGGGTTCACCCAGCTGCTGCTGCGGGACCAGACGGTCACGCCGGCGCAGCGCGAGCGGCTCGAAACGATCGATCGCAACGGCGAGTACCTCCTTGCGCTGCTGAACGACGTGCTCGAGATCTCGAAGATCGAGGCGAATCGCGCGTCGCTGAAACTTGCGCCCTGCGACCTCGGCGCGCTCGCGCGGGATGTGCATTCGATGTTCGGCGCGCGCGCGGAGGCAAAAGGCCTTGCGCTCGTGATCGAGGGCCTGTCCAGCCTGCCCCGGCGCGTGATCACGGACGACGGCAAGTTGCGCCAGATTCTCGTCAATCTCCTCGGCAACGCGGTGAAATTCACGCCCCACGGGCGCATCACCCTGCGCCTGCGCGCCCTGCGGGAGGATGACGCCCATTGGCTGATCCAGGGCGAGGTGGAGGATACGGGCGTGGGCATTTCCGCCGAAGACCAGACGCGGTTGTTCCAGCGCTTTGAACAAGCCGCCGCCGGACGCGCCCTGGGGAGTGGCACGGGCCTGGGCCTCGTTATCAGCCGCGGCTTCGCCCGCCTGATGGGCGGAGACATCACCGTCCGCAGCGAAGTGGGCCATGGTTCGACCTTCAGCGTCGCCTTGCGCGTGGGCGCGGTGGCGGACGAGGCGCCCGATGAACGCCGCGCCGCCGCGCGCTGCGTGCTGCGGCTGCGCCCAGGCCAGCGCGTCCGTCGCCTGCTGGTGGTCGACGACCAGGGCGACAGCCGTCGGCTGCTGTCCGAATTGCTCGGCGGGGTGGGCTTCGAGATTCGCGAGGCTGCGGACGGCGCCGCCGCCATCGACGTGTTCGAAGCCTGGCGCCCAGACGCGATCATCATGGACCTGCGGATGCCGAACATGGACGGCGCCGAGGCCACCCGCCGGATTCGCGAACGTGAGCACGGGCGCACGGTGAAGATCCTGGGGCTTTCCGCGAGCGTTCTGGGCGAGGATCCGCGGCCGATCCCAGGCACGGACGATTTCCTGGGGAAGCCGTTTCGCGACGCCGAACTCTTCGAGCGCCTGCGGCGGCTGCTTGACGTCGAATTTGAATACGCCGCCGCGCCGAGTGCTCCGGCCGGCGCGAAAGCGGCGATTGCCGGCCAGGTCCCCGTCGAGTTTGCCGCCGCTCTGCGGCAGGCGATCGCCGCCGCGGATCTCGATGCCGTGATGGGAATTCTGAACTCCATGGGCGCGCAGGCGCCCAGCTTTGCCGCCGAGTTGCGCCGGCTGGCCGAGCGTTACGATTGGGAAGCGCTTGCTGCGCACGTGCCGGGCGACGATACACCCGGGTCCTCATGACGCTGCCGCAGCCGCCCGATTCTTCTCCCGCCAACATCCTCGTCGTCGACGATACGGCGGCCAACCTGCACCTCCTCGCGAGCATGCTGAAGGCGCGCGGCTATCGCGTGCGCCCCGTCAGCAGCGGGGAGATGGCGCTGCGGGCGGTGGAGGTCCAGACGCCGGATCTCATCCTGCTCGATATCACGATGCCTGGGATGAACGGCTATGAGGTTTGCAGCCGGCTCAAGGCCGACCCGCGGTGGCGCGACATTCCCGTGCTCTTCATCAGCGCGCTGAGCGGGACGGAGGACAAGATTCGCTCGTTCCAGGCGGGCGGCATCGACTACGTGGGGAAGCCGTTTCAGTTCGAGGAGGTCGACGCGCGGGTGCGCACGCATCTCGAGCTGCGGCGGCACCAGCGTGAGCTGCAGGAGAGCTATGCCCGGCTCAAGGTCACCGAAGAACTGCGCGACAGCCTCACGCACATGATCGCGCACGACATGCGTTCGCCGCTGCTCGCGTTGCAGATGTCGATGGAACTGTTGCGGGAGATGATTCCCAACCCGGCTCCGGACGCCGCGCAGATGATGACGACGGCCAGCCGCAGCGTCTCGCAGTTGATCGAGATGGTCTCGCAGATGCTCGATGTCAGCCGGATGCAGGCGGGGACGATGGAACTGGACCGCCAGCCGACCGAGCTGGTTTCGCTCACATCCGACGTGTTGGAAACCCTGCGGCCGCTCTCGCCCGAGCGGCGGATCGAGTTGAGTGCGCCGCCCAAGGCGTACGCGACTTGTGATGCGAGCATCATCCGCCGCGTGCTGGCGAATCTCGTCGCGAACGCGCTGAAGTTCACCCCCGCGCCTGGGATCGTGCAGGTTGGAATTGATCTGGAACCGGCGCTGGTGCGGGTCCGCGTGCGCGACACGGGGCCGGGCATCGCACCCGAGCACCACCAGCGGATTTTTCAGAAGTTCGGCCGGGTCGGGACGGGGAACGCCCGGTTGCCCGGCACGGGGCTGGGGCTCACGTTCTCCAAGATGGCGGTCGAGGCGCACGGCGGTCAGATCGGGCTTACGAGCGTGCTGGGGCAGGGCAGCACCTTCTGGATTACGCTCCCCACCACCCCCGCGGAGCAGCGGCCGACGGGGGCGTAAGGCGAATCTCAACCATGCGAATCGAACACGCGGCGATCTGGTGTGCCGACCTGGAAACGTTGCGCCGCTTCTATGAGGCCCAGTTTGGCGCCATCTCCGGTCCGCGGTACGACAATCCCACCAAGCAGTTCTCGTCGTACTTCCTGCGCTTCACGTCCGGCGCGCGACTCGAGCTGATGCAGCGGGGGGACGTCACCCGTCGCGCCGAGGCGACCGTGCAGGGCCCGGCGCACCTGGCTTTTGCCGTGGGCGCTGAGGATGAAGTCCGGGCGACGATCGAGCGTCTCCGGCAGGCCGGCGTACCGGTGGTGGGCGAGCCGCGCCGGACGGGCGACGGCTACTTCGAAGCGGTGGTGACAGATCCCGAGGGCAATCTCATCGAGATCGTGGCCGCCTAGGAGCGGCGCCTAGTCCAGGACCGCCGGTCGACGTCGACCGGACCGGGGTCCCTGGCGGCCCCCCCCAAGACCCGGGGCGTTGGCTACTCGACCCGCTGCCGGGCAACTTCGCCCAGGTCTTCGCCCCCGCGCAGCACGCGGAGCCGATACTCGTAGGCGAACGGCGGCTTGGTCAGGCGGAACTCGGGGTGGGGCAGTTCGCCCCAGGAGTTGTCGCCGCCGAGGCCGCGCTGGTGCCAGTCGAGGTTCAGGCTGACCGTGCGCCGATCGGGCATCAGGTAACGGTAGTGGTGCTCGTTGTGTGTCGCGCAGAACAGATCGTCCGCCGTGTAGTGGAGCGCGTTGGCGCTGAGGAGCGGCCGGCCCACCGCCAGGATGCCCCGACCGGACGCGTCGGTAAGCGCAATCCAGCGCACCGCCACCTTGTTCCCGGTCTCCTGCGGCTTGATGTAGTCGAAATACTGGTCCCGCACGCGCCCCGAATAGAGGCCCACGCGGGCGTCCTGGCGGTCCCAATACGTCTCCTGCGGTCCCTTGCCGAGCCAGGTGAGCTGGTCGAAACCCTCGCGCAGCACGGTGTTCATGCCAAAGCGGGGGACTTCGCGGAATGGCGTGGCGCCTTCCTCGAGCGCGGCGCGCACGAGAATGTCACCCGAACCAAGTACGGTCCACGTGAGGCGGTAGGGGGCGCCGAAGGCGCCGATGACGCCGGTGGCCGAGAGGGTTACCCGGTCCGCCCCGGCCGGTTCGGCGCGGACATCCGTGGCCGTCCAACTCTCATGCGCGCGGCGCCAGGCGGTGAGGATGAGTCCGCGGCCCTTCGGATCGAGCGGGCCGGCCATCCGGTTGCCGCGATCATTGTCCGTCGGGGCACGCCAGAAGTCGGGCCGCAGCGGCTGCTCAAGCAGCTCAACGTCGCCCGTGCGCAGCGAAACGAGCAGTCCCGTGCGGCGATCGAACGCCGCACTGAAACCGGAACCGCTGACGCGGAACTCCGGGACTGATTCGACGAGCGTGAGCGTGCCGCGCTGCCTCGGGGCCGCTGCGGCGGAGGCCGACCAGGGCAACTTGAACTGCTCCCAAGCCACCTCGTGACCCGCATCGGCCCAGACGGTGGCGGTCTTCAACTGGAAACGAACCTCGAGGAAATACTCGGTGCCGGGTGTGGGCGTCACGGCGGGCAGTGGGATGGTCACCCCCTGGCGGGCGCGAGGGGCCAGTTGGATGCCGTCGAGCCGGCCCTGTTGCAGCGGTCGGCCGTCGGCGGTGACGCGCCACTCCGCCGTGAGCCATTGCTCGGCGGGGAGAAAATCGAACCAGTTCTGGAGGACGACTTCGCCCTTGGTGAGGTCGCCCGCCGTCATCTGGATCGGCTGGTACACCTTCTTCACCTCGGCGAGTCCCGGATGCGGCACCCGGTCGGCCGAGATCAGACCGTTGGCGCAGAAGTTGCCGTCGGACGCGATGTCGGCCGGGCCAAACGTGCCGCCGTACGCGAAGAAGGTGCCGAGTTTCGGATCCAGCGGGAGCGACTTCGGGTTTTCCAGCGACTCGAGCTTGCGGCTGGCGGGGACGGGCGTCCGCAGGCCCTGGTCAACCCAGTCCCAGATGAACCCGCCCTGCAGGTGCTTCTGCCCTTCATAGATCGGTCGCCAGTAGGCCCAGATGTCGCCGTTGCTGTTGCCCATGGCGTGGGAGTATTCGCACTGGATGAACGGATGCGCCTGGGCGGTGGCGGCGTATTTTAGGGCGGTGTCGGGACGCGCGTACATCGGGCACCGGATGTCGGTGACCTCGCATTCATGGTCCTGTTCGTACTGCACTGGCCGCGTGGCGTCGTGGGCCTTCAGCCAGCGGGCTGTGGCGCGGAAGTTGTCACCGAAACCGGCTTCGTTCCCGAGGGACCACACGATCACGGACGCGTGGTTCTTGTCGCGTTCGAACATCCGGGCCGTGCGGTCGAGATGGGCTGGGCCCCAGGACGGCACCTTCGCCAGGGTCTTTTCGCCGTAGCCCATGCCGTGGGATTCGATGTTGGCCTCATCGACCAGGTACAGGCCGTATTCGTCACACAACGCATACCAATCGGCGACGTTGGGGTAATGGCAGGTCCGCACGGCGTTGATGTTGTTCTGCTTCATCAGCCGGATGTCCTCGATCATGCGGGCGCGCGTCACGACCTGCCCGAGGTCGGGATCCCATTCGTGACGGTTCACCCCGCGAATGAGCGTGGGCATGCCGTTGACCAGCAGCCGGCCGTCCTTGACTTCGACGCTGCGGAAACCGACGCGCCACGGGATCGACTCCAGCATCTGCCCGCTCTGCGCGTCGCGCACGTTGAGGACGAGGGTGTGGAGCGCGGGAATCTCCGCGGACCATTTCTGGGGCGACGCGACGGGGTGGGCAAAGTGGAGCGAGGCTGTGCTGCCCGCGGCCACCTTGGCCGTGCCCGCCGGACCGCGGAACAATTCCGCCCCGTTCGGCGCGATCAACGCCGCTTCAAGCGCGACTTCGCGCGCGCTGGCGCTGGCATTGCGAAACTCCGTGTCGACGATGAGCTGCGCGTCGCGGTACGACGCGTCGAGGGGCGTCTGCACCCGGAAATCGCGGACGTGCACCGCCGGCGCAGACCAGAGCGTGACATCGCGGAAGATGCCGCTGAGCCGCCAGAAATCCTGGTCTTCCAGATACGAGCCGTCGCACCAGCGGAAGACCTCGACGGCGAGCAGGTTCTCGCCCGGCTTCAGCTGGGAGGTGACGCGGAAAGTCGCCGGCGTGCGGCTGTCCTTGCTGAAGCCGAGCTTCTCGCCGTTGAGCCAGGCGTAGAAGAACGAGTTGACGCCGTGGAAAGTGATGAACACCTCGCGCCCCGCCCATTCCGCCGGCACCTGAAACGTGCGGCGATACGAGGAGACGGGGTTGTACGTCTCTGGAATCACCGGCGGCGTCGTGGTTTTCCACGGGTAGGCGACGTTGGTGTAGATCGGGATGCCGTAGCCCTGGAGTTCGACGTTGGCCGGCACCGGGATGGTCTTCCACGCGCGGTCATCGAAGTCGGGGCGCCAAAAATCCGGGACGCGTTCGGCGGGCTTCGATACCCAGTGGAATCGCCAATCGCCGTTGAGGGACTGCTCCCAAGGCGACCGTGCGTTGGCGACGCGTGCCAATGTCTCGGCGGGAAACCGCGCCATCGTGGCGAACGGTTGCTCCACGCCTTCGTGCAGACGGGTCTCGTCCTGCCACTCCGGCCGCGAGCTGCCCGTATTGGCTTGGGCCGCGGCGACGGCGAACAAGGCTGAGGCCAAAGTCTGGCCGGCGAAGCGTGACCAGAGGGGGAGGGGAAGCGGAGGCATGATGATCTGTAGACGAACGTAACGCGATTATGGGCGCGGGAATTCGGATATTTAGCTGGATCGCCGCATCCGAAGCCGTGAGCCATCGCGAGGCTTCCATCTGCTCGTCGGCGCGTCCAGCCAAGTCGATCACCAAGCGCCGTGGCGCCGTGACCGCTTACTCCGGTCTCAAGCGGACGCGCGCAAAGGTGATCCGCTCGTACGGCTTCTTCTCGCCGCGTTCGTACAGGCAGCCGACGGTGGTCTCGTCGAGCGGCACCAGGCACGAGTAGGCGGAGGGGCCCGGGTGGAGGACGGCGAGTCTGCGCCAATTTTGCCCGTCGTCGCTGCTGGTTTGGACGGTCATGTTCACGCGCTTCGTGTCGGCGGGATTGGAGAAGACCAGCCGCCTCGCGGCGTCGTGGCGGACAAGGCTGGCCTGGCAGACCGGTTCCACCAGCGCCGGTGCATCCTTGACCGGGGTCCAGGACTGCCCGCCGTCGGCGCTCGTCGCTTCGGCCCGGCAGTGCCGGCCACGGTTTGAGCGCATGTTCATCAAGAGCGTCCCGCGGCCATCGAATAGCTCCGCCACCTGGCACTCGTTCAGGCGTGGTCGGATTGGCTCGCTGCGCCGCCACGTCCGGCCGTGGTCGTCAGAGTAGAGGGCGTGCGAGCCGCTGCCATTGCCCTTCGGCTCGGCGGGGGCGGCGTAATTGTGATCGCACGGGATGACGAGTCGACCGGCGTGCGGGCCGGACTTGATCTGGATGCCGACGCCCGGCCCAGTGGCGTACCATGTCCACGAGGGATCCTTCGCCGCGTCGGTGATATCAATCGGCTTGGTCCAGGTGACGCCGTGGTCCTTTGAGGAGAGGAGCCAAACCGTCCTGGTCCCGACACTGCTGCGGGTGACGATCTCGCGCTCATGGTCCTGTCCGAGATTATGCGTGGTGAGGAGAAATAGCGTCCCGGTGGACTCGTCGAGGACCGGGCAGGGATTGCCGCAGGTGTTGGCGCCATCGTCCCAGACGACCTGCGCCGGGCCCCAGGTTTTGCCACCGTCGGTGGAACGCTTCTGGAGGAGGTCGATGTCGCCGGTGTCCGAGCCCGATTCCCGCCGACCCTCACAGAAGGCGAGGAGGTCGCCATTGGCGGCGCGAATCACCGCGGGAATCCGGTACGTGTGGTAGCCGTCCCGGCCCGATACATACACGTCGGCCTGTTCGACGACTGCCGCACGCGAGGGGAGTGCGAGGGTGAGGAGGGCGAGGAGCGGGATGCCGCGAAGCAGACGGTTCATGGTCACGGAGGCGAGGCGCGAGGCAAGGTGCATGGGTGATGCGGTCGGACGGGGGGGAGGGCTCAGAAGCTGCCGCGGATGCCGAAGGTGTAGTAAAAGCCAAGTTCCTGCAGCCGGTTGCCGCGCGCGTACTTTGGCGTGTTCGGCGCGTAGCGTTCAAGGTTCTGCACGAAGCCACCCAGATCGCTCACCGACACGTAGACCGAGTAGCGCTTGTTCAGGCTGTACTGGCCGTTGATCCCAATGCGAGTCCGCTTGCCCTGGTAGGTGTAGGTGTCGGCGGGGATGCCGTCGGCGGCGCTGACGGCCACGAGTGCACGCCGGGTGTCGCCCAGGTAGCTGATGGTGCCTTTGATGAAGAATCGTTCGCGCACGAGGCTGATCCCGCCGGCGAAGGTCTCGGGATTGAAGCCGGTGAAGTCGGCGGTGTTGCTGCCGGTGATTTCGAGCTTCGTGGCATTGACGAACACCTGGAGGCCGCGGGCCCAGCGCGGCAGGAAGGCCAGCGACTGCCGGTAGCTGAACTCAACGCCCTGGACCTTGGCGTCGCCGACGTTCTCGCGGGTCGAGATGTCGTAGTCGAGCAGCGTGGGGTCGTTCTCGAGCCCGTACTGCTCCAGCAGTTCCGGCGTGGCGGGCGTGATCACAACGCCGAAAAAGTTCTTGATGTCTTTGCGGAACACCCCGACCGAGCCGAAGCCGTCCTTGATCTGGTAGGACTCGAGCGAGAGGTCGTAGCTGTCCGCCGTCCACGGCTTCAACGCGGGATTGTTCACCGTGATCCGCGGGTTCGCCACGTCGGGCTCGGAGATGGTCAGACCGGGAATGATGAAGCTCGTGTTGGGACGACCGATGGTCTGGGCATAGGCGGCGCGGAGAACGAGGTTCTCGGTCAGGTTGTAGCTGGCGTTGAAGCTTGGATACACGCCGTCGTAGTTGCGTTTGGCCCGGGCGCCGCGCTCGACGTAGCGGAGCTGCCGCAGCGCGAGCGGATCGGTGGTGATGAGCACGCGCTTGCCGGCGGCGTCGCGGACGAAGGAGCCGTCGGGGTTGCGCTTATACTGGGCGTTGATGTCGTTCAGCGGGCCGCTGCCCTCGATGGCGGTGTGTTCGTACCGGGCGCCGCCCACGAGCCACAAGCGGTTGTTGAGCAGGCGCAGGTCGGCCCGGATATAGCCGGCCGAGACCGTCTCGGTGAACTCGCGCGAGCTGGTCACCTGGTCCTGGTGGACCTGGGCCGGGTCGAGGACGAACCAGTCGGGATGGGCGCGGAACAGGTCGTACATTTTGACCTGGCTGATCCAGCGCACCTGCTTCCCGTACATGTCGGGCGAGGCCGCGTTGTATTCCTCGTCGAACACGTCGAAATTGCGCGCCAGCCGGGAGGCGACATCGGTCTTTCCGTTCGGCCGGAAGTTCCAGCGCCGATAATACCCGCGGCCATCGCGATTGGTCCGGTCCAGCGCGGAGCCGAGCTTGAGGGTGAAGGGCACGCGCCCGTTGAAGTCGCGGCCGAGGTCGGCGCGGGCGCTCATCGTGTGCACATTCCAGTCCGACTGGTTGGTACTGCCCCAGGTCAGAGCGTAATTGCCGCCGTCGTAGATATCGACGGGTTTGCCGGCCCGATCGGTCGCGCTGTAGCTCATCGGAATGATGCCACCCGAGCCGGGAATGCCTTCGCCCCGGAGGACGACATTGCTGAGCTCGGCGGGGATGTTGTTGAAGAAGCCGAGTTCGTTGTCGGGTTTGTCGGACGCGGAGGTGGAGAACGAGCCGCTGACGTCGGCGCGCCAAGTATCGCCGCGGTGTTTATATTTCAGCGTGTAGTGCTTTGTTTCGGTGAGCACGTCGACGTTTCCGCCGCTGCCGTTCATGGTGACCTTGCCGACGCCATTCGCCGCGCCCTGGGTGTAGTTCTCGCCGCCGGTGGCGCCAGTGCCGTAGTCAAAGGCCAGCACGTTGCGGGTGATGAAGAGATCGTATTTCCGATACTGGAAACTGGCGGAGAGGAGGTCCCGCGGGCTCAGCCGCCAGTCGAAGCCCATCTGCCCGGAGAGGGTCTGAAAGACCTGGGCGAGGCTGTTCCACTGGCTCTGGCGCTGGTACATGCGGACGATGTCCCAGACGGCGACCTCGTCGGTCACGTCGCCGTGTTCCATCGGCTTGTGGCGCCAGGTCCGCCCGCCGCCCAACGTGATGGCGAAGTTGCGCGAAAGGGGCTGGCGATAATTGAAGTCGAAGGACGGTTGGACCCAGGTGGGGCTGGTGGCACCGGTGTGGGCGCGCACCCCCGGCTTGAAGGTGATGCCATCACGGTTGTGAAACATCGTGTAGACGTTGAAACCGAACCGCCGCTTCTTGGTCTCGAAGCCGCTGCGGCTGATCAGGTTGACGGAGCCGCCGAGTCCGCTGGCCGGCATGTCGGGGGTCGGGACCTTCGTGACCTCGACGCGGGAGATGTTGCTCATCGGGATCTCGCGCAGATCCAGCGACCGGGTGTCGCCGTTGAAGGAGGTTGCGACGGAACCGCCGTCGATGGTGAGGCCGGTGTTGTTGCCGGGGAAGCCGCGCAGGGAAATGGAGCTGGCTTCCGAGCCCGAGGTTTCGATGGAGACGCCCGGGAGGAAGAGCAGAAACTCGCCGATGTTCTCCGTGCCGCGATCACCGAATTCGTCGATGGCCACGACGTTCTTGATGTTGGCGGAGTTCCGTTGCTCGTTCATCGAAATGGCCTGGGCGCTCATCTCGCGATCCACCACGACGGTAAACGTGTCGAGCTTCACGGTCTCGCCGTCGGCGCCATAGGCCTTCGCCGTCCCGGCGCGCGCCAACTCGATCTCCCGTTGCACCGTGCCGCCGGGTGGCACCTGAACGACGATGGACTGCGGCGCCATGCCCACGTAAGTGACGGTCAGGTGGTTCTCACCCGCGGGCACGTTCGTGAATCGGAATGAGCCGGTCTCGTCGGTGATGGCCTCCCGGTTGGTGCCGCCGAGCGCCACGCGGGCGTTCACGAGGGCGGTGGCGCTGGTCGCGTTGAACACGCGGCCTTCAACCGCGCCGGTTTGCGCCGACGGCGTGGAAGCGGCGAAGCCCAACACGGGCAGGAGGAGAAAGTACAGGATGCGCCGGACGGCCCGAGCAAGACGGGAAAACGAGGTCAGGGGTGACATGGGCTTTGGTTCAGGCGTTGGCGTGAGCCGATGAATTTTGATCAAGGCTAAGGTCTGCGCTGCGCGCGGCAGACCGGTGGGGCAGGGGCGGGGGTGACGATCCCCGGGTGAGGCGGCGACACGCTGGAAACTGCCGTGGCCCGGCAACAGTCGAAACCAGTGGTGTCGGAATCAGACCAGTCGCGTCTGGTTCGTCAGACCGTGATCCCCCCGGGGACGCGCGTGTTGCGCCCCCTTGCGCGGGTGCCCGCTTGGGCTCGATGTCAGCGGATGGCGGACGGACCCGGCCCGATGGTCGCGCCGGCGATGTACTCCGGCATCAGCTGCACGGCGCGCTGGGTCACCGTCCCGTGTTCCAGCAGCTCCAGCACTGCCTGGAGCAGCGTGCGGGCGAACGCACGCGGGCTGGCCACGTAGCGGGCGGGCGCGGGGACGAGGAAGGAGAGAAAGGGATCTTCGTCGCGGGAGATGAGCGAGATGTCCCCGGGAATCCGCCGGCCCAGCTGCGTGAGGCACGTCGCCACCGTCAGGTAGTGGTAGGCGTTCGCGACGACGAGGGCGGTCGGTGCCGGATGCTGCGCGAGCATCCGGCGGAGCAATTGCACGATGCCCGGCACGGTGGCGTCGTGGTGGTGCACTTTCGCCGTCGCGTCGCTGTGCTGGGAGCGTGCCACACCTTCGATGAAGCCGGCTTCGCTCTCGATGTCACCGGCCAGCCGGGTCTTCTGGGCGACCAACGCGAGGTGGCGATGTCCCTGGCTCAACAGCACGCCGGCGGCGTGGCGGCAAAGCGCGCGGTGGTCGAGATCGCGGAACGGCAGGTCCACCCCTGCGTGGCACGAACCTGCGATCAGACACGGGATATCCCGCCGCGCGAACCACTGCTGGCAACCCGCGCTGGCGAGCGCGAGCACCCAGCAGCCGTGGTGGTGCTGACGTACCAGCTTCTCGAGCGCGGCGGCGGGATTGGCGCGGAAATACTGCGCGCCGTGGAAGATGTGCAGCTGGCAGCCGCGCTCACCCAGCATCGCGCGGAGCTCGTCAATCCAGAGGGCCTGCGTGGGGCGCAATTGCTCCACCGGCTGCGGGGTGAGCAGCGCGACATCACGGGCACGCAGGCCGCTCGGCGCCTCCGGCGTGGCCAGGACGCGGTTGCCGGCGCCATGCTCGGGCCGGATGTCTCCCTCCTGGTGCAGCTGCGCGAGGGCGCGGCGGAGCGTGCTGCGGCTGACCTGCAGCATCTCGCACAACGAGCGCTCCGGCGGCAGCCATTCCACCCATTGTCCGGACGAGATCTGGCGTCGGATGCAGGCCACGGTCTGGGCCACCAGCGAGAGGCGTTGGGGAATGCGGTCCACGCGCCGACTCAACGGGTCCGGCGGCGCGCCGCAATCCGGGAGTTGCCGCGCGCCTGCCCGCGCGTCAGTGCGCGGCGGCAGGCCCGGACGGGGCGACGGGAGCGCTGTGGCGGTAGTCAGACGGTGTCATCCGGGTGCGCTGCTTGAACACCCGGCAGAAGTAGGCGGCCTCGCTGAACCCGCACCGGGCGGCGACCTCGTCGACGGTCTGGTGGTGGTGGCGCAGGAGGTATTTGGCCCAGTTGAGCCGCACGTAGGTGACGTAGGCGTTGAACGACACCATGCCCTCGCGTTTGAAGAGCCGGGAAACGTGGGGCGGCGAGATGTTGAAGTGCTGCGCCACGGCATCCCGGGTGAGCGGCGACTGGAAGTGCTCCTGCACGTACATGCAGATGCTCTCGTAGAGGTTGGCGGTGCGTCGGCGCGGTTCCGGCGCCGCGGCGGTAAGCGCGTGCAAGGTTGCGCGCAGCAGGGCGTCGACGAGTGGCGGCGCGGCGTCTCCGCCGGTCCCGCGGAGCGCGAGCAGGGCGTGCATGATGTTGCGCGGCGCCTCCTCGATCGCGCCCTGGAGCACGGCCTTGGCCACCTGCGGGTGTCCGGCGGCGTCGTGCGTGACCAGGCTGAGCCCGATCTGGTGGCGGCCAAACAGCACGTTCAGCGCGCGGCAGGGCGCGGTCGTCACCGGCCGGTTCCAGCAGTTGGCCGGGACGACGACCGCGTGACCGGCCGCGAGCCGCACCAGGCGGGCATGGCCGGCCTGTTCGATCCACATCGCATCGGTGCCGCCAAGCGCGAGGTACAGACGGGGAAAGTGCACGAAGTAGGCGAGGGCGGGTGGCGTGGTGGCGCCCGTCTCGGCGAAATGCACGGCCTTCACCTGGAGGCGTTCGCGGGCGCGTTTCAAGGCGGTGACGATGACTTCCTCGGGGCGCGTGATGGGCCGGCGGCGCATGCCCCAGCAGGTTACAATTCTCCAACGAATGCGATGGGATTCTAGTTGGTGCGGCCTGCACGCCTGTGCAATAGACACGGTGCTTCGCTGGCGCGGCCGCGCCGGAACCCCATGAAAGACGAACTCCTCAAGATCAAAACGTACCTGCTGAGCGGCGTTTCCTTCGCGATCCCGTTCATCGCGAGCGGCGGCATCCTGATCGCCGCCGCCATTGCCCTCGCCCCGATGGGACCGCACGGCGCCGACTTCAGCGCCAGTCCGAACCTCCGCCTCATCCTGACGATCGGTGAGACCGCCTTCCGCCTCGTGCCGGCGGTGCTCGCCGGCTACATCGCGCACGCCATGGCGGCCAAACCCGGTCTCGTCCCGGGCTTCGTCGGCGGTTTCCTGGCCAACGAGGTGAAGGCGGGATTCCTGGGCGCGCTCGTGGCCGGGTTATTGGCCGGGTACCTCGTGAACCTGATCAAGAAGCTGCCGGTGCCGGCCTGGCTCCGCCCCGTCATGCCGATTCTGATCATTCCCATCCTTTCAACGCTGGTGATCGGCGTGCTGATGCTGCACGTGCTCGGCGTCCCGATTGCCGAGTTGATGGCCAGCCTCAAGGTCTGGCTCGAGACCATGAGCACCGGCAACGCCGTCCTGCTCGCCGTCCTGCTTGGAGCCATGATCGCCTTCGATATGGGCGGCCCCGTCAACAAGGTCGCCTTTGGTTTTGCCGCCGGCCTGATTTCCCAGGGCAACGTTGCCATCATGGGCTGCGTCGCGGCCGCCATCTGCACGCCCCCGCTGGGCCTCGGGCTTGCCACGCTGCTCCGCCGCCGCCTCTGGAGCGAGGAGGAGCGTGACGCCGGCGGCGCCGCGCTCGCGATGGGCTGCATCGGCATCACCGAGGGCGCCATCCCCTTCGCCGCCGCGGATCCGGTCCGCATCATCCCATGCCTCATGGCCGGCTCCTCCGTGGCGGCCGCCGTCGCCATGACTGCACGCGTCGGCGACCACGCCCCGCACGGCGGCCCCATCGTCCTGCCCGTGGTCGACCATCGTTTCATGTACGTCGTTGCCATCCTGGCTGGCACCCTCGTCACCGCGCTCGCCGTCACCTTCGTCAAATCACGTCAAACGTCCTCTTCGTCGTCATGAACATCGTCGCAGTCACCGCCTGTCCGACCGGCATCGCCCATACCTACATGGCGGCCGAGAAACTCGAAAAGACCGCCAAGGCGCTTGGCCATCACATCAAGGTCGAGACGCAGGGCGCCATGGGCATCGAAAATGAGCTGACCGCCGCGGACATCAAAGCGGCGGACGCCGTGCTCTTCGCCGTGGATATCGAGGTGGAGAAGAACGAGCGCTTTGCCGGCAAGAAGGTGGTCAACGTGCCGGTCCAGCTCGCGATCCGCGATCCCAAGGGCGTGCTCGCGAAACTCCTCTGATCCACGCGTTCGTTTGGTCGCCGGTCCTCCTGTGGCACAGACCCTCCGCTTTGCCTTCCCCTTGCCCAACGGGCTGCATGCCCGGCCGGCGAGTCACTTTGCCGATGTCGCGCATCGTTTCGGTTGCGTGATCAGCTTCGTCAACGAGCGCAACGGACGCACGGCGGACGCGCGCAGCGTGCTCGGTCTGGTGGGCACGGCCACGCGGGCGAACGACGCCTGCCGGCTCGAACTTGCGGGTGGGGACGAGGCCGCTGCGGGCGCGGCGTTCCAAACGTTTCTGGCGGGAGCGTTTCTCCGCTGCGACACCGAGCTCGTGCCCGACGCCACGGAGCCGGGCGAGATTCTGATCCCGCGTTCCTTGCGCGCGGCCGGGCTCGAGACGTACGTCGCGGGCCGCGTGGCGGCGCGCGGGTTGGGCCGCGGTCGCGCCGTCTTGTCGGGCGGCCTTCGCATCCCCACGGACCTGGCGACAGGTGCGGCGTCAGATCCGGCCGCCGAAGAAGCCCGGTTTGACGAGGCGCTGAACCGCGTGGCGCTCGACCTGCAGCAGGAATCCCGTGCGGCGGACGGACCCGCCGCGGCGGTGCTGCGGGCGCACTTGGCGATCGTGGGTGACGCAACCTTGCGGAGCGCCGTGGTCGCTGGGATCCAGGGCGGTCGGCCGGCGGCGCACGCGCTGGCAGAGGCGGTGGCTTGGCAGCGGCAGATCCTGGGCGCCGCGGAGAGCGCCTACGTGCGCGAGCGGGTGATCGATGTCGAAGATGTGGCCGGTCGGCTCTGGGAAAGACTATGTGGTCCCGGCTATCGCCGGCCCACGCTGCGGCTGGCCGAGCCATCAATCGTTTTCGCCGAAGCGCTTTCGCCCAGTCAGTTCCTGGCCCTCGATCGCGCGCACCTGCGGGCGGTGGTCCTGGCCCGGGCCGGACAGACCTCGCACGCGGTGATCCTGGCCCGGTCGTTTGGCGTGCCGACCCTCACGGGCGTGGCGGACGCGGTGGCGCTGGGGCAGGCGGGCAGCGAGGTGATCGTGGATGCCAACCTCGGCATCGTCATCGCGGGACCGGACGCGCGCCTGCGGAAGTACTATGACGGCGAAGAGGCGAAGTATCGCCGGCTCACGACCAGGAACGCGGCGCAGCAGAACCGGCTGGGCGCCACGGCCGATGGCCGGCGGCTCGAGATCGGCGCCAACATCGCCTCCCTCGAGGAAGCCGCGGCGGCGTTCGCCCAGGGGGCGGAAGGGATCGGCCTGTTGCGGACGGAGTTGCTCTTCAGCGGACGGGACACCGCGCCCGACGAGGCGACCCAGTATGCCCTTTATGCCGGCGTGGTGACGGCGGCGGCCGGCCGGCCGGTCATCATTCGCACGCTGGATGCCGGCGGCGACAAACCCGTGGCGTTCCTGCCCCGGACGACCGAGGCGAACCCGTTTCTCGGCTATCGTGGGGCGCGGCTCTACCGCGAGCATGCCGACCTGATCCGCACCCAGCTGCGGGCGATCCTGCGCGCGGCTGCCCTCGGGCCGGTCAAGGTTCTCGTCCCGATGATCTCCAGCGTGGAGGAGGCGCGCTTTGTCCGCCAACTGCTCGGCGAGGCGCGGGCCGAACTGGTCGCGCGCGGCGAGGCCGTGCCGGAATCGATCCCGTTCGGCCTGATGATCGAGGTCCCGGCCACTGCGTTCATCCTGGATGAGCTCTGTGCCGAGGCGGACTTCTTCAGCCTCGGGACCAACGATCTCGCCCAATACTTTTCGGCCGCGGATCGGGAGAACCCTCGCGTGGCGGCGTTGCATGACCCGTTGCAGCCGGCATTCGTGCGGCTGCTGCGGCAGATCGTCATGCGGGTGCGCGCCCATGGCCGCTGGATTGGCCTCTGCGGCGAGATGGCCGAGCACCCCGCGGCCCTTCCGCTGCTCGTGGCGCTTGGCCTCGACGAGATCAGTCTGGCCGCCCCCCGCATTCCCGCGACCAAGGCGGCGCTCGCGCGGCTGGAGTATGCCCGGGCGGTTCCGCTGCTGGAGCAGGTGCTTGCCTGCGCGACCCGATCCGCCGTGGACCACGTGCTCAGCCATGCCGCCAGCAACGCCGAACCGCTGTTGCTTCCGGAGCTGGTCCTCAACGATGTGGTGGCCGCGTCCAAGGAGGAGGTCCTCCGCCTTGTGGCCGATGCCCTGCAGGTGGCGGGCCGCACCGACACGCCGGCGGCGATCGAGGCGGCCGTGTGGCGGCGGGAGGAGGCGTACTCCACCGGCTTCGGCGAGGGGTTTGCCCTCCCGCACGCGAAGACCGACGCCCTGCGCGCGAACTCAATCGTCCTCGTGCGGCTGCGCACGGCGGTCGAGTGGGGCGCGTTGGACGGCAAACCCGTCGACGTGGTGATCTTTCTCGGCATTCGCGCCAGCGACCATGCGCGCGAGCATCTCGCGACGCTGGCCCGGCTCTCCCGGTTGGTGACGCACGACACGTTCCGGGATGCCGTGCGGCAAGAGCGCGATCCCGCGGCGCTGCTCACCCTGCTTTCTCCCGCTGCCGCGCTACCCGGCAACCCAACTCCCTGAACGGTTACGCAAGTCCATTCCCCCCAACATGAGTATTCACGTCCCCCGCGTCCTCGGCCTCAGCATCCTCCTGGCTTCGACCTGTTTCGCCGCCGCACCCGTCCCGGGCGAAACGTTTGAGCGGGCGCCGGCGCGTCCGGTCGACACGGCGCGGGACCGCAATCTCTACGTCGTTGGTTACTCGCACCTCGATACGCAGTGGCGGTGGACGTATCCGCAGGTGATCCGCCAGTTCATCGGCAACACGTTGAAGGACAATTTCGCGCTGCTGGAGAAGTACCCCAACTACGTCTTCAATTTCAGCGGCTCGCGGCGGTACGAGATGATGGAGGAGTACTATCCGGCCGAGTTCGCGCGGTTGAAGGACCTCGTCGCCGCCGGGCGCTGGTTTCCGGCCGGATCGTCCGTGGATGAGAACGATTCGGTCGTGCCCTCGGCCGAATCGACGCTCCGCCATGTGCTCTATGGAAACGCGTACTTCCGCCGGCATTTCGGCGTGGCGAGCGAGGAGTTCATGCTGCCCGACTGCTTTGGGTTCCCGTACAGCCTGCCCACGATGCTGGCGCATGCCGGCGTGAAGGGATTCTCCACGCAGAAATTGACCTGGGGCTCGGCCGCCGGAATCCCGTTCAAGGTCGGCGTGTGGATCGGGCCGGATGGCAACTCGGTCGTGGCTGCGCTCGACCCCGGGGCCTACACCGGGCGCGTCCGGACCGATCTGAGCGCGAGCGAATCCTGGCTGAAACGTATCAATGCCACGGGCGCGCAATCCGGCGCGTTTGTCGATTACCACTACTTCGGCACCGGCGACCAAGGTGGCGCGCCGGACGAGGAGTCGGTTCGCTGGGTGGAACAGAGCATCGCGGGCAAGGGCCCCGTGCGGGTGATTCCGGCGAAGGCGGACCAATTGTTCCTCGACCTCTCGCCGGAACAACGGGCGAAGCTGCCGCAATACCGCGGCGAGTTGCTGCTCACGCAGCATTCGGCCGGCTCGATTACCTCCGCCGCCTACATGAAGCGGTGGAACCGAAAGAATGAGCTGCTGGCCGACGCGGCGGAGCGTGCCGCCGTCACGGCCGACTGGCTGGGCGCCGCGCGCTATCCCGCCGCGAAGCTCTACCGCGCGTGGGACCTCGTCCTCGGCTCCCAGATGCACGACATGCTGCCCGGCACGAGCGTGCCCAAGGCGTACGAGTTCTGTTGGAACGACGAGATTCTGGCCGCGAACCAGTATGCGGCGGTGCTCGAGCACTCGGTCGGGGGCATCGCCGCCGGCCTCGACACGCGGGCGCAGGGCGTGGCGCTCGTCGTCTACAACCCGCTGGGGTTCGCCCGCGAGGATGTGGTCGAGGCGGCAGTCACGTTCCCCGCCGGCGCGCCGGCGCACGTCCGCGTGCGGGCACCCGATGGCCACGACCTTCCGGTCCAGGTGCTGCGCCGGGACGGCAACACGCTGCACGTCGCCTTCGTGGCGGGGCTTGCCCCCGTGAGTTTCGCGACGTTTGACGTGACCGGCGCCGACACGGCCGCCGCCTCGGATGGCACGCTGAAGATCAGTGCGTCGGCTTTGGAGAACGCCCGCTATCGGGTGGCCGTGGATGCGCAGGGTGATATCGCCTCCGTCCACGACAAGGTCGCCAACCGGGAGCTGCTCGCAGGTCCTTCGCGCCTGGCGTTTCAGTTTGAACGACCCCGGGAGTACCCGGCTTGGAACATGGATTGGGAGGACCGGCAGAAACCGCCGCGGGGCTTTGTCTCAGGCCCGGCCCAGGTGAGGATCGTCGAGTCGGGACCGGTGCGCGTGGCCCTGGAAATCACCCGGGAGACGGATGGATCACGCTTTGTGCAGACGGTGCGGCTCGCCCGTGGCGGGGCGGGCGATCGCGTGGAGGTCGCCACACGCATCGACTGGCAGACCCGCGAGTCGTCGCTCAAGGCCGTGTTCCCGCTGACCGTCAGCAATCCCATGGCAACGTACGATTCGCAGGTGGGCACGCTCGACCGCGGCAACAACGAGCCGAAGAAGTACGAGGTGCCGCAGCACCAGTGGTTCAACCTCGACGCGCCGGATCAGAGCTACGGCGTGGCGGTGCTCAACGACTCGAAGTTCGGCTCGGACAAACCCGATGATGCGACGCTGCGGTTGACTCTGCTCTACACGCCAGCGACGCGGGACCGGTACCAGGACCAGGCCACGCAGGACTTTGGCCGGCATGAGATCCTGTATGCCATCACGGGCCACGCCGGCGACTGGCGGCGTGGACAGGTGCCGCAGAGCGCTGCGCGGCTGAATCAGCCCATGCTGGCATTCACGACGCCATCGCACCCGGGCGCGCTCGGCCGCGGCGTCTCACTCTTCCAAGTGACCGCGGAGAACGTGCTTCTGCAGGCCGTGAAGAAGGCGGAGCAGGGCGACGAGATCGTCGTTCGTTTCCGGGAGCTTTCCGGCACCGCGGCAAAGGGCGTGCGGCTCCGTGCCGCCGGCGCCATTGCCGCGGCGCGCGAGGTCGATGGGCAGGAGCGGCCGCTGGCCGGGGCGACGATCGACCACGGCGAGCTGGTCTTCGACCTGCAGGGCTACGGCCTTCGTGCTTTTGCGCTGAAGTTGGATCCGGCGAAGTCCCTCGTGACCCCGACGGCGTCGCAACCTGTGCCGCTGACCTTCACCGACGACGTGGTGAGCACCAACGCCAAGCGTACCGACGGCAGTTTCGACTCCGCCGGGCGCGCGCTTCCGGCCGAGCAGTTGCCCGCGACGATCGTGAGCGAGGGCGTCGAGTTCCAGATGGGCCCGACGCAGGACGGCCGCGCCAATGCGCTCACCGCCCGGGGCCAGCGCATCGCGCTGCCGGCGGGCTTCGATCGCGTCTACCTACTGGCGGCGGCGGACGGCGACACGACCGGCGTGTTCCGGATCGATGACCGCTCCACGGAGCTGCGCGTGCAGGACTGGACGGGTTACATCGGACAATGGGACAACCGCCTTTGGGCCGGCACCGTGCGTGAAATCGCGTTCAGTTGGTTCAACCCGCTCGCCGGTCTGGCTCCCGGCTTTAGCAAGCCCGCGACCGTCGCGTGGTACGCTTCGCACCGCCACAGCGCGCAAGGTGACGACCACTACCAGTACAGCTACCTGTTCAAGTACGCACTCGAGGTCCCGGCGGGGGCCAAGACGCTCACGTTGCCCGATAATCCGCGAATCCGTGTCCTGGCGATCTCGGTCGCGCGTGATGATCACGCGCAGGCCAAGGCCGCCACGCCGTTGTTCGACACGATGCGCGATCATCTGCCTGAAGCGCCTCGCGTGTCGCCGGCAGGTGGCACGTTCGATGATTCGCTGGCGGTGACGTTGCAGCCGCCGCTTTACTGGCGGCAGGGCGGCTTGCGTTACACGCTCGACGGCTCGAAGCCGACCGCGGCGTCCCCGGTCTACAGCGGCCCGGTAACCGTTCATCATGATGTCGTCGTGTCCGCCGCGGAGTTTGATGCCGCCGGCCGTTCCGGCCCGGTGGCTTCGGCCACCCTTCGGATCACCGACCGCACCGCGCCGCGCCTCCTCGAGGCTTGTGGCACGTCCACGAGCCCGCTGGTGCGGCTCACCTTCTCGGAGCCGGTCGATCCCAGCACGGCGGAGGTCGCGGCCAACTACGCGGTCAGTGGCGCCGAGGTGCGCGCGGCCAAGCTGATGGCCGATGGCCATACGGTGATGCTGACGCTCGCGGCGCCCGTGGCTGGTCCCGGCGACGTGACGGTGCGCGCGGTCCTGGACCGCGCGCCCACTCCGAACCGCCTGGCGGAACAGACCCTCAAGCTGCAGGTGGTTCGCCCGGTGCTTGTCCGCGAGGGCGCGGTCGCCGGCGGAAGTGAGGAGGTCGCCTTGCCCGCGGGCTTCGCGAAGCGCGGCCGGTCCTGGACGATCAACGGATTCGTCCGCACCGAGCAGCCGGTGGCCAACCGCACAATGCTGTTCGGTTTCGGCCGCCTGGACGTGAAGGGCCGCGACGGGGTCGGCCGGTATTTCGGCAACTTCGCCAACGGACTCCATTTTTGGATGGGCCGTCCGCGCATCGAACTGGAGAGCAATGTCGAGCTGAAGCCCGGCGTCTGGCAGATGCTGACCGCGACGTACGATGGCCGCACCTTGCGCATGTACGTGGACGGCCAGGACGTGGGCGCGATCGACACCGAACTCGGCAACGACGAGGACATGCTGCGGCTCGCGCCGCTGGATCCGTGGGACAACGAACGGAAGTTCAAGGGGCAGATTCAGCAGGTGAGTGCGTGGGACGGCGTCCTGTCAGTCGCTGCGATCGAGGTGCTCAAGGCGGCGGGACCGCAACGATGATGCGATTCGCGCATATCGCAGTGCGGCTGGCTGGGTACCGCCCGGTTCGTTCGGTGCTGGCGGTGCTTGGCCTGGCGCTCTTTGGCTCGGCTGCTGTCGCACACCCGGGATACCTGACCTCGGCCCGGGCGGTCATTGGCACCGAGGGCACGTGTCGCGTGGCGGTGACCTGCGACGTGCTGGCGCTCGCGCTGAACGATCTGTCGGACCGTGTGCCTGACCGGGCAATGCTCGAGTTGCTCGACGGCCCGCGGGCCGAGTTGGACCGCCAGTTGCAGGACGCGAGCCGGCGCTTCCTGCGGCATTCGCGGGTGCTGGCCGACGGCCGCGAGCTGCCGCTCGAGGCCGACCGGTTTCCTGCGGCCGCCGACCTGCTCAAACCCGGCGCGCCGCACCGCCTGCAACGCCTGCCGGTGCTCGCGACCGCCGAGTTCTCCTGCGTGCTGCCTCCGGGAACGCGGCAGGTGGCGTTTGAGTTTCCGGACGTCATTGGCGCCGTCGTCCTGACCGTGGAACGGCCCGGCGAAGAGGCCTACGCCGAGTCGGTGCCGCCGGGGACGCGCAGCCTGGAACTGCCGCTCGCGCTGGACGCCACGCGGTCGGCGACGGGCCGGCCCTGGCGGGCAAGGTTGGCCGGATACGGCAGCTATGTGCGACTGGGGTTCGTGCATATTTTCCCTCTTGGCCTCGATCATGTGCTGTTCGTGTTGGGACTGTTCCTGTTGGGCGGCCGGCTTTCCGGACTGTTGTGGCAGGTGACGGCTTTTACGGTGGCGCACAGTGCGACGCTCGCGCTGGCGCTCTACGGCGTGTTCAAGGCGCCGGATGCGGTGGTCGAGCCGCTGATCGCGGCTTCGATCGTCCTCGTGGCAATCGACAACCTGCGGGGAGGGGAGCTGCGGTGGTGGCGCGTGGCCGTCGTATTCGCGTTCGGCCTGGTTCACGGCATGGGCTTTGCCGGGGCGCTGCAGGAACTCGGGCTGCCGCGGGCCGAATTCGTGCCCGCGTTGGTGGGGTTCAATGCGGGCGTGGAACTCGGCCAGCTTGCCGTCATCGCATTGGCCTTCCTAGCGGTCGGCTGGGCGCGTGCGTGGCCTCGGTACCGGCGCTGGGTGGTCGTGCCCGCGTCGCTGGCCATTGGTGCCGTCGCGCTGTTCTGGACGGTTGAGCGCGTGATCGCGTAGTTGCCCGCTGGACACAAAAAAGGCCGGGGGCAAATCCCGGCCTCGGACGCCGCGGGGCGGCTTACCCTTTCGCGAGCTGCTTTCGCAACTGGTCGAAGATCGAGTCCATCTGCGGCGTGGGCGCCAGTTCCTCCGGATGCGCCGCGAGCCGGTTTTGAATGGCCACGAAGTCTTCCGCGGTCTGCCGACATAGCGCGGAATCGCCGGGATTGGCCGACTGCCGGCCGACTTCGGACGTGAGCCTGCTGGTCTGGTTGATCCGATCCACGGGATTCATGGCCGCCGAGTTAGGCAGGGATCATTCGCAAAATACAGGTGAAAATCCGCCGGGTGGCGAAACTACTTCCTCGGGAGCGGAAAAGTGATGCTCGGCTGCTCCGGCGTTCCCGCCGGCGCCGAGGGAGAGCCGGCGGCAGGGGCGGCCCGCCCGGGCTCGATGGCGATCACTGCGGGTTTTACGTATTTGGCGCGTTCGGACGCAAACGTGGGGCCTTCAGTCGGCAGCGCAGCGAACGCGCGCTCGAGCGTCTCGATGGTCTTGCGGTCCCGCGAACGACCGTAGTCGAGCTGACCACCGGGCCCGAGGGCGCCCATGATGACCACAATCACGCGCCGGCCATTGCGTTCGGCCGTGGCGCTCAGGCAGTACCCGGCATCCTTCGTGAATCCCGTCTTCAGCCCATCCACGCCGTCAACTTCACCGACGAGCTTGTTGTGGTTTACCATCTGTAGCGGGCCCTGCTTGCGGAGCGGGCCAAAGTCGCGCTGACGGACCGACGAGTACTTCAGGACATCAGTGTGGAGCAGCAGATGCCGGCAGAGCACCGCGAAATCCCGCGCCGTCGTGATGTCGCCGTCGGCGGTGCGGCGGGTGGAGGGCGGCAGTCCGTGCGGCGAACGAAAGGTCGTCTTCGTCATGCCGAGTTCGCGGGCCTTCTGGTTCATCAACGCGACGAACGCGTCCCGCGAACCGGCGGAGACGCGCGCCAGGGCATGGGCGGCGTCGTTCGCGGACTGGATCATCATCGCGTAGATGAGCTCCTCGACCGTGAAGCTCTCCCGGGGATCGAGGTAAACCTGCGTTCCACCCATTCCGCAGTCGGACTTGTCGATCTTTACGACCGTATCGAGGCTGAGGTTGCCGGCGGCGAGTTTGTCCGCGAGGACTGCATACGTCATCAACTTGGTCATGCTGGCCGGCGCGCCCACCTCGTCGGCATTCTCTTCCACCAGTACCGCTCCGGACGTGGCGTCCGTGGCGATGATGCTGCGGTAGGTAGGCTGGGCCTTGGCGGCACCGGACTTGGCGCGGGCGCCGGCGGCGTGAGCGGCCGGCAGCGCGGCCACCACCGCGACGAGGACAAGGAGTCCACCGAGGATGCGGGTGCGGAAGCGAGACGAGAAAACCATCCGCGCGACAAAGGGGAATTTCGTCCGCCGGGCGAGTCAAAAGGCGGGGCGGCCGAAGGGTGGCTGGTTGACCTTTGGTGGCAAAGGGTTAGGCGCTGCCGGAGCGGCGTGGCCAATTCTTCGCCGGCGTAATGCGGCCGTAATGTTCGATCCGGTAATCTTGGCGCCTCGAACATGAATGCGTCTCTTCCTTCCAAGCCTTCGCTCTCTCCCTTTGTGGCGGTCGCCTTTGCCGTGATCTCCATCACCGGCGTGCTCCTGTTCTTCCACGTGAAGAACGGCCCGATCATGGTGCTGCACGAATGGTTCGGCTGGGCCTTCGTCATCGCGGGCGCCGTCCACGTGCTGCTGAACTGGCGCCCGCTGCTCGGCTATCTGAAGCTCCGGCGCGGCGTGCTGTCGCTCACGGTTGCGCTCGTGCTGGTGGTCGCGCTCGGCGCGCTGGGCTGGAATCACCGCGGCGGGCCGCATGGCCGCCCTATGGTGGCGCAGGGCGGCACCCCGTGAGCGGGGCGGGATCCGAGTGCCGGCACGCCGCCGGCTTCCCATCGGCCGGAGAGCTGCTACGCTCCCGGGCCATGAGAGTACTTGTGGTCGAGGACGCCCCGCGCTTGCAGCGCGCCGTGGCCGCGGCCCTGCGCCATGCCGGCTATGCGGTGGATGTCGCCGGCGACGGCGAAGAGGGCCTCTGGCTGGCGCAGGCAAACGCGTACGATGCCGTCGTCCTCGACTGGATGCTGCCCAAGCGCGACGGCCTGACCGTCCTCCGGCGCCTGCGCGAGTCGGGGCAGGAGACCCACGTGCTGATGCTGACGGCGCGCGACACGGTGGCGGACCGTGTCACCGGGTTGCAGGGCGGCGCGGACGATTACCTCGTAAAGCCGTTTGCGCTGGAAGAACTGCTGGCGCGCGTGGAGGCGCTCTGCCGACGCGCGTATGGCCGCAAGAGCAGCCGCCTCGAGGTCGGGCCGCTGGTGCTGGATACGGCGGCGAAGCGCGCCTTCGTCGCGGACGCTCCGCTCGAACTCTCCGCGCGTGAGTATTCGCTGCTCGAGTACCTGGCGCGCCGCGCCGGCGAGGTCGTGCCGCGGCACGAGATCGAGGCGCACCTGTACGACGAACGCGTGGACCCGATGAGCAACGTGGTCGACTCGGCCATCTGCCTGCTGCGAAAGAAACTGGGCACGCCTTTGATCCACACCCGGCGGGGCCAGGGGTACGTGCTCGCCGTGTCGCCGGCGCCATGACCTCCATTCGCCGCCGCCTCGCGCTCGCGCTGTGCCTCGGGCTCGGCGTCCTCCTCCTGCTCGGACTGGGCGGGCTCTATTGGGGCCTGCGCGGTGCGCTCGTGCATCAGTTGGACGAGACGCTTCTGGCCATCGCCCACGACCTCGAGGCGGACCTCCGGCGCGGCGAGACCCCGATGATCGATTCCGCGCCGCCGCACAGTCGCGATCCGCGGCGGGGGCAGCGCTACTTTTTCCAGATTGCCGACCACGAGGGTAAGGTGCTCCACGCGCAGGGCCTCGCGGATACGGCCTATTTTAGCCCGCGGCCGGAACGGCGTGGCGGGCCGGTGTTCGGCGATATCGTCCTGCCACAAGGCGAGCCCGGCCGCGCCTTGTTGCTCATGGCCAAGTCCGTGTCCACGGCGGGGGGACCGCTCCGGATTGTGGTTGCCACCGATCGGGAGGCGCTGGCGCACGTGCTGGGAACGCTCGTCGTTGGTATCTCGGTGCTGGGTGTCGCGCTGATCGCCGCGATCGTCGCCTTCGTGCTCTGGGCGCTTCGGCGGGAGCTCCGGCCGATCGACCGGCTGGCGGGAGAAGCGGCGGCGATCGATGCGCGGTCGCTGGATCGCCGGTTCCGGCTGGATGGGCTGCCGGCGGAACTGCGTCCGATTGCCCTGCGCCTGAACGACCTGCTCGCGCGGCTCGAAGAATCCTTTGCCCGCGAGCGGCGGGTGAGTTCGGACTTGGCGCACGAACTGCGCACGCCGCTGGCCGAACTGCGCGTGCTCGCCGAGTCGGCGCTGAAGTGGCCGGACACGCGGGACCCGGAGAGCGATCGGGACGTCCTGGCCATCGCCACCCACATGGACGCCTTGCTCAGCCGGATGCTGCTGATCGCCCGCAGCGAGGAAGGGCGGATCGCACTCACGCTCGAAACCGTGGCGGTGGACGCGCTGGTTCGGGAGGTGTGGTCGCGGCTCGAGGAGCGCGCGCAGGCGCGGGGGATCGTGCCGTCGGTCGCCTGGACGCCGCTGCCCGCGAGCGCGGATCGCGTGCTGCTGCGCTCGGTGATCACGAATCTCCTCGAGAATGCCGTCGACTACACCGCCCAGGGCGGCGCGCTCACGATTGCGTTTCAGGTCGAGAACCCGGCAACGGCGGTCGTCGTGATCACGAACGCGGTGGCGGACCTTTCGCCGGACGAGGTTCCGCGGATGTTCGAGCGCTATTGGCGGAAGGACGCCGCGAGAGGTTCCGGCGCCCATTTTGGACTGGGCCTGGCGCTGACGCAGCGGTTCTGCGTGGCGATGGGGTGGAGCATCCAGGCCGAGATGCCGCAACCTGGACTGTTGGCGATGCGCGTTCGCGGACCGCTGGCCGCGCCCGGCCGTTGAGAGTCGCGCGGGCCGGAGCGGCGGCGGCGGGCGGGGCGTGTGCGCGGGCTCAGACCACGCGGATGCAGGCGAGCCCGAGGAGCTGGGCAACCTTCTCGAGTTTGGCCGTCACGTGGCCGATGCCCACCGCGCAATGGTGCGCCGGGCCGTGGGCGTTCCAGCGGTTGACAAACTCGCGGGCGCCGCAGGCGAACCGGTACCGGCTGTTGGTGTTGCCGATTTCCAGAATCGGACCCGCCACCGATTCACCCTCGGCGCACAGCAGCGCCAGCTTGCCGTCGGCACCCTCGACGATCGAGAGCAGCGTGACCGGGCCGTGCCGGACGGCCATCTCGACCGACAGGCCGCGGCCAACCTTGCCGTGGTAAACCTTCAGCGGGCGGACCTTGGTCTTGCCCTCGGCGATGCGGATGTGCCCGGGGCCGTCGTGCCCCATGAGGACGACGTCGGCCTTGAAATCCATCGCGTAGTACTCCGTGAACGAGCCGCCCACGCCGAGGAGATCCATGATCTTCATCGCCTGCACATTCTTCACTTCGTACTCGCCGGCGACGGGTACGCCCTGGCCGGTGAGCAGCGAGGTCCCGAGAATGATCGAAGCCAGCGTGGTCTCGTTCTCCGCCACGCCGGTGCCCTTGTAATAGTAGGCCATCGAGCCCAGCCGGTAGCGGCGCACCATCTGGTCGAGCGCGAGCGACGTGCGGGCTGCCTCAGCCAGATCGTCGGCTTCACAGTCCGACTGGACGTCGAAGGTCTGCCGAATCTCGGCCACCCGGCGGGTGATCTCCGCGGCGGGGACTTCCCGACGGAGCGCGGCCAGTTCGTCCACTTCGAGTATCTCCACTTGGGTGCCGAAGGTGGCACACTGGAGCGTCACGTCGGAGTAGATGTCCAGCATCCCGCTGTAGTAGTGGCCCATGAGACCGAGGCGGTTGTCGCGCATGCCGGCGACGACGCGCGCGGCCTCGACCCACCCATCGATCTCGTTCCAGCAGACCGGATCGTCCTCGAGGACGCCCGTCACCTGGTGGAACGGAATGCCCGCGCGTTTGAAGACGTTGGCGATTTCCGGGACTGGGCAGGCGGCGCAGTAGGCGAGCCACTCGCCGGTCATGCGGGTGCGGTCGCCGAGTTGGTTGAAACGGGCGTAGTCGATCGCCGGTTCCGGGGCGAGATTCAGGACGATCACGGGGACTCGTGCCCGCTGGATCACCGGCAGAACCGTCGAGGAGAGCGCGTAGGTCGTGACGTAGAGGAACACGATGTCGACGTCGGCGCGCCGGAGTTCCCGGCCCGCGCTTTGCGCGCGATCCGCCGAGTCCACCAGGCCGACGTTCACAATCTCGACGCCGGGACGACTGAGCTTGGCGCCAACGCGTGCCAGGTACCCTTCGAGCCGCTCCTTGAGACCGGCGAACTGCGGCCAGTAGGCGTCGAGGCCGATGCCGAAGAGCCCAACTCGGAGCGTCGGGGAGGTGAGGGAGGGCGAGGCGGGGGAAACGGGTGAGGATGGGGCCATGGGAGGAGTTTTGCTCGGGTTGACGCGGGCAGCGAAAACTCCGGGACGGTCACATGCGACGAGAATAGTCATTCATCGAGGCGTGCGGAATCGTACCGTTTCCGGTGCCGGCGCGTCTTTCGAGTGCGCGTCAGCGCCGGTCCGATTTCAGCCTTCATCCCTTGGCCTTTCCCGCTTTGTTTCTGTCTGCGTATGAGCCGATGCCCCTCGTCCCCCCTTTCGCTTGGTGCTGCTCGCGACGCCCGTCGTGTCCGCTTGGCCACCGTGCTACTCCGTCCGATTCTTTGGGTCCTGCCGTTCCTCGGCGCGACCCTGGCCGCCCGCGACGTCGTGCCGCTGACCGCCGGCTGGGAGTTCCATCTGGGCGACGTGCCGCAGGCGAGTGCCGCCGACTTCGATGCGACGACCTGGGCCCGCGTCGATGTGCCGCACGACTGGAGTATCGGGCTGCCGAAGGATGAAAAGGCGCCGTCCTCCGGGGGCGGCGGGTTCTTCCAGACGGGGGTGGGCTGGTACCGGCACCATTTCCATGCGCCTCGGCAATGGCGCGGGCAGCAGGTCGCCGTCGAGTTCGAGGGTGTGTACATGAACGCGGAGGTCTGGCTCAACGGCGTCAGCCTCGGCCGTCAGCCCTACGGCTACAGCGGCTTCCGCTTCGACCTGACGCCGCAGCTCAAGCCAGGCGCGGACAACGTGCTGGCGATTCGCGTCGACAACTCCGCCCAACCCAATTCCCGCTGGTACACCGGCTCGGGTATCTACCGGCATGTCCGGCTGATCGCCACCGGTCCCGTCTACGTGGCGCCGGACGGGCTCTTCGTTTCCACCAAGCGACTCACCGCGGGTGAAGCCGTCCTGCTCGTTCGCCGCGAATTGCGCAGCGCCCACGCCCGGGCGCAGCGGGTCGCGGTCGAGACCCGGGTCCTGGATGCCGCGGGTCACGAAGTGGCGAAACAACGCGCCGAACTGGAAATTCCTGCCGGTGGAACGCAGAGCGCCGACATCGAGCTGACCGTCGCCCACCCGCGAGCGTGGTCGCCTGAGACTCCGGTACTTTACCGGGCCGTCACGCGCGTGTTCGCGGGGCGCAAGGTGCTGGACGAAGTCGAGGTCACGTTTGGCATCCGGACCGTCCGCGTCTCGGCCGAGCGGGGCTTTGAACTGAACGGCCGGTCGCTGAAGCTCGTCGGCGGTAACGTGCATCACGATCACGGTCCGCTCGGCGCGGCGGCCTACGATCGCGCGGAGGAGCGGCGGGTGCAGTTGTTGCGGCGCGCCGGCTTCAATGCGGTCCGCACGTCGCACAACCCGCCGTCTCCCGCTTTCCTCGCGGCCTGTGATCAGCTCGGCCTGCTCGTCCTCGACGAGGCGTTCGACGGCTGGGCGAGCGCGAAGAACAAACAGGACTACAGCGTGTACTTCAAGGAGTGGTGGCCGCGTGACCTTGCGGCGATGGTGCGGCGCGATCGGAACCACCCCTCGGTCGTGTTGTGGAGCATCGGCAACGAGATGTACGAGCGTGGGAACGCCAAGGGCCTCGCGTTCGCCCAGCAGATGCGCGCTTGCATCCGGGAGCTGGATGACACCCGGCCGGTGACCGCGGGCATCAACGGCCCGGGCAAGGACGGCGATTGGACGAAATTCGATCCGCTCTTCGCGACGCTCGATGTCGCGGGCTACAACTACGAACTTGCCCGGCATCCTGCGGATCACACCCGCGTTCCCGAGCGCGTGATCCTGGTCACGGAGTCATACCTCAACGAGACGTTCTCGGTCTGGGCCGCCGCGCAGGATTTCCCCTACATCATCGGCGATTTCGTCTGGAGTGCGCTGGACTACCTCGGCGAGGCGGGCATCGGCCGCGTGTTTCCGCCCGGCGCACCGATCGTGAAGCACTGGGAGGGCAACCTGTTCCCATGGCATGGCGCCGCCTGCGGCGACATCGACCTCATCGGGCAACGGCGACCCTCCTCGCACTATCGCGCGATCGTCTGGGATCGCGGCGAGAAACTCTACGCCGCCGTGCTCGTGCCGTCGCCCGACGGCCGGCCCTGGGGCGTGTCGCCCTGGGCGCTGCCGCCGGCGCTCGCGAGCTGGACCTGGCCCGGCCAGGAGGACCGGGAGCTGAACGTCGAAGTCTACTCCCGCTACGAGCGCGTGCGGCTCTACCTCAACGGCCGTCTCGTGGGCGAGAAGCCGACCTCCCGTAATGCGGAGTTCAAGGCAACCTTTGCCGTGCCGTATGCTGCTGGCGTGCTCAAGGCCGTGGGCGTCCAGGGTGGGCGCGAGGTCGAGAGCTTCACGCTCGAGACTGCCGGGGTACCGGCCAAGCTCCGGCTCACCGCCGATCGTCGCGTCGTGCAAGCCGACGGGCAGGACTTGGTTTTCGTCGACGTCGAGGTGACGGATGCCGAAGGCCGCTGGGTCCCGACGGCGGACACGAGTGTCCGGTTCACGGTTGATGGACCGGCGATGATCGCCGGGGTGGGCAACGCCGACCTGACCACGATGGAGACCTACCAGGCTAATCCGCATCGGACTTTCCAGGGGCGCGCGCAGTTGATTCTGCGCACCGGCGCAAAACCGGGGACCATCAGCCTCCGCGCGCAGGCGGAGGGCTTGCCCGAGTCCCGCCTCGAGATGCGATCTGAACGCGCCGCCAAACCTGGTTCGCGTTGATGCATCGCCCCCCGGCGCTTCGCCGAACCGCCAACCCCCGTCGTCTACTCCTCATGCGCGCTTCCGGATTCCTTGGGCTGCTGCTCTTCACCTATCTGGCCGTCGCCGTGCGGGCGGAGGTTCGCTGTGCCGCCGTGTTTGGCGATCACATGGTGCTCCAGCGTGATCGCCCGGTGGCGATCTGGGGCGAGGCGGCGCCGGCCGAAGCGGTGACGGTTGAGTTTGCCGGCCAGACGCGGGCGACGACCGCCGATGCCGGCGGGCATTGGCGTGTTCAGCTGCCGGCCATGCCAGCCAGCGCGGAACCGCGGACACTCACGTTGCGCGGGACGAACACAATGACGCTTACGGACGTGTTAGTGGGCGAGGTCTGGCTTTGCTCCGGCCAGTCCAACATGGAGAAGCAGTTGGGCCCGCGCGGGGGACAGAAGCCGACCGACAACTACGAGGCTGAGATCGGCGCGGCGGATCATCCGCTGCTCCGGTTGTACCAGATGCCCAAGCACGGCCGGCCACAGAAGAAGGTCCTCGGCTTTACCTGGGTCGTGTGCACCCCGGAGTCGGTGGTGCGTACCGAGTTCTCGGCGGCGGGTTACTATTTCGGCCGTGAACTGGTCCGGGAGCTCGGGGTGCCGGTCGGCGTCATCAACGCGAGTTACGGTGGCACTCAGATCGAGACCTGGCTGCCGGAAGGCGCGTTCGCGCGGTCGGACGCGCTGCGCGAGCTGCGTCACGTCACCTACAAGACCTGGGTGAAGGGCCTCCAGGCCACCGAGCTGTTTCAGAGCATGATCACCCCGCTCGTGCCTTACACGCTGCGCGGCTTCCTCTGGTATCAAGGCGAGAGCAACCTGATGCAGTCGGAGGGCGCGATCTACACCGAGAAGATGCGGGCGCTAGTTGAAACGTGGCGCGAAGCCTGGGGCCAGCCCGAAGCGCCCTGGTACTACGTCCAGCTTGCGCCGTTCACCTATTCGCAGTGGACGAGCTTTCCGCGCCACCAGACGCCGGAGGCATTGCCGGTGTTCTGGGAGGCGCAGCGCGCGGCGCTTTCGGTGCCGCATACCGGGATGGTCGTTACCACGGATCTGGTGGCGGACGTGCGCGACATCCACCCGACAAACAAGCGGGACGTCGGCCTTAGGCTGGCGGGGCTCGCGCTGGCCGAGACCTACGGCCGCGAACGGCTGGCGCGCAGCCCGCAATTCCGCGCTCTGGAACGACGGGCGGATGGCAGGCTCGAAGTCCGGTTCGCGGACGCCGGGACGGGGTTGCGCACGCGCGACGGTCGGCCGGTGTCGGATTTCCTGGTTGCCGGTTCCGACCAGCGGTTCGTGCCCGCGATGGCCGAGATCGAGGGGGACCGCGTGATCGTGAGCTGCCCGGAGATCAAGGATCCCGTGGCGGTGCGCTTCGCCTGGCGCGAGACGGCAACGCCCAACCTGGTCAACTCGGCCGGGCTGCCGGCGATGCCATTCCGGACCGACACCTGGCCCGTGGTCTCGGATGCGCCCAAGCCTCCGGCTGAACCCAAAGCTCCGACGCCGGCGCCTACCGCCGATCACGGAAAATCCGGCGCCGTCCGTCAGTAGGGCAGACGAAGACCCGGAAATTTGCGCGCTAGTTTGGCCCTCGTCACCTGCGCTCCTGATTCCGCCTTCCGTTCTCCCGCTTCAATCACCGCCTGCAGCCCCCAACCCCCGTCCCTCGTGCGATCTGTCATGAAATCCGTTCCCCGCCTTCTCGCTGTGCTCTTCGCGCTCGCCGTCTTCTCCGTGGCCGGCCGGGCCGCCGGGCCGGGCCCGCTCCTGCTCGGCTCCGCGTGGTACCCGGAGCAGTGGCCGGAGGAGCGCTGGGACGCAGACCTCAAGCTGATGGCCGATGCCGGCATGCACATGGCGCGTATCGGCGAGTTCGCCTGGAGCAGCATGGAGCCCGAAGAAGGGCGCTACACGCTCGACTGGGTCGAGCGGGCAATCAATGCCGCGGCCCGGCACAACATCGTCGTTGTTCTCGGCACGCCGTCAGATGCGCCGCCGGCCTGGCTGACCAGCAAGTACCCGGAGACGCTGCGGGTGACGGAGGCCGGCGTGCAGATCCGCCACGGCTTTCGGCGGCAGTTCAACTACACCAGCCCCAAGTACCTCGAGCTCAGCCGCCGCATCGCCGAGGAGTTGGCGCGTCGCTTCGGGCACCATCCGAACGTCATCGGCTGGCAGATCGGCAACGAGTACACCGAGGACTCCTTCGACCCGCACTCGCGCCAGCTCTGGCACCAGTGGCTGCAGCGCAAGTACGGCACCCTGGACCAGCTCAATCACCACTGGATGACGGCGTATTGGAGCCAGACGTACAGCGCGTGGGACCAGATCCCGATGGAGACGGGGCGGAGCAACCCGGGACTCCTGCTCGACTACAAGCGGTTCGTCACCGAGCAGTGGGTGCACCTCCAGCGCAACCAGCTCGAGGTTATCCGCGCCCACGCCGACCCGCGCCAGTGGATCACCACGAATCTCGGCGGGCTGGGATGGGCGAACCGCTTCAACCGGACTGACATCGCCGCGGACCTGGACTTCATTTCCTGGGACACGTACGTGGGCCAGGGCCACCTGAATCCCACGCGCATTGGCGCGACCCACGACCTCGTGCGCGGGTGGAAGCGGAAAAACTTCTGGGTGATGGAAATCCAGCCCGGTTTCGTCGACTGGGCGGGCATCGCCAACTCGCTCGACAAGGGCGAGACCCGGGCCGCGGTCTGGGAAGCGGTCGGCCATGGCGCCGACGCGGTCGCCTTCTGGCAATGGCGCGCGGCGCTCAACGGCCAGGAGCAATACCACGGCGTGCTCGTCGGGCCCGACGGTGAGCCGGTGCCGTTCTACGAGGAGGCCAGGCAGCTCGGCGCCGAGTTCGCGCGGGTGGGGCCCGCGCTCGCCGGTACGTCACCCGAATCGCAGGTCGCCATCCTGCACGATTACGACAGCCGCTGGGCGATCGATTTTCACCTGCACTCCAAGCGCTACGACCAGATCGAGACCCTCCTTGGCTACTACGCGGCGCTGCGCGAACTCACGCAGTCCGTGGACATCATCGATCCCCGGGGCGGACTGGAGGGCTACAAGCTCGTGGTAGCCCCGAACCTGAATGTCGTCTCGCCGGAAATGGCGCGGCGCCTCGAACAGTATGTCCGGGGCGGTGGGCATCTGCTGCTGGGGCCGCGTTCGGGGCTCATGAACGAGTACAACGCCCTCAGCACGCTCGGGCAGCCCGGCCTGCTGCGCGACCTGGTTGGCGCGAAGGTGGAGCAGTTCTACGCGTTGCTCGACGACGTGCCGGTCTCCGGCCGCTGGGGTGACGGTCGCGCGACGATCTGGGCGGAGTATCTCCGGCCGCTCGCGCCCGACGCGACCGTGACCCTGACGTACGGTCGCGCCAATGGCTGGCTCGACGGCAAGCCGGCCATGGTCAGCCGCAAGCTCGGCAAAGGCACGATCTCGTATCTTGGGGCTCTGCTTGAGCCGGCGATGATGCAGCGCGCGGCCCGCGACCTGGTGCAGGCCGCCAGTGTCAATTCGCCCACGATCCCAGTGCCCGCTGGCGTCGAGGTTTGCCGCCGGGTGGGGCAGGGCCGCGAGGTCTTCGTCGTCATCAACCACAATCCCAAGCCGGTCGTGCTCGACCTCCCCGTGGGGTGCAGCGACCTCCTGCGACCGTCCGCCCAGGAGCGCATCGAGCTCCCCCAATACGACGTGGCTGTCCTGCAGCGCAATCCCGCCAAACCCAACTAAGCCAGCTCCGTGGCGTTCGGCGGCTCCACCTCGGCGCCCGGCCTTAGGATGCGGCAGATAATTGCCGCAAACTCGGGAGAACCCGCCGGAAAATTGGTCTACGCTGAAGGCGCCGCAGCTCCGCTCGGTCCAGCCTTGTTCCCCCTGTCCCGGACCCGCTCGCGCGGGAAAAGCCCTCAACCGCCTGCCTCGTTGCTCCCGTTTCCCGGTCTCATGAAGCTTCCGTTTGCCCTCGGCCTTTCGTTCCTGACGGCCCTCGTTCCGCTCACGCTCCGCGGCGGCGAGCGGTCGCTCATCGACACGACCCGCTCGCCCGCGGCGAAGATGTACATGGTCGATCTCGCCGACGTGAAATGGACCAGCGGGTTCTGGGCCGAGCGCTTCGCGGCATGTCAGCACACCATGGTACCGCATCTCTGGGAGATCTTTCAGAGCGATACCGACAGTCACGCCTGGGCGAACTTCCTGATCGCGGGTGGCGTGGAGTCCCGTGGCGACAACAAGTTTCACGGTCCGCCGTTCAATGACGGCGACTTCCTGAAGTGGTTCGAGGCCCTGGCCCAGGTTTACGCGGTCACGCGCGACCCCGCGATCGACGCGCAGATGGACCGCATCATCGCCGTGGTGGCGAAAGCGCAGCGCGAGGACGGCTACCTGCACACCCAGACGGTCATTCCCCAGCGCCAGGGCGACCCGAAGGTGAAGGAGTTCGCCGACCGCGAGCACTTCGAGACCTACAACATGGGGCATTTGATGACCGCCGCGTGCGTTCACTACCGCGTGACGGGCAAGACCACGATGCTCGACCTGGCGCGCAAGGCCGCGGACTACATCGACGGGCTCTGCACCCGCGTGCCGGAGGAACTGGCGCGCAACGCGATCTGTCCGTCGCACTACATGGGCGTGATCGAGCTCTACCGCGTGACGCGCGAGCCGCGCTACCTCGAGCTCGGCCGGAAGCTGATCGAGATCCGCAGCCTCGTGCCGGCGGAGGTCGGAAGTGACTACAACCAGGACCGCCTGCCTTTCCGCGAACTCACCACCGCGGCGGGCCACGCCGTGCGGGCCAACTATCTCTATGCCGGAGTCGCCGATGTGTTCGCCGAGTCGGGCGACGCCACGCTCCTCCGCACGTTGGGCGTGCTGGCCGACAACGTCGCCGGGACGAAACTCTACATCACCGGCATGACCGGCGCGCTCTACGACGGGGCGTCACCCGACGGCGCGAAGGACCACAAATCGATCCAGCCGACGCACCAGTCCTACGGTCGCGACTACCAGTTGCCGAACCTCACCGCCTACAACGAGACGTGTGCGACGATCGGATACGCGATGTGGAACTGGCGCATGCTCACCTTGAGCGGCGACGCCCGGTATGCGGACCTGTTCGAACAGTCGCTCTACAACGGCGTGCTCCCCGGCATCAGTCTCGAGGGCAAGGACTACTTCTACGTCAACCCGCTGCGGAAATCGGCCGACTTCCAGTGGCCGATGCGCTGGTCGCGGAGCCGGATGCCGAACATCAAGTCGAGCTTCTGCTGCCCGCCCAATGTCGTGCGCACGATCGCCGAGGCGCACAACTACGTGTATTCGCTCTCGGCCGATACCCTCTGGGTCCATCTCTACGCGGCGAGCACGCTGGATACGGCGTGGACGGATGGCGCGCGGATCCGGCTGCGGCAGGACACCAACTATCCCTGGGACGGCGCGATCAAGTTCACCATCGACGAAGCGCCAGCGCGTCCGATCAAGGTGCGGCTCCGGATCCCCGGCTGGTCGAAGCCCGACCGCGCGGTGGTGACGGTTAACGGCGACGCCCTTGCGGACGGTTTGGGCGGGCGGCCCGTCCCGGGCACGTACTTTGACGTGACCCGGACCTGGAAGGCGGGCGACACGCTTGAGCTCAAGATTGCGTTTGCACCGACGGTCTGGGAGGCGAACCCGCTGGTGGAGGAAACGCGCAACCAGGTCGCGGTGCGTTACGGCCCGTTGGTGTACTGCCTCGAGCAGAACGACCTGCCCGAGGGCGTGAAGCTGGACGACGTGTCCCTTGGGCGCTGGCTCAAGGCTGGCGAGTGTCGCACCGTCCCGCTGCAGATCGTGAACGCGAACGTGCTGGCACTGAAGCTGCCCGGCTGGACGCAGGAAGCGCCGGCGTGGGCGGCTGGCGAGCTGTACCGCGAGGCGACCCTGGGACGAGTGCGTCGGACCGAGCTGACCTTCGTGCCCTATTTCGCCTGGGGCAATCGCGGAGACACCGACATGTCGGTCTGGATTCCCGCGCGCTGAGCCAACCGAACCCTTGAGCCCCATGGACCGAGTTGTTGCGCATTACCTGATCGAGACGCCGCGGGATGTCGGGCAGGCGGCCGCGGCGCTGGCGGGCGAGCAGTCCTCCGGCACGTTCGTAGCCGTGCCGGGTGAGACCGAGGAGCTGAAGCAGCGGTTCGCCGCGCGGGTGGAGCGGATCACGCCGCTCGAGGACGTGGCGCAGTCCTCGCTGCCGGGAGCGCGGGGTGGCGGTGCGGTGTATCACCGGGCGGAGATCGCGGTCTCGTGGTCGATCGAGAACTTCGGCGCGAACCTGCCGACGCTCGTCTCGACCGTGCAGGGCAATCTGTACGAGCTCGCGCAGTTCTCCGGCCTGCGGCTGGTTGATCTGGAGCTGCCGCCGGGGTTCACCGCCAGGTATCGTGGGCCCCAATACGGCGTGGACGGATGCCGCGAGCTGACCAAGGTCATGGGCCGTCCGCTGATCGGCACCATCATCAAGCCGAGCATCGGCATGACGCCGGCCCAGACGGCCGGCTTGGTTGCCACGCTGGTCGAGGCGGGCATCGACTTCATCAAGGACGACGAGCTGATGGCGGACCCGCCGCATTCGCCGTTCGACGCCCGGGTGGATGCGATCATGCGCGTGATCAATGCGCACGCGGAGCGCACCGGGAAGAAGGTGATGTACGCGTTCAACATCACGGACGAAGTCGAAGCCATGCGACGGCACTACGACAAGGTGGTGGCGGCGGGCGGCACGGCCGTGATGCTGAGCCTCAACAGCGTGGGGCTGACCGGCGCGAAGCAGATCTGCGACCAGGGGCAGTTGGCCATCCACGGGCACCGCAACGGCTGGGGCATGTTGAACCGGCACCCGCTGCTCGGGATGGACTTTCGCGCGTACCAGAAGCTGTGGCGGCTGGCGGGCGTCGATCAGCTCCACGTCAACGGCATCGCCAACAAGTTTTGGGAACCGGATGACTCCGTGGTGCGTTCGATCGCCGCGTGTCTCGCGCCGATGGCGGGTGGTGTGAATGGCAAGCTCCGGCCCGTGCTGCCCGTTGTGTCGTCGGGCCAGTGGGGCGGGCAGGCGCCCGAGACGTTCCGACGGACGCAGACGCTTGACCTGCTCTACATGGCGGGCGGCGGCATCATGGCGCACCCCAGCGGGGCCGGGGCGGGCGTGCGTTCGCTGCAGACGTGGTGGGCGGCGGCCGCCGAGGGCCTGACTGCGGCGGAGGCGGTGAGCCGGTATCCCGAACTCCAGCCCTCTGTGGCGAAGTTCGGTGGAGGCCGGGTGGGCTGAACGGCTGGCGAGCCAACGAGGCGCGCATGAATTCCTATCTGGCGTATTACGGCGACGACTTCACGGGCTCGACGGATGCCTTGGAGTGGCTGACGCGCGCGGGATTTCGCACCGTCCTGTTCACCGGGGTGCCGACGGCGGAGCAGTTGCGGCGCTTTGGCCAGCTCGACGCGGTGGGTGTGGCCGGTTGCACCCGGGCGCTGGCGCCGGGCGCGATGGCGGCGGAGCTTCAGCCGGCTTTCGCGGCGTTGCGTGCGCTGGGCGCCGCGCACGTGCACTACAAGGTGTGCTCGACCTTTGATTCGGCGCCCCACGTGGGAAGCATTGGCCGGGCGATCGAGCTGGGGCGCGCCGCCTTTGGCGGGCCGTTCGTGCCGCTGGTTGTGGGGGCGCCAGCGCTGGGACGTTATTGCGTGTTCGGAAACCTGTTCGCGCGCTTCGGCATTGGGAGTGCGGGGGCGGTCCATCGGCTCGATCGGCACCCGGCGATGCGCCGCCATCCAGTTACGCCGGCCGACGAAAGCGATCTGCGGCTGCATCTGGCGCGGCAGACCGGTTTGCCCGTGGGCCTCTTCGATGTTCTCGCGCAGGAGCTGGAGCCGGCGCGCCGTGACGCTGAACTGGCCCGGCTGGTCAGCGAAGGGGCCGAGATTGTCCTGTTCGATGTGATGGAGCCGGCTCATCTCGAGCATATCGGCGCGCTGCTGGGCCCCCTGGGCGAAGGCGATCGCCCGCTATTCTCCGTTGGCTCGTCCGCGATCGAGATGGCGCTCGGTGGATACGCTCAGCAGACGGGGCGCGTGACGCCGCGCTCGACGTGGGCGGAGGTCGGCGCCGTATCCTCGTTGTTGGTGGTGTCCGGCAGTTGCTCACCCGTTTCGGTGCGCCAGATTGCCTGGGCGGCGAACCATGGTTTTGCAGAGGTCGGGCTCGCACCGGATGCGGACGAGGCTGAAGTGACGGCGGCGATCGCGACGGCGACGGCGCATCGGCGGGAGGGCCGTCATATCGTCGTGCATACGCGGCCCGATCGGATCGTGGCGGCGCCGGTGCGGCCGGAGTGCGTCGGCGCGATGCTCGGTCGCGTGGCGAAGGCGGTGCTCGGCGCGACGCGCGGCAAGCGCCTGTTGATCGCCGGTGGCGACACCTCGAGCTACACGGCGCGGACGTTGGGCATCGAGGCGGTGGAGATGATTGCGCCGCTCGCCCCCGGCGCCCCGCTGTGCCGGGCCCATGCGGCCGCTGCCCCGATCGACGGGCTCGAGGTGAATTTCAAGGGCGGCCAAGTCGGCGCGGAGGACTATTTCGGCGCGGTCGCGCGTGGCGCGCTGTGAACGCGGCCCATCCCTTGCGTCGCTCGAATCGGTCTCACCGCCCTGTAGTCCTTCTTCTGTTACTGTCATGCCCCTCAAAACCCTCGGTCTCATTCATACTTCGGCGACGCTCGTTCCGGTCTTCGCGCAACTTTGCAGGGCGAAGCTGCCTGGCGTGGCCACGTTCAACATCGTTGACGACAGCCTGGTGCGCGCGATCGGCGCGCGCGGTGCGCTGACGGCCGATATTGCCCGTCGGGTCGGCGCGTACATCACGTCCGCGGAGGCGGGGGGGGCGGATCAGATCCTGGTGACCTGCTCATCGATCGGGCCGGCGGTCGAGGCCTCTGCCGCGTTCTGTGGTGTGCCGGTCCTGCGCGTCGACCAGCCTATGAGTGATCAGGCCGTGCGGACGGGGCGGCGTATCGGGGTGATTGCGACGCTGCCGACGACGCTGAATCCGACGTCGGACCTCGTGCGCCGGCGCGCGGCCCTGGCAGGGCGGGAAATCGAGCTGCAGTCGCGACTGTGCGAGGGGGCTTTCGAGGCGCTGATGAGTGGCGATGCGGCAAAGCATGATGCGATGGTGGCGGACGCGCTGCGGCAGTTGTCGCGGCAGGTGGATGTGATTCTCCTGGCGCAAGCGTCGATGGCCCGCGTGGTGGAGACGCTGGCGGAGTCGGATCGCCGGGTGCCGATTCTGGCGAGCCCGGGCATCGCGATCGACTTTCTGGCCGCACACATCGCCTGAGGACTAAGGAAAGGTTTCTCCGATCGGAAGGGGCGCGCGCAACTCCGACCGGCGGAGCCCCGGAGTGGCCCGGGGGGCAACGTTTGGCGCGCGCCTGGACTTTACCCCGTGACTGCTGAAATAACCCCGCAAAACCCGGCGACCGCGCCGGACATCATTCGTTGGCGCAAGGCGTGCCTTTACGTCGTGCCTTGGGCGCTTGTCGCGGTGGCGGCGGGCGTGATCTCCTGTCGCGTCGGGCTATGGCAGGGCGGTGCCGTGGTTGCGAGTGTGGCGCTCGCGCTTGGGCTCGGGGCGATGCCGGCGACGCGCGGCTTTCAGTTTACCGGGTGGATCGTTGCGGCCGTGACGGCCAGCATGTGTTTCCCGTCGGCGTTCCTGCACTGGGGAAGTTTCGATCTGCGGAACAAGTGGGTTATCCTGCTCGTGGTGCAGTTGGTGATGTTCGGAATGGGCACGCAGATGAGCCTTGCGGATTTCAAGGGCGTGGCGAAGACCCCGCGCGGCGTGCTCGTGGGCATTGTGTGCCATTTCTCGATCATGCCGCTGGTAGGCGTGGCGTTGACGAAGGTCTTCGCGTTTCCGCCGGAGATTGCGGCCGGCATCATCCTGATCGGCTCCTGCTCGAGCGGGCTGGCGTCGAACGTGATGGCCTATCTCGCGGGTGCGAACCTCGTGCTTTCGGTGACGGTGACGGCGATCACGACGCTGGTGGCGCCGTTCATGACCCCGCTGTTGATGAAGCTCTTCGCGGGGACGCTCGTGGAGGTGAAGTTCGTCAACATGATGATGGAGATCATCAAGATCGTGATTGTGCCGATCGGGGCGGCGTTGCTGCACGACTACCTGAAAACGGCCTCGGCGACCGGACGGCGGTGGGTGCATGTGATCGCGGTGGCGGCGGCGCTTTGGCTCGCGATGCTGGCGTTGGGTGGGTGGGGCTGGGTGGCGGGGCAGGTGGGCGAGTCGGCGCGGCTGGTTATCGGGACGTTGGGATTCTTCCTGGCGGCGGTGCTCGTGGGGCTCCTCTATCACGTCGCCGTGCGGCGCTGGCCGGCGATTGGGCGCAAGATGCCGCTCGGGTCGATGGCGGGAATTGTGTATTTCACGGCGGTGACGACTGCGGCGGGCCGGGACAACCTGCTGCAGATCGGGGCGCTGCTGTTCGTTGCGGCGGCGTTGCACAACGCGGCGGGCTACTTTTTCGGCTACTGGCTGAGCCGCGGCGCGGGCCTCGACAAGAACTCGGCGCGGTCGGTCGCCTTCGAAGTGGGGCTGCAGAACGGCGGCATGGCATCCGGCCTCGCGGGGTCGATGGGCAAGCTCGCGACCGTGGGTCTCGCCGCCGCGATCTTCAGTCCCTGGATGAACATCTCCGGCTCAATCCTCGCCAACTACTGGCGCCGCCGCAAAGCCTAGCGCCCGCGTGAGGAAACCGCCTGGAGCCACCAAGAGGGACAGGCCTCAATCAATCAGGGGACAGGCCCAAAATCGGGCACCCTAGGAACCAATCAGGAGACAGGCCCAAAACCGGGCACCCTAGCAGTTACTAGCAGCTAACTGGGGACAGACCCTCTTTACCACGGGGCCAAAACAGGGGCCAGACCTATCTGGCCTATGCCGAAACAGGGGACAGGCCTTCATTGCTGGAGGTAGCGGTGCTTGCCAAGGTCAGACCCTATGGCGCTGGTGGTGAGAAGCTGGAAAGAAGAACTAGGGGACCAGAAATACTCTTGGATGGGGGGCGTCGGTCGCGGTTTATGGCGATATTGTAGGCGATGTCTCTGCGACGGGAGTAGCCGATATGAGGTAGTCGCTGCGAAGTAGATGTATTTCGTGGGATATTGAAATGCTGATAGTGGTAATAAAAGATTGTCGAAGAGAAATAAAAAAGCATAGTGGCGTCATGGCTCGAAACCGGATCAAAGTCTCGGCGCGGCAGCAGGGAGCGATCTATCACCTGATGAGTCGGTCGGTGAACGGGGAACTCAGGCTGGAGGAGGATGGGCAGGAGTACCTGCGGCAATTGGTGTGGCGGATGGCGGAGTTTACGGGGATTCGGATCATCGCGTATGCGATCATGGACAACCATTACCACGTGGTGGTGTTCGTCCCGCACTGGGAGCCGTTGTCGGATGCGGAGCTGCTCCGCCGTCACGCATGTCTGTATCCCCAGCCTACGAAGCTGCAGGTGGCGAAGTTGGCGGAGATCAAGGCGCAGATGCCGGAGAACGGGCCGAAGGCGGTGGCGTGGCGGGCTGCGATACAGCGGCAGATGAATGACATCTCGTCGTTCATGAAGCTGATCAAGGAGCGCTTCGCGATGCGGTACAACCGGCAGCACGAGCGTTTTGGCCCAGTGTGGTGTGGACGCTTCAAGAGCGTCCTGGTCGAGGACAAACCGCACTTGCTGCAGATATTGGGACTGTACGTGGATCTGAACCCGGTGCGTGCCGGGATCGTGGAGGATCCGAAGGATTATCGGTTCTGTGGGTACGCCGAGGCGGTGGCGGGAGGGAAGAAGGCGCAGGAGGGCATACGTTTTCTCGTAGGCGGCGACACGTGGGAGGAGACGCACAGCGCGTACCGGCGACTGCTGTTTGCGACCGGCGGAACGGAGCGGCCGGGAAAAGCATCGATTTCAGCAGAGCGGGTGAGGGAGGTGCTCGCGAATGGCGGACGCCTACCGCTGGCGGTGGTGTTACGTTGTCGAATTCGTTACTTCAGCGACGGCACGGTACTGGGAAGCAGAGCTTTCGTTGAGTCGCACCTGGCTGCCTACCGCCAACGTACCGGTATGGGAAAGCGCATGGCGCCGCGTTCCCTCCCCGCGGTGACCGATTGGGGCGACATCGCCGGCCTGCGCGGCTCACGGGGCCCAATCTTCTGTTAAGGGGGGAATGGGGGACTTCCGCTGATTTCTGTGGGTCGTAGCGGTGTTCCAATTCGCGCCGAGCGCGCCGTGCGCGGCGCCACGGCATGTTCGCGACGACCTGCGACAATGTCGCCATGTGCTATTCCCCCGGTCTGTAGGCGATGAGGTATGGCGCGCCGGATTTGTGCCTTTGGCCTGAATTCTGGATTCTTGGTGCCGCCCCGACCTCGTTAACGAGTCAGACGGTGCGTAAAGGTTCATCCCAAACGCTTAGTGGCGATCGCACGAAGCCTGTCCCCTGAACACAGTCGCTACGAGTCCCCGAAATAAGGACTGTCCCCACATTCCTACGCCATGAAGGCTGGCAGGAAGAATCGGAAGGGTCTGTCCCCCTGAGCTCTTTTGATGAGCGAGAGAGGACTGTCCCTCGAGGCTGCGAGGAGGGGGCCGGGGGCCTGTCCCCTGAGAAGGGATCGGGAGGGGATTGGGGCGGAAGGGCGGGAAAAATCGGGGGCAGAAAGGGGGACGGGCCCCATGGCGGGGGCTCGGGGGCGGTTGGTACGCTGGCGCATGCCTTTGCGTGAAAGCTTCGCCGCGTGGTTCCGTCATTCTTCGCACCGTCGTCCGCCCGAAACCGGGAGGAGACCGACTTTGGCGGTGCCCGGGCGCGCGATACCTCGGGGCGAAACGGCCCCCGTCAGCGTTCCCTCCGGTCCGCTGCGGCTCTGGCGCGGACGCTGCTACCCGTTGGGCGCCACGTGGACCGGCAATGGCGTGAACTTTGCCCTTTTCTCCGCCAACGCCACCGGCGTCGAACTCTGCCTTTTCGACCGCCTGGGCGAGGTCGAGGTTGCGCGCGTCCGGCTGCGCGAGCGTAACGATCACGTCTGGTACGGGTTCCTCCCCGATGCCCGCCCCGGTCAACTTTACGGCTTTCGCGTCGAGGGCCCCTACGAGCCCGCCTCCGGTCACCGCTTCAACCCGCACAAGGTCCTCCTCGACCCCTACGCCAAGGCCATCGCCGGCACCGTACATTGGTCCAACGAGATGTTCGGCTACACCATCGGCGCCCCCAATACCGACCTCTCCTTCGACGCCCGCGACAACGCCGCGCTCACCCCGAAGGCCGTCGTGATCGACCCGAGCTTCGACTGGGGCGACGACGAGCGGCCCAATCGTCCGCTCCACGCAACCGTCATTTACGAGGTGCACGTCAAAGGCTTCTCCAAACTCTGGGAAGCCATCCCTGAACCCCTCCGCGGAACCTACGCCGGTCTCGGCACCCCCGAGGCGATCCGCTACCTCAAGGAACTCGGCGTCACCGCCGTCGAACTCCTGCCCGTCCACCAGCACGTCGACTCCAAGCACCTCCTCGACAAGGGGCTCACCGACTATTGGGGCTACAACAGCATCGGCTTCTTCGCCCCCGAGGCGGCCTACGCTCGCGCCGGCGACTTCGGCGATCAAGTTCGCGAGTTCAAGGCCATGGTCCGCGCCCTCCACGCCGCCGGCCTCGAGGTCATCCTAGACGTCGTCTACAACCACACCGCCGAGGGCAACCAACTCGGGCCCACGCTCAGCTTCCGGGGCATCGACAACGCCAGCTACTACCGACTCGTCGCCGCCGATCCGCGCTACTACATGGACTACACCGGCACCGGCAACACCCTGAACGTCCCCAACCCCCGCGTCCTCCAGCTTATCATGGACTCGCTGCGCTACTGGGTGACCGAGATGCACGTCGACGGCTTCCGCTTCGACCTCGCCCCAGCCCTCGCCCGCGAACTCCACGAGGTCAGCCAGCTCTCCGCCTTCTTCGATGTCATCCACCAGGACCCCGTCGTCTCCCAAGTGAAGCTCATCGCCGAGCCCTGGGACGTCGGCGAGGGCGGCTACCAGGTCGGCAACTTTCCCGTGCTCTGGGCCGAGTGGAATGGCCGCTACCGCGATACCGTCCGCGGCTATTGGAAGGGCGATTCCGGCCACATGCGCGATCTCGCGTTCCGGCTCTGCGGCAGCTCAGACCTCTACCAAAGCAGCGGCAAAACCCCCACCGCCTCCGTAAACTTCGTCACCTCCCACGACGGCTTCTCCCTGCACGATCTCGTCTCCTTCAACGACAAGCACAACGAGGCAAACGGGGAGGGAAACCAGGACGGCGACAACAATAACCACTCCTGGAACTGTGGCCACGAGGGCATCGACGCTCCCAAGGACGTACGCCAATTGCGGCGCCGCATGATGCGCAACTTCCTTTCCACGCTCTTCCTTTCCCAAGGCGTGCCCATGCTCCGTGGGGGGGACGAATACGCCGCCACCCAGCGCGGCAACAACAACGCCTACTGCCAGGACAACGACACCAGCTGGCTCGCCTGGACGCGCGACGCCGAGGCCGAGCGTCAAACCGCCTTCGTTCGCCGCCTCATCAACTTCCGCCTCCGACATCCCGTCTTCCACCGCTCCTCCTTCTTCCAAGGGCGAGACTTGCGCGGCAACGGGATCAAGGACCTCACCTGGATCCGCGCCGACGGTACCGAGATGACTGACGAGGACTGGTCCGCCGATTTCGCCAAGGTCCTCGGCCTCATGCTCAGCGGCGACGCCCTCGACCAGCACACCGACGAAGGACAGCCGATCACCGACGACACGTTCCTGCTCTTCTTCAACGCCCACCATGAGCCCGTCGATGTCGTTGCCGTCGGCGGCCCCAAGACGCACTGGCGGCTCATCCTCGATACCGCCGAAGAGACCGGTTTCCTCGAGCACGGGGTCCGCCGCGTCGGCGGCATGAAGCACCGCATGGCGGCACGTTCGCTCGTGCTGTTCAAGATGGACGAGGGCACGCACACCGAGGCGCGCGACGCCGCCCGCTTCCGCCGCGCCGCTCCGCCGGCGGCCTGACGCCGCCTCCCGGGGCCGGGGCCCCCTGGCCCCCACGCGTCGCCTCGTTTTGGAGTTCGGCCGAACCGCGGCGGGCAAAGTCTGTCATTCACGCCTGCCGCGCCCGCCACACCCGGTGCGGCGCCGCCCGTCGCCCGCGCCTGACCGAATCCGTACCATGTCCACCACCGAACTGCTGCTGTCCCTCAAGCCCGTGACCGATGGCTCCGGCGACGAATTTCTCCCGGTGGGCGCCCATGTGACCGAGGCCGGTGTCGTTTACCGCGTCTGGGCGCCCGACCACGAGCAAGTCTCCGTCGCCATCGGCGACGGCCCGGAGCCCTCCCGGCAACTCGCGCTCGCGCCCGAGGGCGATGGCACCTTCTCCGGCGTCGATCCCGAGGGCCGGGCCGGCGACCGGTACTGGTTCGTTATCGGCAACCAACGGGTGCCTGATCCAGCGTCGCGCTTCCAGCCGCTCGGCGTCGAAGCCCCCTCCGAAGTGATTGATCCCCGCGTTTACAACTGGATCACGCGCGGCTGGCGTCCACCCGCCTTCCGCGGCCGCGTCATCTACGAGTTGCACGTCGGCACCTTTACCGCCGAGGGCACCTTCGCCGCCGCCATCGACCGGCTCGACGCCCTGGCGGAGCTGGGCGTGAACGCGATCGAACTCATGCCGGTCGCCGAGTTCGCCGGCACCCGCAACTGGGGCTACGACGGCGTCCTGCTGTTCGCCCCGTCGCACACCTACGGGCACCCGGACGAGTTGCGCGCCTTCGTCGATGCCGCGCACGCCCGCGGCCTCGCGGTGATCCTCGACGTCGTGTACAACCACCTCGGCCCGGTGGGCAACGTGCTGCCGCGCCTTGGCCGCGGCTACATGCACCACGAGCGCGCCAACGACTGGGGCCAGTCGCTGAACTTCGACGGCCCCGACGCCGAGCCGGTGCGCCGCTTCTTCCTCCAGAACGCCTGCCAGTGGCTCGACGAATTTCGCATCGACGGGCTCCGGCTCGACGCCCTGCACGCGATCCACGACCACTCGCCGTCGCATATCGTCGCGGAGATCGCGGCCGCGGTGCACGTGCGCGGCGGTTTCGTGATCGGTGAGGATGAGCGCAACGACGCGGCCGCGATCACGCCCCGCACCGACGGAGGCTGGGGGCTCGACGCGGTGTGGTCCGACGATTTTCACCACACGATCCGGGTCGCGCTGACCCGCCAGCAGGAGGCGCACTTCGGCAGCTACAGCGGCACACCGGAGGAATGGGCGACCACGCTGCGGGACGGCTGGCTGTACTCGGGACAGCATTACCGCCAGTGGAACGCGCCGCGCGGCACGCCCGCCGCGCACGTGCCGCCGGAGCGGTTCGTGTTCTGCATCTCCAACCACGACCAGGTCGGCAACCGCCCCCTCGGCGAGCGGCTCCACCAGGTGATTTCGCCCGAAGCCTATCGCGCGGTGTCGATGCTGCTCTGCCTCGGGCCGTATACCCCGATGCTCTTCATGGGCCAGGAATGGGCCGCGCGTGCGCCGTTCCCGTACTTCACCGATCAACCGGGAGAGATCGGCGCGACGATCCGCGCCGGTCGGCTCAAGGAGTTTCGCGAGCGCAAGGCCGTCTACCCCGACGACGTCCTCGCCCGAATGCCGGATCCGCAGGCCGAGGCGACCTTCCGGGGCGCCAAGCTGGATTGGGGCGAGCGGAAGGCGCCGGGGCACCGCGAGACGCTGCGCCTTTACCGGGCGTGCCTCCGCCTGCGCGCCGAGCATCTGGTGTTCCAGTCCGCCGACCGCGACCTGTGGCGCGTCGAGCAACTCGGCGACGTGCTTGCGATCCGGTGGGGCGATCCGGAACAGGACTGGCTCCTGCTGTTTGCGCTGACGACGCCCGACGCCCGTATCGTGGACGACGCCTTTGCGCGTCCGCGCGCGGGCCGGCGCTGGCGGCTGGTGCTCGCGAGCAACGAAACGCGCTTTGGCGGCGCCGGCGCGCAGGAAGCGACCGGCGGGGAGAATGGTGAACTCGTGCTGGGGAGCCCCGGGGCGATGCTCCTGCGGGAGACGTGATGGTTTCCGGTCTCGAGCCCGTTTTGCGGACGCCCGGCAACCGCCGCTCCGCCTCGCGACCATCCCGCGGCGTCCGCGGGCCGACTCGGGGCGCGGGCCCGGAGGAAGAATTGGCATGAAGATCGAAGACTACGGATTCATCGGCAACATGCGCACGGCCGCGCTGGTCGGGTGCGATGGCTCGATCGACTGGCTGTGCCTGCCGCGCTTCGACTCCAACGCCTGCATGGCGGCGTTGCTCGGGGATGAGAGCAATGGCTGCTGGCGGATCGCGCCGCGCGACCATAAGGAGCCGGGCCGCCAGCGCTATTGGCCAGACACGTTGATTCTTGAAACCGAGTTCGAGACGCCGACCGGCGTCGCCCGCGTGATCGACTTCATGCCGCCGCACGCCAAATACCGCGAGGTGATCCGCGTGGTCGAAGGCGTGCGCGGCAGCGTCGACATGCAGATGCGGCTGATCCTGCGGTTCGACTATGGCCGCACCGTGCCGTGGATGTGGAAGGACGCCGAGGGCCTGAATGCCGTGGCCGGCCCCGATGCGCTGAACCTGCGCACCGCGGTGCCGACTCACGGCGAGAACCTGTCGACGATGGCCGACTTCACCGTCACCGAGGGCGAACGCGCCTGCTTCACGCTCACCTGGCACCCGTCCCACGAGATGCCGCCGGAGAGCATCGATCCCCTGCGCGCGCTGAACCACACCGACCTGTACTGGCGCGAGTGGTGCGCGCGCTGCAGCTACCGCGGTGAGTGGCGCGAGGCGGTCATGCGTTCGCTGCTGACGCTAAAGGCCCTGACGTTTGCCCCCACCGGAGGCATCATGGCCGCCGCCACCACCTCGCTGCCCGAGCAACTCGGCGGCGTGCGCAACTGGGATTACCGCTTCTGCTGGATCCGCGACGCCACGTTCACGCTCTTTTCGCTCATGGAGGCCGGCTACACCGAGGAGGCCAAGGACTGGAGCTTGTGGCTGCTGCGGGCCGTCGCCGGTGATCCCTCCCAGCTCCAGATCATGTACGGCGCCGCCGGCGAACGCGGCCTGCCCGAGATCGAGCTGAAGCATCTCAAGGGCTACGAGGGCTCCCGGCCGGTGCGCATCGGCAATGCCGCCTCGGAACAGTTCCAGCTCGACGTGTATGGGGAGCTCATGGACGCGATGCACCTCGCGCGGCAGGTCGGGCTACGCACAGGCGCGAACTCCTGGCGCCTCCAGCGGCACGTGCTCGAGTTCGTCGAGCGGCACTGGACCGAGCCGGACGAAGGCATCTGGGAAATTCGTGGCCCGCGCCGGCACTTCACCCACTCCAAGGTCATGGCCTGGGTCGCCGCTGATCGCGCCGTGAAGGCCGTCGAGGAGTTCAACCTCGAGGGTGATGTCGAACGCTGGCGGGCACTGCGCCAAGCGATCTTCGACGACGTGTGCGCGCACGGCTACAACGCGCAGCGCGGCTGCTTCACCCAGCACTACGACTCCGAGCAGATCGACGCCAGCCTCCTCATGATCCCGCTGGTCGGCTTCCTGCCGGCGACGGATCCGCGCGTCGCGGGGACGATCCGCGCCATCCAGCGCGAGCTCACCTTCGACGGGTTCGTGTACCGTTATCACCCGACCGAATCGGGGGCGGTCGACGGACTGCCTCCCGGGGAGGGCGCGTTCCTGCCGTGCACCTTCTGGCTCGTGGATTGCCTGCACCTGATGGGCGAGACGCAGCAGGCGCGAAAGCTCTTCCACCGGTTGCTCGATCTGCGCAACGGCCTCGGACTGCTCGCCGAAGAGTTCGACCCGCGACACGGGCGGCTCGTGGGCAACTTCCCCCAGGCGTTCTCGCACGTCGCGCTGATCAACACCGCGCAGAACCTCGCGCCCGACGTGCTCGGACCGGCCGAGATTCGCGGGTCGACGACCGCGCCGCCGCTGTAGCCGAGGTATCGCGCGAAGCCCCCGCGTTGCCACCCGTCATTCACGCCGTCGTTGGGGCCGCGAGACGAGGAGACGAAGCGGACGAGGGCTGCAATTATAAACGCCCTCGCACGGGGAACTAGCGCGATAATGTCCAGATACTCCGGAAGCTTGCCGGGATAGTGTCCAGATACTGCCGGGATACGCGCGTGCCGTCGGCGGCTCGCGGGCGAAGTGCTTGTCCTACGCGTCGCCGCCGGACGTGGGCTGTCGCGGTCGTACCGCCTCCGTCGGGTTCAGTCCGTTGTCCGCCAGCTCCTCATTGATCGCGATCGCGGCCTCCGCGCCCTCGGCCGCGGCCATGATCGCCAGGTGAACGCCGCCCCGCACGTTGCCCGCCACGTACAAGCCCGGCACTCCCGTTGCGGCATGCGCCCGGCAGACGACCGAGCCGCCGTCGTCCATCTCGCAGCCAAGATTCTCGGCGAGCGCCGAGCGTTGCGGCAGGGCCGACGTGAAGAACACGGCGTCGCACGCGATGCGCTCGCCATTGGCTAGTTGCGCTCCGGTGACGCCGCCTTCCGGCGTGCCCTCGACGCTCGCGATGTCTGCCGGCGCCACCTCGATGCGCTGCTCGCCGAGCCGCCGCCGATCGTCGGCCGATGCCTGCCCGGGTTCGGGCACGACGACGGTCACGCGGGGTGTCCAGGTCAGCAACGCGAGTGCCAGGTCGGCTACGGCGGGATACTCGCCGTACGCGACGATCCGCTGCCCGCGGTGCTCCCAGCCGTCGCAGTACGGGCAATGGTGCACGCCGCGGCCGTAGAGTTCGCGAAAGCCCGGACGGTCGGGCAGGACGTCGACGCGTCCGGTGGCGAGCAGGAGGATGCGGCAGGCGCGGGACTGGCCGTCGGAGGTGACCAGCTCGAAGCCATACGGGCTGCGCTTCGCGGCGACGACCTGCGCATCGATGAACGTGACCGACGGATACGCGCCAACCTCGAGCCGCCCGATCGCGCGCAGTTCGTGGGGATTGATGCCGTCCCGGCTCAGGAAACAGCGCAGCCCTTGCGAAGCGGCGTTCCTTGGCTGCCCGGAATCGTAAACCACGACGCTGCGTCCGCAGCGGCCGAGGACCAGCGCGGCGTTCAGTCCGGCAGGTCCGGCGCCCACGATGCAGACGTCGATCGTGGCGGAGTGGGCGGTCATGGCCGGGGGGGGCTGCCCCCAGTGGGCGCCGTCAGGACAAACGTACGCAGGACTTCCGCCACGCTCCATGCCTGTGCGATGCAGCCCCGTGCGTCGAACGGGGGCTCCGCGTCGAAGATCTCGCTGACGGAGCCGACGCACGCCTCGGCTAGGTGCGGTGCGAAGCCTTCGAGGAAGCGCCGCGCACCCGCCGCATCGTCGGGGTGCAGCTTGAGCCACGCATCGATGAACGGCCCGATCAGCCAGGCCCAGACCGTCCCCTGGTGGTACGCGGCGTCCCGCGAGCGAAGGTCGCCCGAGTACTTCGGCCTGTAGTCCTTGTGCTTCGGGCTGAGCGAACGCAGGCCAACCGGCGTCACCAGCTCGCGCTCCGCCATCGCCAGCACTGCCGGCCAGCGGCTGCGGTCGAGCACGGCGTTGGGCAGGGAGATCGAGAGCAGCTGGTTGGGCCGGATCGCCGGATCGTCACCGTGCTCTCCGTCGATCACGTCGAAGAGACACTCGGTCGCCGGATTCCAGAAACGCTGGTTGAAGGATTGCCGGGCCCGATCCGCCTGCGCGCGGAGTTCGGCGGCGGCCGGCTCGTCCTCTGCGTGGAGCCAGCCCTGAAGCAGGCGCAGCGCGTTGTACCAGAGTGCATTGATTTCAACCGCCTTCCCGCGACGGGGCGTCACGACCCAGTCTCCGACTTTGGCGTCCATCCACGTCAGCTGATATCCTTCCGCGCCCTGGATGAGGAGGCCGTCGGTCGGGTCGACGCGGATGCCGTAGCGCGTGCCGCGGAAATGGTGGTCAACGATCTGGCGCAGCAGCGGGAGGAGCGATTGGAGCGTGTTCCGCTCGCCGGTGACGCGCGTGTAGCGGTCGATGGCATGGAAAAACCAGAGCGTGGCATCGGCAGTGTGGTAGAGCCCGTCATTTCGCCCCTCGGGGAAGAGGTTCGGGATGAGACCGTCGCGCACGTAGGCGGCGAACGCGCGCAGGATCCAGGCGGCCTCCTGGTGCCGTCCGGTAACGAGCGTGAGCCCTTCGAGGCTGATCATGGTGTCGCGGCCCCAGTCGGTGAACCAGTGGTAGCCGGCGATCACGCTGCGCAACTCGTCGCCGGCGGCGCGCGCGCGCGCGGTGTCACGCACGCGTCCCGCGGGCACGACGATGAACTGATCGGCGGCGAGCACCAACTCGGCGCCAATGCCGGCGCGGGCGCGGGGATCGGCCTGTCGGATGAGGCGCTGCAGTCGGTCACGCTCGGTCGTGAACGCGGCCTCGGCGTCGAGCGCCATGAGGGTGTGCCAATCCTCGGTGGAGGCGATGAGCGTCAGCGGCGCGGCCCGGACCGCGATGGAGAAGTACCCCGGCGACCAGAGCACCCCCCGCGATTCAAACCCTCGCTCGGCGTCGCGCGCGTAGATGATCTCCCGCCGGGTGCCACCGTCCTGGATGAAACGAAACTCCTCCGCGTCGATCGCGAGCCGCAGCGGCGGGTAGCCCTCGTGCGAGTCGATCTCGTAGCGGTGGCCGCGGGTGCGGACCTCGTAGTGCTCGCTGTGGGCCTTGCTGACGCTGTCCTCGAACGCGCGAAAGTGCACCGACGGGCGGAGCTCGAGCCAGAAGCCGTCGGCCGGCGCCTGGATGCGGTACGTGAGGTGAACCGTATTCTGGCGATTCGGCATCAGGAGGCGTTTTTCGACGTGCACGCCTTCGACGAGGTAGCTCCAGACCGGCATCTGGTCTTCAAGGCGAAACTCGACCAGCCGGTTCGGGGGCGGTGCGGCGCCGGCTTCGCTTGGTTCGCCGCCACCGAACTGGACGACGTGGCCGTCGGGAAAGCGCAGACACTCCTCGAGGTGGTTGAGCATCAGCGTGCGGCCAAACGGCGCGGGCAGCGCGGCGATCAGCAGCCCGTGGTAACGCCAGCTTACGGCGCCCGACAACGTGCCGGAGGCATACCCGCCCAGCGCGTTCGTCACGAGCCACTGCCGCGTGAGAAGCTCCGCCTGCTCGGCGTGCGACACCGCGGCGAAATCAATCCTCCTCACTAAGTTTGGCGCGGGCGGGTTCACAGTTCGGATGCGGGGACAAGAGGTAGACGCCGGGGCCGGGAATGATCCAACCGGCGGTGGTTTCGAGGGCAGGCGTGCCGAGACCACCATAGGCTGGATTCTCGCTCGACCACGCGACCTCCCAGCCGAGGTTGTCCACCGGGGCCAACAGCGGTTCGGGCGCGGCGCGGAGCGTGAGGTCGCCTCCGAGGTTGACCAGCAGGAGCCGGTCGCGGCCGTCGGCGGCGAAGTAGCGGAGCAGGAAGGCGCGGGCGCCGAGCACGGCCCCGTCGAGGCCGCGCGGATCGCGCACCACCGGGTCCTCACGCCGCAGGCGGAGCAGGTCTTGGTGGAGGAGGTACGTGGGCCGGTGGGTTTCGCGCTCCTGCAGGTTGAGCTGCGAACGGCGGAAGGTTTCGGGCGCGTGCGGCTCGGCGAGGGAGCCGGCGGCGTCGGCGGCGGCGATGGTGCGGAACTGTTCGAGAAACCTGCGGCGGCCGCCAGCGACGAGGGAGGCGAGTGCGGGATGGTGCTCCGCGAAATAGAGGAACGGCGTGGAGGCGCCGAATTCCTGGCCCTGGAAGAGCATGGGAATCGATGGCGAGAGCAGGAGCAGCGCGGTCAGGGCGCGGTGAATCGCGGGGCTGGTGAGTTGGTGCAGCCGGAGCCCGCGCAGGGAGTTCGCGATCTGGTCGTGGTTCTGCAGGAACGTCACGAAGCGCGCGGGCGCGAGATCGAGCGCCGGGGTGCCGCGCCGCTTCTGCTGCCATTGGTTCCACTGGCCCTGGAACAGGAAGCCATACTTGGCGGCGGAGACGAATTCCTGGGGCGCGCCGCGGTAATCAAGGTAGTACGCCTCACGCTTGCCGACGGCCGCGGCGATCGCGCTGTGGTGAAAATCGTCGTTCCACACCGCGTCGAAGCCGAAGCCCTGACGGGCGGGCGGCCGCGCGAGCCGCGCGTGCTGGGGTTCGTTTTCGCCGACGACGAACGTCTGCCGGTGCGGCGCCGCGGCGCGGACGGCCGCCGGAATCTCCGCCAGGATCGAGACCGGCGAGGCGTCGAAAATCTGCTGCGTGGCATCGAGCCGCAGCCCGTCGAAGTGGAACTCGTCAATCCAGTAGCGGGCGTTGGCCAGGAAGAACTCGCGGACCGGCTTGGCGTGGTCGCCCTCGAAGTTCAGCGGGTCGCCCCATTCGCATTGGTACTTCGTGCTGAAGTACTGCGGCGCAAACTCCCGCAGGTAGCAGCCGTCGGGGCCGAAGTGATTGTAGACGACGTCGAGGATGACCATGAGCCCGAGCTCGTGCGCGCGCGCGACGAACCGTCTCGCGTCCTCCGGCCGCCCGTAGAGCCGGGTGGGGGCAAACAGGTCCACGCCGTCGTAACCCCAGCCGAACGTGCCCGGAAACTCCGCGATCGGCATGATCTCCAGGGCGGTGATGCCGAGTCGCGCCAGCTCCGGGAGCTCGGCCATCGTTGCGCTCCAGGTACCCGCGGTCGTGAATGTCCCAAGATGCAGCTCATACAGCACCAACTCGGCGGCGGGCCGGCCGCGCCATTCGTCGTCGCTCCACGGGAAGTCGGGATCGACGACCTCCGATGGACCATGCGGCCCGTCCGGTTGGAAACGTGAGGCGGGGTCGGGAAAGCTGCCCTGCGGGAGTCGGAACCGATAGCGCGTGCCGGGCTGCGCGTCGGCCACGATGCCCGAAAAGTAACCGCCTGCCTCGGGTTGGAGCGCGGTGATGCCGCTGATGCCGCCGGCATCGTCCAGGCGTTCCACCGCGACCGAGATGACCGCCGGCGCCCACACGCGGAAATGCACGCCGCCGCCCGGCAGCGGCTCCGCGCCGATAGGGAGCCGACGCGAAGGCGCCGCCGACGGGCGTGCGGTGGCCGACGCCGCGGCTTCGCGCCGAGGCGAAGCGGGGCGGGGCGGTTCTCCGTCACGAGCCTGCGCTCCCGTGGAGTTCATCGGCGGCATTCTAGTGGGCCGCCCACGCGACGGCCATGGGGCGCAGACCGGCGGGTGAGGTCGGAGGGCAACGGAGCGTCACCACGGGTGGATGCAACGTCGAACGCGGCATGACGCGACGGCTAGGCGGCCGCGCCCCAGAGATCGCGCAATCGATCGCGGCTGTATTCCAGGAAGTGCCGGTCGCGCGCGAAGACCTCGAGCGTGATGGTGTTGTCGTAACCGCTCCCGCGCAGCACGCGCACCAGCGCGGCCAGGTCGATGTCGCCCATGCCGAGTGCGAGATGGAGGTCCGCGTGGCCACCGCGGTTGTCGTGGAGATGCACATGGGCCAGGCGGCCGGCAAAGTAGTGGATGAGTTCCGGCGCGGTGTTCTGCACGACCGAGAGGTTGCTGTGGCCGATGTCGAGATGGAGCCCCAGCCCGGGCACGCCGGCGAAGATCGGCGCGAGTTGGGTGACCGAGTTGAACCGCCCCGGCACGTTCTCGAGCATGATCCCGAGGCCGAGCGGCTCGGTGAACGCGGCAACCTCGGCAAGGGATTCGATGTTTCGCCGGACGATCGTCCCTTCCTCGATGAAGGGCGCGTGGCCGTCGGGGTGGATGTTCATCCAACGGGCGCCGAGCTGAGCGAAGAACTCGGCCGCACGCTTGAGTTCATCGATGGCGGCCTGCCGCAGGCTGGGGAACGAGGACGCAATGGGCAGGTAGAAGGCGGTGTGGCCGATGACCCCGAGGTTCGCGTCGCGCAAGCGGGCGGCGACGTCGACCGACCGCAGTTTCCAGGTGGCGGCCGCCGGGGGCTCCAGCGTGAGATCGATGAAGTCGAGGTGCAGCTCCGCCATCCATGCGATCTCGCGTTCCAACGCCTCCCCCGGGTTGTTCATGGCACCGATAAGCATGGCACTCCTTTAGCGTTCAAGGGGTTGGTCCTCGGGCTGGTGCGGGGCGAACCACGGCCGGGAGTCGAAGAGCCGGACGCGCTCCTCCTCGAGCCCTCGGGGGGCGTGCAGGTCGGGCACGGGCAGGGCGAACTGCTGGCGCACCCAGTCGGGGATCGCGAGGGCGCGGTCCGGGCACATCCAGTTGAAAACCGCCAGCACGCTGTGCAGCAGCGGCGATGCGTGGAGGTTTGGTCACGCCCCAGACCGAGCCCGGCCGGGACCGTTCCCGGCGGACCCGGGCAGGTGGCGTCGGTCGGCACGTTGCTGGTCGGAGAGTTACCAGCACCTGCTATTAGCAATGCTGTTAAGGGTGGGGGTCGCTTAAGGGCGAATCCGCCAATCCGATACGTTCACCAGGTCCCCCATCAGGTGGTGGATAGCATTTCAGGGCAGGATACTCAGGCCTGTCCCGCGAAAGGCACGGTAAGTCCCAACGCTCCCGGAGCGTCGACTGACCGTGCCTTTTTTTTATTCCCGTTGAATACCCTCAAGTTCCCATTTCCTCCAGCGACCTCGAATCCGGCTCCCGCCCCGGCGGAAACCGTCGAGGGGCGCGCGCCGGGCCGGCGTCCAGGCCAAGTCGGCGTCCGCCGGTGGGTCGCGGCGCGGGTGCGGGCATGGCAGGCGGGCGTGCGGCATGCGCTGGGGCGACTGCGGCGAGAAGGCAGGCGCGGCTGGGTGTTGCGGCCGAACGGGCAGGCGCTGCCGGAGCGCGTCGCGGCGCTGGCGGCCGGGGAACGAGACCTGCAGGGGCAATTGGCAGCGGTCGAACACGCCTTTGTCGAAACCGGCGCCGGGCTGCAGGAGCAGGCCCGTCTGAGCGCCGAACTGGCGGCCATCGCCGGGCGGCTCAACGCCTTTACCGCGGCGCCCGAGGAGGCCAATCCGGTGCGCGCGGCCATCGCCACGGTCGGCGAGGCGCTGGCGGCCCTGGAGACCTTCCAGCAGGAAAGTGACGCCCTGGCGGACAACCTGCGGCAGCAGTATCTGGAGATCACGCAGTTGCGGCAGCACGCGGGACGGCTGGAGCGCGCGATCGCGCCGCTGCGCATCGTCGACACGTTGTTCCGCATCGAGGCGGCCACGCTGCCACCGGAAATGCAGGCCGCGTTTGCGGCGCTCACCGTGGAGATCGCGCAGCTCGACCGGCGGGTGCGCGAAACGTTCACGCACCAGTTTTCCGCGCTCGGCGACACGCGGGACGCCATTGGCGCCGCGATCGGCCAGATCGATGCGCAACAGGCCAGCCAGCAGCGCGCAGTCCTCGAGCAAAGCGCGGCGATGCGGACCTCGATCGGCGCCCTCGAAAACGACATCAGCCGGCTGCGCCAGCGCGAGGAACGCGCCACCGCGCTCGTCCGCCGCATCGATCAGGAAACCAACGCCATCATCGTGGGCCTGCAGTATCAGGACATCACGCGCCAGAAGCTCGAGCACGTGCTGGCGGCGCTGGCGGACCTGCCGCCGCGGGCCCGCGCGGAGACGCCTTCGGCCACCGCCTTCATCGGTCGGATGGCGCTGCTGCAGGCGACCCAACTCGCCGCCGTCGAGCAGGATCTCAGGACGGCGATCGCCGGGATCGACTCGGGCCTGCGGGCGGTGCTCGCCGGGTTGGGCGAGGTGCAGGCCGAGGGCCTCGGCCGGGACGACTGTGCCGCGATCGGGCGGCACGTGGGCGCGACCATTGACGCACTGCTGCGGATGCTCGCCGAGTTGCGCGTGCCGCTCGCGGGCCTGGCGGAGCAGTCGAAAGTCACCGCCCTGGCGGTGCGTTCGTTCGGGGGCGTGACGGCGGACTTGGGTGACACCATCCGCGAGCTGACCTGGAGCATCCGGCTCATCGCGCTGAACGCCCAGGTGCAGGCCGCGCAGGTGGCGCGTTGCGATGGTCTCGAGGTGCTGGCCCGGCACATCTACAGCCTGTCTGACGAGACCAGTTCGCTCGCGGAGGGGCTCGGCCGCGATCTTGCCGGGATGGGTGACCGTCTCGCACGGATCATTGGGCAGGCCGGCCGGCTGGAGGAGCAGAGTCTGGCGGCACATGACCGGATCACGGCGGCGGCCGGTCGGGAGGAACGGGCGCTGCAGGCGCAGCGTGCCGACGTGGTCGATGCCCTCGACCAGTTTCCCGCGCTGTTGGAGCGCACGCGGGCCGGCGCCGCCCAACTCCTCGAGCGGGCCGCCCTCGGCCGGGTTGATCAGGCCCCGTTGCGCACGCTGCAGGCCGGGCTGGAACAACTCGGGGAGTGGTGCCGGCAAGGTGCCCCAGACGCGGCGGCGGACGCCAACGTGCGCGAGGAGTTCGCCGCCCTGGCGCAGCACTATACGATGGAGTCCGAACGCGTGGCGCATGAGGCCGCGTTGGAAGGGCGGGCAATCGATGCCCGGGCGCTCGGGTCAGGCATGGCCGTGGCGGGCGGAACGCGTCCGGTGCCAAGTCCGGATCCGGCCCCCACAACCATCCCGGCCGCCGCGACCTCCGCGGCCGCAGCGGTCCCTGCGTCCGCGGCGCTCGGCGACAACGTGGAACTCTTTTGATCCCATGAGCGCGATTCAGGCCCCCACTGCCGTCCCATCTTCCGGCGACGTCCCGACACCGCGGCTGGCCGCGGGAGCGGCGTTGACCATCTACACCGTCGAGGCCTTTGGCGCGGCGTGTCGGATCGAACTCCAGCGGCATCCCGCGCTGGTGATCGATCTCGGCGCCGTGACCCAGTGCGACACCCTCGGCGTGCAGGTGCTTTGCGCCGCCATGCGCAGCGCGTGGGCGCGCGGGCGCCTGCTCCGGCTCGCGGAACCGTCCCCGGCCGTGCGGCGCGCGGCGGCGGCGGTCGCGTGCGAGCGGATCCTCTTCTCGGAGGGGCAGTCATGAGCCGCACGATTCTCACGGTTGATGACTCGGCGAGCGTTCGGCAAATGGTGGCGCTGACCCTGAAGCGCGCCGGTTATGCGGTCGTAGAGGCCTGTGATGGCCGCGATGCGCTCGACAAATTGGCGGTGACGCCGGCCGACATGGTGGTGGCCGATCTCAATATGCCGCGACTCGATGGCATCGAACTCATCCGCCAGCTCCGCCAGGACCCGCGGTTCCGCTTCATCCCGATCATCATGCTCACGACCGAGAGCGAGGCGGCCAAGAAGCAGGCCGGTCGTGAGGCCGGTGCGACCGGCTGGATCGTGAAACCCTTCACCCCTGAGCAACTGGTGGCCGTCGTGGCCAAAGTGCTGCGCTGATTCCCATGGACGCCTCCGATCCCACCCAAACCTTTCTCATCGAGGCGGCCGATCTGCTCGCGCAGGTCGAGGAAACCGTGCTCGAGATCGCGAATCGCCCCGACGATCGCGAGGCGATCAACCGGCTCTTTCGCGCGTTCCACACGATCAAGGGCTCCGGCGCGATGTTTGGTTTCGAGGCGGTGGCAAGCTTCACCCATCACGTCGAGACCGCGCTGGATCAGCTGCGGCAGGGAACGATTGGCGTCTCGCCGGAGCTCGTGCGTCTGATCCTCGCCGCCCGTGACCATATCCAACGCCTGCTGGAGGCGGGTGCGGGGGAGGCGAGCAGCCCCGACGAAGCGGGCGAGGCACTCGCGCGCGAGTTCACCGCGCTGCTCGCCGGCACCCCGGCTGCGCCGGTGGCGCAAACGGGCGTCGCCCCCGCGCCCGAACACGGCGCGACGCAGACGTTCGACATTCATTTCCGGCCCGAACCGGGCATCGCGATGAGCGGGCTGGATCCCGCGGCGTTGCTCGCGGAATTGCAGACGCTTGGCCGGTGCGAGATCACCGCCGACACCGGCGCGGTTCCGGGCCTCGAGGAACTCAGTGCCACGAAATGCCACCTCGCCTGGGATATCCACCTGGTGACCGATCGGGGGCTCAACGCCGTGCGCGACGTCTTCGTGTTCGCGGAGGATGGCGCCGAGCTCCGCATCACCGATGTCACCGAAACGATGGCGGCGCCCGTCGCCGCGCCCGCCACCACCGCGCCCGTGCCGGTGGATGACGCGGCTGCGTCTGCGACCGCCAATGGAGTGACACCCGACGATTCGCGGGGCAGCGCCGCCAGGGCCGCCCGCGACGCCGTCGTCCGCGTGCCGTCGGCGAAACTCGATCACCTGGTCAGCCTCGTCGGCGAACTCGTCATGAACGAGTCCCGGCTCTCCCAGGTGGCTTCGCGGCTCAACCAGGCAGACCTGGCCGGCCCGGTGGAGGCGATGGAGCGGCTGATCGCGGAGATGCGTGATGCCGTGCTGGGTATCCGCATGATGCCGATCGGCTCCACCTTCAGCCGGTTCAAGCGACTGGTGTATGATCTTTCGCATGACCTCGGCAAAGAGGTCGACCTGGTGACCGAGGGCGCCGAGACCGAGCTGGACAAGACCGTGCTCGATCAGCTCGCAGACCCGCTGGTCCACCTGATTCGGAACAGCATCGACCACGGCATCGGCACGCCGGGCGAGCGTGAGGCGCTGGGGCGTCCGCGGCGCGGCACCGTCCGGCTGACCGCCCGGCATGAGGGCTCGCACGTGGTGGTGACGGTGCAGGACGATGGCCGGGGCCTCGATCCCGCGCTGATCCGCGCCAAGGCCGTCGAAAAAGGTCTGATCGGCGCCGATGCAAACCTCTCCGAGGCGGAAATCTTTAACCTCATCTTCCTGCCGGGCTTCTCGACCGCGAACAAGGTTACGGCCGTTTCCGGACGCGGCGTGGGCATGGACGTGGTGCGCAAGCAGATCGACGCCCTCCGCGGCGGGATCCAACTCTCCAGCACGAAAGGCGAGGGGACGACCATTGCGCTCTCGTTGCCGCTGACGCTTGCGATCATCGAGGGGCTGCTGGTCACGGTGGCCGACGATCCGTTCATCATCCCGATGTCGGTCGTCAGCGAAAACGTGGAGCTGCGCCGCGAGGACCGCGCGCGCAACAACGGCCGCAACCTGGTCTCCGTCCGCGGCGAACTGATCCCGTACCTGCACCTTCGTGAACTGTTCGGCCTCCCCGGCGAGGAGCCAGCGATCGAGAAGATCGTGATCGTCCGCTTTGGCCGCGACCGCGTCGGCCTCGTGGTCGATCGTGTGCTCGGCAGCCACCAGACGGTCATCCAGTCGCTCGGTAGGATGTTCCGCAAGATCTCGGTCGTCTCCGGCGGCACGATCATGGGCGACGGGCGCGTCGCGCTCATCCTCGACTTGGCCGGGCTGGTCGCGTGCGCGCAGCAGCGCAACGGCGCCGAGGTCAGCCGGCCGATCTACGCCGCGCCCTGACCCCTTTCCCACCTCCCCAGACAACCCCTCAAACCACCTCACTCATGAAGAACCTATCCATCGGCAAACGCATCATCGCGGGATTCAGCGCGGTGATCGTCATAACGGCGCTCCTCGCCGCGTTCTGTGTCATCCGGCTCCAGCAGATCGCGGAGCGTTCCGACGCCGTGGTGCGCCGGGCCATGCCCGGGTTGTACACCATCAGTATGGTCTCGGAGAACCTACGCGAACAGCAGGCGACTATCTACCGGCACATCATCGCCGCCACGGAGGCCGAGATAGACGCGGTCGAAACCGAGCTGCGCGGCCAGTCGGAGAGGAATACCAAGATCCTCGCCGACTACGACAAGACGATCGTCACCGAGGAGAACCGCCGCAAGATTGACGAGATCAACCGAGCGCGGGCGGCCTATCGGCCCATCGTCGAGGAGGTGCTGGCGTTTAGCCGGGCCCGCAAGAACGACGAAGCGTTTGCCGCCTGCCGCAACAAGCTTCAGCCGGTATACCTGAAGTACACCGCCGCCGTGGAGGACGCACTTGCCTTCAACAAGACCCGGAGCGACGAGGCGGGTGCGGATATCGAGTCGGCCATCGCTGCCGCGAAGGTAGGACTGATCGTCGGGCTGATCGTGGCCCTGGGAGTCGGCATCGGTATCGCGCTCGTGATCACGCGCAGCATCACCCGGCCGATCGCGGTCGCGGTGAGCGCCGTGGAACGGGTCGCCGGCGGAGACTTGACGGCCACGATCGATGTCACCTCGCGCGACGAAATCGGGCAGATCTGCGCCGCGATGAATCGGATGATCGAAAGCCTGCGGGAGATCATCGGTGACGTGACCACGGCAACCGGCAACGTTGCCGCGGGCAGCGAGCAGATGAGCGCCACCGCCCAGCAACTGTCCCAGGGCGCGTCCGAGCAGGCCGCCTCGGCCGAGGAGAGCACTTCGTCGATGGAGGAGATGGCCGCGAGCATCGAGCGCAACGCCGACAACGCGCGGCAGACCGACAAGATCGCGAGCAAGGCCGCCGAGGACGCCAAGACCGGCGGCGAGTCCGTCACCCGCACGGTCAACGCCATGCGCGAGGTGGCTGACAAGATCAGCATCATCGAGGAGATCGCCCGCAAGACCGACCTCCTCGCGCTCAACGCGGCGGTGGAGGCCGCCCGCGCTGGTGAGCACGGCAAGGGGTTCGCCGTCGTGGCGAGCGAGGTGCGCAAGCTGGCCGAGCGCAGCCAGACCGCCGCGGCCGAGATCAGCCGCATCACCGCGTCGGGCGTGCAGGTCGCCGAACAGGCCGGTGACATGCTGACCAAGCTCGTGCCCGACATTCGCAAGACCGCCGAACTCGTCCAGGAGATCGCCGCCGCCAGCGCCGAGCAGAACACCGGCGCCGCGCAGGTGAACAAGGCGATCCAGCAGCTCGACCAGGTCATCCAGCAGAACTCGTCCGCGTCCGAGGAGATGGCCGCCACCGCCGAGGAGCTTTCGACGCAGGCGCAGCAGCTCCAGACCACGATCGCGTTCTTCAAGGTGAACCACACGGGTGGTCCGGCCGATCGTCGCGCCGCGACCCCCGGCGGGGTGAAGCGCACCCCGGCATCGGCGCCCGCCAAACGCGGCACGCCGCCCGCGGCGCGCAGCTCGGGCAGCAACGGCCAGGGCGAGAACGGCAACGGCCACGCCTCCGAGCAAGGCGCGGTGATCTCCCTCTCGGAGAAGCCCGCCAAGGGCGACAGCCGCGACCGTGAATTCCAGCGCTACTGAGCTCCGATTCCGGCCCTCGTCTCCGCCCGGTGTCTCCCTCCCCAAACCCGTGCGGCGGGACCACCCTCCGTCCCGCCGCCGCCTCCGCCCCAATCTCAATCCTTCATGAGCACGACTCAACCCGCCCAATTTCTGACCTATCGCCTTGGCGACGAGATGTTCGCCGTCGGCGTCGCCCAGGTACGTGAGGTCCTCGAACTCGCCCCCATCACCAAGGTCCCGACGGCGCCGGCCTACATGCGCGGCGTCGTCAACGTCCGCGGCAACGCCATCCCCGTCGTGGACCTCCGCACGAAATTCGGCCTGCCACCCGCGGTCGACACCCTGCACACCCGCATCATCGTCCTCGAACTCACGCTCGACGGTGAGTCGTGTGTGATCGGCGGCATCGCCGACAGCGTCCACGAGGTGATCGAGCTCGATCCGAGCCAGACCACCCCGCCGCCGACCATCGCGATGCGCTGGCGCAGCGAGTTCATCCGGGGGATGGGCCGGCGCGGCGAGCAGTTCATCATCATCCTCGACATCGATGCGGTGTTCTCGGCGGACGAGCTGACCGCCGTTGCCGCCGCCACCTAACCACCGACCGCATGACGTCCGCGACCGTCACCGGGGAACGGGGCACCGATCTTGCGATCTCGCCGGAGCGTTTTCGGCGGGTGTCCGAGTTCATCACCCGCGAACTGGGTATCCGCATGTCGGATGCCAAGATTCCGCTCCTGCAGAGCCGGTTGCAGCGGCGGGTCCGTCTGGCGGGCTGCGCCTCGCTCGAGGATTACCTCCACCTCGTGCTCACGGCCGGCGAGGCGCACGTCGAGCGGCTGGAGTTCATCGACGCCGTCACCACGAACAAGACCGACTTCTTTCGCGAGCCGCAGCACTTCGACTTCCTGCGCACCGTGGCGCTGCCCGCGCTCGATCCGGACGCGGGCCGGCCGTGGACCTGCAAGGTGTGGTCGGCCGGGGCATCGACGGGCATGGAGGCGTACACGCTGGCGATGGTGCTGGGCGAGATTGGCGCCCATCGTGGGCATGGCTTCGATTTCGAGGTGCTCGGGACCGACGTCTGCCGGCGCGTGCTCGAGACGGCGCGCGCGGCGATCTACGACGCCGCCGACGTCGAGTCGGTGCCGCTGGAACTGCGCAACAAGTACCTCCTGCGCAGCCGCGATCCCGGCCAGCGGCAGGTGCGGATCGTGCCCGAGCTTCGGACCCGGGTGCGGTTCGAACCGCTCAACTTCATGGCGGCGCGCTATGCGGTCCGGGAGGTCTTCGACGCGATCTTCTTCCGGAACGTGATGATCTATTTCGACAAGCCCACGCAGGAGCGCGTGGTGAACCTCCTCTGCGAGTACCTGCGGCCCGGCGGCTACTTCTTCGTCGGGCACTCCGAGTCGGTCGTCAGCCTGGATGTGCCGTTGCGCACCGTCGGCTCGGCCGTGTACCGCAAACGCTAGCGTGCGCCCGCGGGCCTGCGCTTCCGCCCGAGAACCCTTTGTTCCCCCATAACATGCCGCGCAAGATTCGTGTCCTGGTCGTCGACGACTCCGCGTCGGTCCGCCAGACGCTCAAGGCGATCCTGGAGTCCGACCCCGGCATTGAGGTCATCGCCACCGCGTCGGATCCGTTCGTCGCGGTCCAGCGGATCGCCGAGCAGGTGCCGGATGTCATGACGCTCGACGTGGAGATGCCCCGGATGGACGGCATCACCTTCCTCGAGCAGATCATGCGGCAGCACCCGATCCCCGTCGTGATCTGCTCCAGCCTCACCGACGACGGCTCGCGCACGGCGCTGGCGGCGCTGGAGCGCGGCGCGGTCGATATCATCTCGAAGCCGAAGCTCGGGACGAAGCAGTTCCTCGAGGAGTCCTCGATCCGGATCTGCGATGTCGTCCGCTCGGCGGCACGCGCCGGCGTGCGCCGTTTCGCCGGTCCGGCGCTGCGGGCGACGCCGAAGCTCACGGCCGACGCCGTGCTCAGCCCCGCCGGAGCTGGCGCGATGCTCGAGACGACCGAAAAAATCATTGCCGTCGGCGCTTCCACCGGCGGGACGGAAGCCTTGCGCGTGTTCCTCGAGGCGCTGCCGGCGAACGCCCCCGGCGTCGTGATCGTGCAGCACATGCCGGAGAAGTTCACGGCCAGCTTCGCCGCCCGGCTCGACGGCTTGTGCAAGGTTTCGGTCGCCGAGGCGGTCAACGGCGCCGCGGTGCTCCCGGGAGAGGTTCTCATTGCTCCCGGCAATCATCACCTGCTGCTGAAACGTAGCGGTGCGCGCTATTACGTGGAGGTGCGCGACGGGCCGCTGGTTTCCCGCCACCGGCCGTCGGTCGATGTGCTCTTTCGGTCCGTAGCCCGCTATGCAGGCGCGAATGCGGTCGGCGTGCTCATGACCGGGATGGGGGATGATGGCGCCAAGGGCATGCTCGAGATGAAGCAGGCCGGCGCCTTCAACATCGCCCAGGACGAGCAAAGTTGCGTGGTCTTTGGCATGCCGAATGAGGCAATCAAGCTGGGCGGCGTGGACGACGTGGTCGCGCTGGAAGCAATTGCCCCGCGGGTGCTTCGGGCATGCGCGGGCATTCGGCGTTGAAAATGAGCACGGGATTCACAGTTTCCAACGCTCCCTCTCGTACGCGCCGCTCCATCCGCCTGCTTGTGAATTCAACGTCCTCCGCTTCCGCCACCCCCGCTTCCGCCTTGCGTGTGCTCGTGGCCGACGACGAGGAGGTGTTTCGCCTCAGCACCGCGGCGCTCCTGCGCAGCGCGGGTTTCGAGGCGGTGGTCGTGGCGGACGGGGCGGCCGCGCTGGCCCGGCTGGCGACCGAGCACGTGTCGCTGGTGATTTCGGACATCAACATGCCGGGCAATGAGGACCTGGAACTGGTCCGGGAGCTCCATACCCGGCATCCCGGCCTGCCGGTGATCCTCCTGACGGGCTTTGCCTCGGCGGAAAGCGCCATCCAGTCGGTCAATGCCGGCGTGGCGGCATACCTGCGCAAACCGGTGCGCGCCGACCAGCTCCTCGACGCGGTGCAGCGCAATATCGGCCTTTACGAGACGCGACGGGTCGTAGCGCGCAGCCTGGAACATCTGCGGAGCTGGACCACGGACCTCGCGCGGGTCGACGAGCAGATCCGGCAGGCACACGATGCGAGCCAATCCGGCATCGTCGCGAACTACCTGGAGGTCTCGCTTGGCCGGCTCGCCATGGCCTTTGCGGATGTGCGCGAGGTGGCGGAAGTGCTGGCGCGTTCGCCGGGCGGCGCGGCCGGGATGCGCACGCACGAGCTGGAGCAGGCGGTGCGCGAGGCGGTGACGGTGTTGGAACGCACCAAGCGCGACTTCAAATCGAAGGAACTCTCGGACCTGCGCCGGCGGCTCGAGTCGCTGGTCGACGCTGAGGACGGCGAGGAAAGTGATCGCCGGACCGCCTGAGCGGGCTGGAGGGCCGGTGCGGCCGTAGGACCGTGGTTTGGGTTGAGATGGGCGGATGAGGCAGCCTAGCGTCCAACTCCTTTTCCCATGAACCCGATCGATACCGTCGTCACCACCCTCGACCAACTGCGGCGCCGCCGGCCGCTGGTGCACTGCCTCACGAACGGCGTCGTGAAAAATTTCACCGCCAACGTGCTGCTCGCGCTGGGCGCGGCGCCCGCGATGGTGGAGCACGCGGAGGAGGCGGCGCAGTTTGCCGTGATGGCCGATGCGCTCCTGGTGAACGTCGGCACGCTCGACGAGCCGCAGATGCGCGCGATGCGCGCGGCGGTCGCCGCGGCGGTCGCGGGCAAGCGCCCTTGGGTCCTCGATCCCGTGGCGGTCGGGCCGCTGGCCGTGCGCACCGCCTTCGCCCGCGAGTTGCTCGCGCATCGTCCGACCCTCATTCGCGGCAACGCCTCGGAGGTGATCGCGCTCTCCGGCAGCGCCGGCAAGGGGCGCGGCGTTGACAGCGGTGACTCGACCGAGGCGGCGCTGGCCGCCGCCGAGGACCTGGCGCGCCGGACTGGCGGGGCGGTGCTCGCGACCGGCCCGGTGGATTATGGCACCGACGGCCGCACGCGCGTCGCATGTCACAATGGCCACGTGCTCCTTACCCGCGTGACTGGCGTCGGGTGCGCACAGGGCGCGGTCGCCGCGGCCTGCGCGGCGGTGGCGGAGTCGCCCCTCGCGGCGGCGATGACCTCGGCCGTGATCATGGGCATCGCCGGCGAGCGCGCGCAGCGCGTGGCCGCGCGCCCAGGGTCGTTCGCGGTGGCGCTGCTGGATGCGCTCGATGAGATCGATGGCACCATCATTCGCCGGGAGGCGCGGCTTTCATGATCGATTACGGCGTCTATCTCGTCACCGACGCGCCGGAGCGTTACCCGGCCGGGCTGCTTGCCGGTGTCGAGACGGCGCTCGCGGGCGGCGTCTCGGTGGTGCAGTACCGCGCGACGGGCGGCACGCGTCGGGAGCAGTTCGAGGCCGCTCGCGCGCTGCATGAAATGCTCCGAGTGCGCGGGGTGCCATTGGTCATCAACGACGCCGTCGACCTCGCGCTGGCGGTGAACGCCGAGGGGGTGCACGTGGGGCAGTCGGATATGCCGACGGACGTCGTGCGCCGGCTGCTTGGGCCCGGGCGGCTACTTGGGCTCTCGATCACGGAGCTTGCGCAACTTCAGGTCGTGGGCGCCGAGGTGGATTATCTCGGCGTGGGCCCGGTGTACGCGACGCCGACCAAGCCCGACGCCGCGCCGCCGCTGGGGCTCGACGGGCTGCGCGCAGTGAAGGCGCAGGCCCGGCTGCCGGTCGTGGCGATCGGCGGGATCAATCTTGCCAATGCCGCCGCCGTGTTCGCCGCCGGCGCCGCGGGTGTCGCGGTGGTGTCGGCTTTCTCCCAGGCGGCGGATCCCGCGGCGGTGGCCCGCGCGTTGCGCGCGGCGAAGGGCGCGGCGCGCTAATCCGTTTCGGTCGGTTGACCGCGGCTACTTCGTCGCGGTCAGCACGCTTGCCCGGGTGTTGTTTGTCGGCACCTGGTCGACGGTGCCGATCGGGTTGATGAGCGTGGTGGAAAAGCGGATCTGGCCCGACGCCTTGAGCGCGGCGGCGTCGACCGGGACGGTGACGAGCTTGGTCTCACCCGCGTCGAGACTCGTGACGTCGTAGTACGTTGTGTACGCGCCGCTCGTCACCGCGAGGGACAAGCTGGAGACCGGGGCGCCGCCGCGGTTCTGCAGCACGAAATCCATCTGCCCGGTGGCGGCATCGTAGTAGTGGCTCGAGACCGCGGTGTCGGTGTAGGCGCGGTTGGTCGCGTTCATCGCCCACGCCAGGTTCAGGATGCCGTGGCCGTAGTTCGGATCGGTTCCCGGGGCGCCGACGTCGTTGGCCGTCTGGGTGAGAATCTGGGCGGCCTGCGCCGCGGTGAGCGCCGAGTTCTGCGACATGACCGCGGCGATCGCGCCGGCGACGAGCGGGGCGCTGGCGGAGGTGCCGGAAACGTACACGCGGCTGTTGTCGAGCCAGGCGGTCTGGACGGCATAACCGGGCGCGCTCAACTGGAGCTGCGCGCCCGAGTTGGAGAACGTCACCTGCTGTTCGGCGAGGTCGACGGCTGCGACCGAGATCACGCGCGGGTCGGCGGCAGGCCAGGCAAGTTGGGCGGCCTGGTCGTTGCCGGCGGCGGCGACGATGACGGCGCCGTTGTTGGCGGCGTAGGTGATGGCGGCATCGAGCAGGGCATTGGTGGCGTAGCCGCCCAGGCTGATGTTGATGACGCGCGCCCCGGCGTCGGTCGCGGCGACGATCGCCTGTGAGAGCGTGTAGATGTCGCTCGTGCCGGAAGTATCCGTGACGCGGATGCTGAGCACGCGGGCGGCGGGCGCGACGCCCGGCGCATCGGCGGCGAGCCCGGCGGCGAGCGAGGCGACCGAAGTGCCGTGACCGTCATCGCTGGCGGTGCCGGGGAACACGCCGAGCCCGACGTCGAGCGTCTGCACGCGCCCGGTGCCGAAGGTGGCGTCGGCGAGGGCGACGCCGGTGTCGAGGACGGCGATGGTGACACCGCGGCCCCATTGGGAGCGGTCGCCCGTGGCGCCGAGGAAGGCGAGGGCGGAGTTGCGGAAGGGCACCTGATTCACGGCGTCGCGCGCCTCCTTGGCGGGGATGGGCGGCACGCCAAAGAGGTAGTTGCCGGAAAGGTCGGCGTAATCGGACGGGTGCTGGGCGGCGTCCAGCTGCAGGGCGGCGAGATCGGTGTAGCGCACGCGTACCGAGCGGAGGGCGTCGAGCCGCCCAACGATGGTCAGGCCAGCCTGGGCGGCGCGGGCGAGAAAGCGGGCATAAGCCGCGTCGTCCTTGAAGGTGAGCACCGCCTCGTTGTGGCGGATGTCGCGGCGACCGAGCAGCCGCTGAAGCCGGGCGAGCAGGTCGCGCACCGCGGGGTCGGTTCGCGACGTCACGGTCGGCACGGCAGTGGAGGCCGCGGTCGCGGCGGCAGGGGCCGGACTGGAGAGTCGGGCCGGGTGGGGCGCGACCGCCTGGCGGCGCCAGAACCACCCCGTCAGCAGGACGCACAGCAGCCCGCAGGCGGCGAGGGCGGCGGTGGTGGTCTTTTTCATGAGCACGGGAAGGACGCGGCCGGGGGGCGAAAGTGCCGGAAATGTGGCCGGGGTTGCATGGAAAGTCTAGGGGGCGGGTGGCCCCTCCTGGGTCTTTCTCTTACTCTTCCTCTTTCTCTTACTCTCGCGGCGAGGCCGGGCGCCGCCGGCGACCGGCCCGAGAACGCCCTACGGAGTGAAAGTGAGAGTGAGAGTGAGAGTGAAAAGGGGGAGCCGCGGATCGGGCAGGCCTCAATCCCTCAATCCCTCAATCCCTCAATCCCTCAATCCCTCAATCCCTCAATCCCTCAATCCCTCAATCCCTGAGTTCTTCGAGAGTAAGAGAAAGAGGAAGAGTAAGAGAAAGACTGGGGGGAAACGGGGCAAACTTCGCGCGTGACCCGGGCGGGACGGCGTGATTGTTCTCCGGCATGAGTTCACCCTCGCTGCTTCGCGTTACCCTTGGTGCATTCACGCTGGCCGCCGCGGCGGCCCTGCGCGCGGCCACGCCGGCCGAATTGGGCTTCGATCCGGGCCGACTCCAGCGGCTGGACGCGGTGATCCAGGAAAACGTCGACCAGCAGAAACTCGCGGGCGGCGTGATGTACATCGCGCGGGACGGCCAAACCGTGGAGCTGAAGGCGTTCGGCATGCGCGACATCGAGGCGAAGCAGCCGATGACGACCGACACGATTTTCCGCATCGCGTCCATGAGCAAGGCGGTGACCTCGGTCGCGGTGATGATCCTCTACGAGGAGGGTAAATTCCTGCTGAGCGACCCGGTCTCGAAGTACCTGCCGGCGTTCAAGGAGTCCCGCGTGGCGGTGCCGGCGCCCGCGGGTTCGCCAGCGGGCACGAAGTACACGACCGTGCCGGCGAAGCGGCCGATCCAGATCCGCGACCTGCTGACGCACACCGCCGGGCTGACCTACGGCGACGGGCTCGCGGTCGATGACTACAAGGCGGCGCGGTTGCACGGCTGGTACCTGATCGATCACGACGAGACGATTGGTGAGGCGGTCGACCGGCTGGCGACGCTGCCGTTGCACGCCCAACCCGGCGAGGCGTGGCAGTACGGGTATTCGACGGACGTCCTCGGCCGGCTGGTCGAGGTGGCGTCCGGCATGCCGCTGGACCGGTTTTTCGCGGAGCGCGTTTTCGCCCCGCTGAAGATGGTGGACACCTGTTTTTACCTGCCGGTGGAGAAGGAAAGCCGGCTGGCCAAGGTGTACGGCGTCGAGGACGGCAAGCTGGTGCTCACCGACGGGGGCCACTTCGTCCGTGGGCCGCGGAAGCTCTTTTCGGGTGGTGCGGGCCTGGTCTCGACGGCGACGGACTACGGCCGGCTGCTCCAGATGCTCCTCAACGGCGGCACCCTCGACGGCGTGCGTATCCTCAGTCCCAAGACGGTCGCGCTGATGTCCGAGAACCACACCGGCACGAAGTATCCCAACGACACCGGCGCCTTCGGACTCGGGTTCTGGGTGATGAAGGACGTCGGCTACTACGGCGAAGTCGGCACGGTCGGCTCGTACGGGTGGGGCAGCGCGTACTTTCCGCAGTACGTCGTCGACCCGAAGGAGCGGATGGTCGCGTTCATGATGACCCAGCTCCGTCCGACCGGTGGCTCGCGGCTGAACCAGCAGGTGAAGGCCCTGACCTACCAGGCACTGTTGAAATAGCTCCCGGTCTCCCGGCAGCCGCGTTCGCGCCGTCCGTCACGGACGCAGCGCGGCTGTTACGCTGTTACACGCGCCGGCCGGAACAGGACTTGCCGGCGCGTGGATTTTCGCCCCGACTGAACCACCCAAATGAGCACGACGCCCCCCAACGTTTACATCGGTACTGACTCCGGCGCTACGACCTCGAAGACCGGCGGTGTCTGGTCCGATGGCACCCCGATCTCGCTGCAGCTGCGCCAGAGTTCCACCAACTCGCAGCTCGGCACGACGGCCGTCGTGGCCGGCTGGGTGGAGGGCGTGGAAGGATTCCTGTCCGACAATAAACTGACCTGGGCGCAGGTGCAGGGCGTGGGCCTCGCGATTCCCGGGCCGTACCTGCGTTATGGCGTGCTCGATCGCACGGCGAACCTGCCGGCGTCGTTCGCCGGTTGGGACTTCGCCGCCGACTATGGCGCGGCGCTCTCGGCCAAGGCGGGGCGTCCGATCCCGCTCGTGGTGGGCAACGACGGCAACTACGGCGGCGTGGGCGAGGCGGCACGCGTGCGCGGCAATCGCAAGGCGACCGTGCTGATGCTGGCGCCGGGCTCGGGCCTGGGCGCGGCGTACATCGGGCCGGATGGCCTGCCGCTTGAAGGCGACACACTGGCGGGCATGGAGGCGGGGCACATGCCGGCGCCGTTGCACCTGCTCGGCGGGATTCGTCCGTTCTCGTGCGGCTGCGGCCGCGACTGGGGCTGCGTCGAGGCGTACACCACGATCTCGGGCTTGCCGCAGTTGCTCGCGGAGTTCCTGCCGAAGTATCCCGGCCACGAGGTCGCGACCTCGAAAGCGCCGATCAAGGAGAAGGTGTTGTCGTTGCGCACGCGGGCGCAGAAAGGTGATCCGCTGGCGGTCGACATCTTCAATTTCCAGGCGCGGGCCCTCGGCCTGCACATCGCCAACCTTACGATCGCGCTCGACGCGGAGATCGTGGTGATCGGCGGCGGGTTGATGGATCCGGGCGCGACGACGGAAGAGTTCCGCACGCGTTTCCTTGCGGCGGTGCGCGCGGCGGCCGAGCCGTATCTCTTCAAGGTGCAGCGCGAACGCCTGCAGATTGTGCCCGCGACGTTGGGCGATCTTTCCCAGGCGATCGGGGCCGCGCTTGTGGCGCTTTATTCGGCGCAGAATCGCTGAGCGATTCCGCGAAGGCGGCGCGGAGAAACGCGCCGCCTAACGGAGGTGGAGGTTGGGACTTGGGCCGCAAACGGCGCAAGAGGCGCAAAAGGAGCCGCGGATTTTGAGGCCGGCCGCATGGGAGACGGAGGTTTTTGGACTCAGATAACTCGGATGGAGACAGGATAGGACAGAGTTCGAACAAGCCAGGGTTGGCCACGAGGAGGCGCGAAGAGGCACCAAAACAAGGCAGCGGTGAACAGGAGGGCGCGGAGGGCGCAGAGGATTCGATCAGGAGTTTGACCCTCCGGATCTTTGTAATACCCCGCATTGATCCGAGTCATCTGAGGTCAAACAACAGACTGTGCAGGTGACAGAGACGGATTTGGTTTGGGCCGCAAATATGCGCAAAAGGCGCAAAAGAATCCGATGCGGATTTACGCCCGATCTTTGGCCTTCCCTTGCGCGGGTGGGCACGTGGCGCCCTGATTCGCGCCCCGAATCCGCCCCGATTGCGCCCTCGTTGTGCCCCGACCGTGCCGCGAACTCGCGCACTTCGCGCCCCCTTTCTTGTTCAGTGGTCCGATGCTTTCGGTTTTCGTGACCACGAAAACCGGCGATACGAGGGGACGATGGCTGCAATTATTATTCGTTAATTGGCAAGCGCTTAGCGAATAATGTCCAGATACTCCGGAATAATGTCCGGATACTCGCGCATAATGTCCGGATACTTCTGACGGAATTTTGCGCGGCCGCTGATTGAGATTCAGAAAGAAATCGCGGCCGAGCGTGAAGGGATCTTACAGCCGCGCGATGATGGCGTCCGTCATTTCGCGTGTGGAGACCGACGGCTTTCCGAACGCGATGTCACCGGTCCGCGTGCCGGAGGTGACAGCGGATTTGACGGCGGTCTCGATGCGCGTCGCGACCTTTTCAAGGCCGAAACTGAAGCGCAGCATCAACGCGACCGACAGAATCTGCGCGCACGGATTTGCGATGCCCTTGCCCGCAATATCAGGAGCAGTGCCGCCCGCGGGTTCGTAGAGCCCGAACGGCAGACCGAGGGAATTGCGGCCGGCGCCGAGCGACGCGGAAGAAAGCATGCCGAGCGAACCGCAGATCACGGCCATTTCGTCGGAGAGAATGTCGCCGAACATGTTTTCGGTGACGAACACGTCGAATTGGTTCGGGTTGCGCGCGAGCTGCATGGCCGCGTTGTCCACGTACATGTGGCTGAGTTCGAGATCGGGCGCGTGTTTCGCGACGTACTCGGTCACGGTTTTGCGCCAGAGCACGGAGGTTTCGAGCACGTTGGCCTTGTCGATCGAGCAGAGCTTCCGCTTGCGCGAACGCGCGGTGGTGATGGCGGTGGCGACGATGCGTTCGATCTCGCTCTTGCGATAGATCATCGTGTCGACCGCCTGCACGTCACCGTCGGGCAGCGTCGTGGTCTGCTTCGGCTGGCCGAAGTAGAGGCCGCCGGTGAGCTCGCGGATGCAGACGATGTCGATGCCGTCGGGAATGCGCTCGGTCTTGAGCGGCGAGGCGTCGGTGAGTTCGCGGTACAACAGGCCCGGGCGGATGTTGGCGAAAAGCGTGAAGTGCTTGCGCAGCGGCAGGAGCGCGGCGCGCTCGGGCTGCTCCTTGGGCGGGAGCTTCTCCCACTTGGGACCGCCGACGGAGCCGAAGAGGATGGCGTCGGACTCGCTGCAGACCTTGAGCGTGGAGTCCGGCAGCGCCTTGCCGTGGTTGTCGATGCCGGCGCCGCCCACATCGGCCTTGGTGTAGGCGAGGGTGAGGTTCTCCTGGCGGGCAACGTGTTCGAGGACGCGCAGCGCCTCGTTCATGACTTCCGGCCCGATGTAATCTCCCGCAAGGACGGCGAACTTGAGTGTCGGCATAGAGGGAAAGAGGAGGTAGCGGCCGTCCGCGCCGAGGGAAAGCGCGAAGTGGGGGGCATGACAGAGGTTCTCCGGCCGCCTCCTCGCGGGGCGGCCACCAAATCTTTCTCTTCCTCTTACTCTTCCTCTTTCTCTCAGAGTCGGCTGCCCGGCCGCGCCGACCGGGCGAGAGGAAGAGAAAGAGAAAGAGGAAGAGTAAGAGAAAGACCGGGGCAGCGGCCTGCCCCCTCACACCCTCACTTTCGCTCTCACTTTCACTCCGTCCCATTTCCCGAGTTGCGCGAGGCCGCAAAAGCGGTGGATTGGGCGGCGTGAATCTTCACGTCCTGCCCGCGGGGCCCATTCAAACCAATGCCTACCTTCTCATGGCGCCGGAGCGCGGTGAGGCGGTTCTCGTCGACGCGCCGGGAGACATTTGGGCCGAGATCGAGCCCTTGCTGCAGGAGAAAAAGTGCCGGCTGGTCGAGCTCTGGCTCACGCATGGACATTGGGATCACACGCAGGGCGGCGCCGAGGTGGTGCGGCAGACGGGCGCGAAGGTCCGCGCGCACCGCGATGATCAGATCATGATCGAGGATCCTTCGGTCATGGAACGGTTCATGGGCGAGACGCTGAATCTGGAGCCCATGCACGTCGACCTGTGGGTGAAGCAGGGCGATCGCTTCGATGCCCTCGGCCACCAGGTCGAGGTCCGCCACGTGCCCGGTCATTGTCCCGGCAACGTGCTTTTCCATTTCCCCGCGCTCGGCTGCGCGATCGTCGGCGATGCGCTCTTCAACGGCAGCGTCGGCCGTAGCGACCTGCCGGGCGGGAGTTTCGAGCAGCTCGAGAAATCGATCCGCGAGCAGATCTACACGCTGCCCGACAACACCGTCGTCTTCCCCGGCCACGGGCCGAAGACGACGGTCGGCGACGAGAAGCAGCACAACCCTTACGTGCGCGGCTGAGCGCGCGGTGCGTTCGCCGTCGCGCTCGAGGCGGCGGCGCCGCCCACCACTTTCGTTTCGCCCTCGCGGGCGTTCACTGTTTCAAGAAGAGCCGTCTCCAACGTTTGGCATGACCACACCTGAACAACACGAGGGATTCATGCGCCGGGCCCTGGCGATGGCGCGCAGTGTCTGGGGCAACACGCATCCCAACCCGATGGTGGGCGCCGTGATCGTCGAGGACGGTCAGGTCGTCGCCGAAGGCGCCACCGCCCCCGACGGCGGGCCGCATGCCGAGCGCCTCGCGTTGCTCGCCCGCGGCAAGCAGCCGCGGCCCGGGGCCACGATGTACGTGACGCTCGAGCCGTGCAGCACGCACGGCCGGACCGGCGCCTGCACCGATGCGATCATCGCCTCGGGCATCAAGCAGGTGGTGGTCGGCGCCAAGGATCCCAATCCGGCGCACGCCGGCCGCGGGTTCGACGTGCTGCGCGCGGCGGGCATTGAGGTCATCACGGGCGTGCTCGAGCGCGAGTGCACCGACCTCAACCTGATCTTCAACCACTGGATCACCCAGGACGGGCCGCTTCTCGCCGCCAAGGCCGGGACCACGCTCGACGGCAAGATTGCCTGCCGCACCGGCGAATCAAAGTGGATCACCAACGAGGCTTCGCGCGCCGACGTCCACCGCTGGCGCCGGTTGTTCCCAGGCATCGCCGTCGGCGCCATGACGCTCCTCAAGGATGATCCGCGGCTGACCGCCCGGCGGCCCGGTGAGCCAGAGTGGTGTCCGAAGCGCTTCGTGTTCGACGGGCTGCTGCGCACGGTCCTCGACAAGAACCTGCCGACCGCCTTCACCGACGAGTTCCACGCCAACACGATCGTCGTCACGACACCGCACGGCGGCCTCGGCTACGTGCGCAAGCTGCGCGACATGGGGATCACGGTGTGGACGTTTGATTCGCCGACGCAGCGCGTGCCGTTCGCCGACTTCCGGAAGAAGTGTGCCGAGGAGCGCATCCCCGGCGTGCTCTTCGAAGGTGGCGGGCAGCTGATCAGCGAACTCGTGCGCGCCCGGCAGCTCGACTACCTGTTCGTGTATCACGCGCCGATGCTGTTCGCGGACGACAAGGCGAAGAGCATCTTCAGCGGCCTGCGGCCCGAGAAGCCCGAGCACGCGGTGCGGATGGTCGACGTGCAGCACGAACACTTCGACGGCGACCTGCTGATGCGCGGGCGAGTGCAGTACCCCGAGAAGCTCATCATCGACGAGACAGTCTTTAGCATCCGCTAAGTGAGGGTGAGAGTGGGGGCCGGTTTGGATCTTTCTCTTACTCGTACTCTTCCTCTTTCTCTCGAAAGCGCCGCCGGCGCGCGGCGCGAGAACGGGAACAAGCGACGAGAACGAGAACGAGCGACGGGGCGGCTACGAAAACCGGAGACCGCCCTCAACCCCTTACTCCCTTACTCCCTCAATCCCTCATTCCCTCCATCATGCTGATCCACTTCGCCTCCGGTAACGCCCACAAGGTTGCGGAGCTGCAATTGCTCGCGGACGCGGCGCACGCGCCGGTGCGGATCGTGTCGGCGCGGGACGTCGGCGGCATGCCGCCCGTGGTGGAGGATGCCGGGACGTTTGTCGGCAACGCGCGCAAGAAGGCGCTGGCGCTGCGGGCCAAGCTGCCGGCGGACGCGTGGACGCTTGCGGACGACAGCGGGCTGTGCGTCGATGCGCTCGACGGCGGGCCGGGCGTGGAGTCGGCGTATTACGCGGGGCCACAGGGCGACAGCGCGGCGAATCTGGCGAAGCTGGTGACGGTGATGCGCGACGTGCCGCCCGAGCGGCGCCGGGCGCATTTCACGTGCGTGCTCCTGCTCGCCGGGCCGGACGGTCGCGAGTTGATGTGCGAAGGCCGCTGCGAAGGTCGGCTGCTGGTCGCGCCGCGCGGAGGGCAGGGGTTTGGCTATGACCCGCTTTTCGTCCCCGACGGCCACGAGCAGAGCTTCGCAGAGCTCGGCGAAACCGTGAAGAACGTGATCAGCCATCGCGCCCGCGCCTGGGCGAAGTTTGTGGCCGCCCGCCCCTGGGCGACGTGAACGATCGGGGCGATCGGGCACATCGGGGAGGTCCGACTGATCAGTCTGATCCGACCGATCGATCGGATCTTCTGCCAGCGGCTCGCCGCGGCACCGCCCTCCGGCTTCCGACTTCAGGCCTCAGGCATCCATTCCGGCCTCTGACATCTGATGTCTGACCTCTGATTTCCGGCCTCCGGCTTCTGGCCTCCGTTTGTCGACACTGACCTCTGACATCCGACTTCTGACGTCTGATTTCCGCCCTCCGGCCTCCGGCTTCTGGCTTCCGGCTTCCGACCTCCGGCCTCAGGCCTCTGGCTTCTGGCCCGCATACAGCGCGGCGGCTTCGGCGCGGCGGGAAACCTGCAGTTTTTCGAACACGGTGCTCAGGTAGTTCTTCACCGTCTTGTCACTGAGCCCGAGCTTCACGCCGATCTCCTTGTTGGTGTTGCCTTCGGCGAGGAGCGCGAGGACCCGCTTCTCCTGGGGCGATAAATCGGCGAGCCGCTCGCGCGGGCTGGCGCCGCCGGTGCGGGCGAGTTCCATGACACGCGCGGTGACGGCGGGGTCGAGGATGGACTTGCCGAGCGCGACATCACGGATCGCGAGAACCAGGCGGCGGGCGTCGATTTCCTTGAGCAGGTAACCGTGCGCGCCGGCGCGAATCGCGTCCTCCACGAGCCGGTCGTCGATCACGGACGTAAGAATCAGCACGCGGGTGTCGGGCGCCCGCCGGAGGATCTGCCGGCAGGCATCGAGCCCGGAGCCGTCGGGCAGGCGGATGTCGAGCAGCACGACCTGGGGCAGGAGCTGGACGCAGGCGGTGACGGCCGCGCCCACCGTGGCGGCCTCGCCGACGATCTGGAGGTCGGCTTCCGTGGCGAGGAGCGCGCGCAGGCCGACGCGGACCACTTCGCTGTCGTCGACGATGAGAACGCGGATCGGGGCGGGAGAGCTCATACGACCGGAGGCTGCGGTATTGGGAAGTTGGCGACGACGCGCGTGCCCTCGCCTGGACGGCTGGTGAGGCGCAAGGTTGCGCCCAGACGTTCGGCGCGCGCGCGCATGTTGGCGAGACCGAAGCCGCCGGCGCGTTCCTGGGCGACGTCGAAGCCGCGGCCATTGTCCTGCACCAGCAGGCAGACTTCGCCGTCGCCCCGGTGGAGGCGCACGGTGATTTGGGTGGCGGCGCCGTGGCGCAGGGCGTTGCTGATGGCTTCACGGGCGATCTGGAGCGCTTCGAGGTTCTGCTCGAGCGAGAGTTCAGCGGCGGCCTCGTCGTCGGCCTTGATCTCGATGCCGGTGGGCCGGCCGGCGCGGAGTTGTTCGAACAAGGCGGTGACCCCGCGGCTGAAGCTGGCGCGGCGGAGGTTCTCGGGCGCGAGTCCCGTGATGTAGGCGCGTACGTCGCGGATCGCGGCGTTGAGGCTGGCGCGGACCTCGTCGAGCCGGCGTTCGGCCTGGGCGGGATCGGCGCGGAGGAGCGGACGCATCGACTCCAGCGTCAGGCCGGCGGCGTACAGGGCTTGGATGATGCCGTCGTGCAGGTCGCGTCCGAGACGGATCTTTTCCTCCACGGACTGGGCGAGCAGGGCCTGCTTGAGCTGAGCGTCCTCTTCGGCGCGGCGCCGGACGTCGCGTTCGCGCGAGAGTTCTTCGCCGCGGGCGGCGGAGTCCTGGGCGAGCCGGGTGAGGGTGCCGATCTCCTGGCGCGTGGCGGCGAAGGGGGCTCGGGTGTCGGCGGCGCTGCCGGCGCGCAGGGAGAGACTGACAACCAGGGCGAGGGCGAGGACGAGCCCGATGAGGGCGAAGACGAGCGGGAGCCGTTGGGAAAAATGGACCACGCGGGGCGTGGAACGGGGCGAGACCGGGAGCGCGGGAGCGGCAGTGGCCGGTGCGTCGGTCGACGGGGCGTCGGCGACGGCGGCGCTGACGCTGGCCGAAGCGGACGCCGGAGGGGCATCGGGGGCGTTACGCTGCCAGAGCGGCGCGGCGAGAAGGGCGGCGAGGATGGCGAGGACCACAAAGAGGGCCAGGCCAAGGAATCGCGGCAGCGGGTTCATCGGGTGGCGAGCGTGGGGCTTCACCTCCGCCGTCGCAACGGCGGAGGTGAAAGTGAAAGTGAGAGTGAGAGTGAGAGTGAAAGTGAGAGTGGAATAGCCACGGGGCGGGGCCGGGCGGGCCGAAGGGGTGCGGCGACTCTTTCTCTTACCCGGAGCCATGCAGTAGGAACTTCGTTTAGGTGGCAAATTGGGGTCGGTCTTCTACTGCATTG